>NZ_JACADR010000019.1 GCF_016106005.1 Roseomonas rosulenta
AGACGGTGCTGACGGCGGCGATGCTCGACCGCCTGCTGCACCACGCGACCGTCGTGCAGATCAGCGGCGAGAGCTATCGGCTGAAGGACAAGCGCCGGGCAGGCGTGATGGCGAAGAAGGAAAGCCGTTGAGAGGCGCCGCCCGGGGTGGGGCGAGCCCCACCCCGGGCATCACATGGGTCAGGTTTCGATCGGCGACCCCACGCAAAGCGGGTCAGAATTCAACCGGCGTTGACAGGCCCGCTCAACCTGAACCTCGGCTCGCGCGAGGTGACGGTCGATGGCCGTGCCGTGCACCTGACCGGCAAGGAATACGCCATCCTGGAACTGCTCGCGCTGCGCAAGGGCGTGGTGATGACCAAGGAGGCCTTCCTGAACCACCTCTATGGCGGCATCGATGAACCGGAGGTGAAGATCATCGACGTCTTCATCTGCAAGCTGCGCAAGAAGCTCGCGCAGGCTGGCGCCACCGACCTGATCGGCACGGTCTGGGGGCGGGGCTATGTGCTGCGCGATCCATCCATGGGGCGCGGCGCCGCCTGGCAGCCGGGCAGTGCCGCCGCGACGGGCATGCCCGCCGTGCCGATGGACATGCGCGCGGCCTGATCCGCCACGCCGGCGGCCGCCGGGGCCGCCGGGCCGGGTGTCAGGCGAAGGTCAGCAGGCGGCGCGGGGTGTCCACCAGGATCTCGCGGATCTCGGCCTCGCTGAAGCCGCGCCGCCGCATCAGCGGCAGCACGGTGCGATGGATATGGGCGTAGCCCCAGCCGCCCCAGCGCGTCATGTGCGCGCGGTGGCAGATGTCGTGGCTGATGACCACCTGGCCGCGGTGCCCGCGGTCCAGCACCTTGCGGATGGCGCGCAGGCGGCCCGCGTCATTGGGCATGTCCACGTCCAGGTTGTGGACATAGAGGCTGCTCTCCTGGCCGAACAAATCCCATTCGAGCACCACGCCGGTATCCGCCAGGCGGAACAGCGCGTCGTCGTCCATGATGGTGCGGTCGATATGGTCCATGATGGTGCGCGACGGGTCGCCGCCGCGCGCGGCGATGAAATCCATCACCTCCTGCGGGCTGTCCTGGCGGCGGGCGGGGTGGATGGTCAGTGCCGCACCGGTCTCCTGCTGGGCGATCAGCGCGGCTTCCATCACCCGGCGCTCGAGCGGCGTCCAGGCTCCCTGGCAGCCGATCTCGCCGATCAGCCCGGCGCGCACTTGCGTGCCCCACATCCCTTCCTGCACCTGCGCCACCATCTCCGCGGCGAAGTCGTCGATGCTCCGCGTGTGGTTCTCGGGGAACTGGTAGTCCTCGACATAATGGCCGCACCCCATGACGATGTGGCAGCCGGTGGCCTGCGCCACCTGCACCAGCCCGTCCGGGTCGGGCGAGAGCCCGCCGATCGACAGTTCCACGATGGTCTCGCAGCCGGCCGCCACGGCCTCGGCCACCGCCTCGGTCGCAACCTCGACGCTAGGCTGCCAGGCGTTCGCGGGCGATGCGGCGGTCGAGCTGCTCATGCCCCAGTGGTTCGCCAGGCCTGGTTCCTCGCCCGGGTCGCGGTCGCGGATGGCGGGCGGTCGGATGTCCCAGATCAGGTGCTCGTGCATCAGGGTGCTGCCCAGCACCGCGGGATCGACCAGGCCCAGCACCGTCTGGGCCTTGCCCCGCATCTCGTCGCGCGTCAGCCGCGGCATCGCCCTCAGCCTCGCCGGATGTTCCACGGATAGGCGCCGGACCCCGGCACGAAGCCCGTCAGCCCGGTGCGATAGGCGGTCGAGATGAAGAACTGTCCGAGCGGCAGCACCGGCACGTTCTCGAAGGATTCGCGCTGGATCACGTCGGCCAGGCGCTTCTGCTCGGCCTCCGTCTCGGCGAGCAGCCACTGGGATGCGGCCTCCTCGACGCGCGGATTGTCGTACCAGCCGAACCAGCCGCGATCGCCCTGTCCGCGCAGCGTGGCGTTGACCGCGGGGTTGATGATGGACACGCCCGGCCACCAGGTGTGGAAGATCGACCACCCGCCGCGCTCGGGCGGTTCCTTGCTGGCGCGGCGCTGCACCACGGATCCCCAGTCGGTCTCGACCAGGTCCACGTTCATGCCGACCCGCTTCAGCAGGTCCGCCATGATCTGGCCGAAGGGGCCGATGGTCGGGAAGTCGGTCGGGTTGATGATGACGACCTTCTCGTTGTTGTAGCCCGCCGCGCGGATCGCGGCGCGCACGGCGTCGAGGTCACGCGGACCCTGCATCGCGGTGTTCGCGGCGGTGCTCTCATAGGTCGTGCCGCAGGGCCACATCGACAGGCACTGCTTGAAGGCCGAGGGGTCGTTGCCGGTGACGCCACGCAGGAAATCCTCCTGCGTGATCGCACCCAGCAGCGCGCGGCGGATGGCCGGATTGTTGAAGGGTGCGTGCAAGTGGTTGAAGCGCGCCACGCCGATGTAGCCGAGCGTATTCAGCACCGCGACCTCGACCCCGCGCGTGCGGCGCAGGCGCGGCGCGAGGTCGGCGTTGATCTGCTCCCACCAGTCGATCTCGCCCGCCTGCAGCGCCGCCGAAGCGGTCGCGCTGTCGGGCATGATGGTCCATTCGACACGGTCGAAGTTTGCGACCTTGCCCCCGGCGGTTCGCGAGGCCGCTTCCTGCCGCGGCACGTAGCCGTCGAACTTCGCGTAGGCGACGCGCGAGCCCGAGACATACTCGTCGCGCAGGAAGCGGAAGGGGCCGGAGCCGATCACCTCGGTCACCTGCTGGAAGGGGTCGGTGCGCGCCAGGCGCTCGGGCATCATGAAGGGCACCACGGCCGCGGGCTTGGCGAGCGCCTCGAGCAGCAGCGGGAAGCGCGACTTCAGGCGGATGCGGATGGTGCGGTCATCCGCCGCCTCGAAGGCATCGACCACGGCGCCGAGCGACTGGCCGAAGGTGTCGCGCCGCGACCATCGTGCCAGGGAGGGCGCGCAGTCCTGCGCGCTCACCGGCTCGCCATCGTGGAAGCGCAGCCCTTCGCGCAGGCGGATCGACCAGGTGAGCCCGTCGTCGGATACCGTGTGTCCCTCGGCCATCTGCGGCTGCACGCGCAGGTCGTCGGTCATGCCATACAGCGTGTCGTAGACCGTCCAGCCATGGTTCTCGGTGACCGCGGCGGTGGTCCAGATCGGGTCGAGCGAGGTGAGGTTGGCCTGCGGCACGAAGCGCAGCGTGCGCGCCCGCGCGTTCTGCGCGAGCGCCGGCGCGGCGGGCAGCGACGCGGCGGCAGCGAGGAAGGACCGACGGCGCATGGGGGTGTCTCCTGCTGGTCGTCCCGCCGGCGGGCGGGCGCACACGAGAGTGACACCGGCGCCATCCCCGCGACAAGGCGGCCGGGCGGCGCGCCCCCCTACATCGAGGATGTCACCGCCGGGGCCAGCGCCGCGAGCTTGCCGGCCGGGTGCGACGGGTTGCGGAAGCGCAGCTCGCCATCCTCCGCCGCATCGGGCGGCGCCATGCCGAACATTTCCATGCGCGAGGCGCAGACCGCCGCGACCACGCGCCGCGCCGCGGTCTCGGTCAGGAAGCGGCGCGTGGCGCCTTCCAGCTCCAGCGTCTCGCGCAGGGACCGCCATTCGCCGCGGTCGAGGTCATCGACGAACATCGCGAGGATGCCCGGCGCCGCACCCGTGAGCCGGCTTTCCGCGGCGAGGCGCATGCGCCCGACCACCGCCTCGGCCACCGCGTTCTCACGCCCCGCGCGTGCCGCCATGACGAAGACCGACCCGCCGGCGGGGTCGCCGGTGACGGCGAGGTGCGCCTCCGGCCCGAACTGGGCGCGCAGGCTGCGCGGCAGAGTGGCGCCGGCCTGCGCCCCGGCCAGCACCAGCGGGTCGAGCTTCAGCACGGCGTCGGCGCTGGCATCCTGCCGCCGCTGCTCGGCCAGCAGGGCCATGATGCGGCCCTGCAGCTCGACCGCCTTGTCGGGGCCGGACAGGCCCTCGGGCAGCGTCATCTTGAGCAGGTAGCGGCCGGGATGGGCGGCAAGCCAGGTCTGCAGCTCCGGGTTCACGCGATCGACCAGCGCGCACCAGTCGCCGCGATGCACCGGGCGGCCGTCCTCGGCCGAGACGGTCTCGCAGGCGACCTCGGCGGCCACGCCCTCGCGCGTCACGCGCAGGTCGAAGGGGGCGTCCTCGGCGAGGCCGGCGAACTCCACGGCGAAACCGCGCGCGCGGAACAGCGCGGCGGTGCGCAGCAGGTGGAACAGCGGGATCAGCGTCGCCTCGCCGGTCAGGCCTTCCTGCACCAGGGCGCGCAGGCGGGCGCGCGGCGCCTCGGGCAGGCTGCGGGCCAGGCGCACGGCATCCTGCGCGAAGGCCAGCACGCGGCGTTCGGCCGGCGAAAGGCGCCCTGCCGCGCGCGGATCCGCCGCGCGGGCGAGCGTGAATTCCAGGGCATGGCGCTGCTGCGCGGCGCGACCGGACAGCGCGCCCGACTGGGTGCGACGCGTGAGGTCGGCCAGGCGCGCGGACCAGGCGCGGCCGCCGCACAGGCGGGCAAAGGCGGCCGGAACGGCAGTGTCGGGGGATGGGTCGGCAAGGGACATGGCGCGGCCTCACGTCTCACGGCGGCCCCGAATGGGGTCTGAGATCCGGCGCCGAGCGGGCGCCGGTCGATCAGGTCTGCCTATCCCAACCTCCGGCGGCGCTGCGCGGGGCCGCGCGGCCGGTGCCGGTCTTGATGCCGGTCAAGTCTCCTACTCCCGGCGATGGGGGGCGCGTCAAGCCGTTGATTGAGCGTTGGCGGGATGCGCGGTCCTGCGCCACCTCAAGGGCGGGCATGCGGCGCGCCCCGATGCTCCACGCGCGCCCAGTCGGGCCAGCCCCCGATACGGGAAGCCGGGCCGGCACGACCACCACGGCGAGGATGCGCGCATGCATGCGAGATGGCGGATAGCGGAACCGCCTCGCCGCATGCATCAGGATGCGCAGCGGGCCCATGGATCAGCCGACCCTGGATCGTGGCACCGGCACTGATGCACGCCGGGGCCAGCCAGGGAGCCTACGCCGAATCATGCCGTGCCGTGCCGCGAGAGAGGGGCGCGCGGCGGCAGCGCCTCGCGGGCCGCAGCATGCACCGGACGGCAATCTTTGCGGCGCAGGCTACGGCAATGCGCAAGATGCTGCTGCTTGTCCTGCTGGCCGCCGCCCCCGCCCCCGCCGCCGCCCAGGCCCCGCCCGCCTGCACCACCGAGACCGAGGGCCAGACGGCCTGCCTTGCCGGCAAGCTGTGCGAATGCCGCTTCGAGCGCGGCGGCCAGCTGACCGGCCGGCCCGACCGATTCGCGTGGGATTGCGGCGTGATGCGCCCGATCTGCCCGCCCGACCCGACCATCCAGCCCGCGCAGCCCTGGCCGGTGCCGGGCGGCGTGTGGATTGCCCCGCGCGGCCCGCGCCCCTGACGCAGCGGCAGCGCGGCGCGTCGCCGGCGCAGCACCCGCTGCTGCCGTGGCGCGGTGCACGGAGATGGCGCTGCCGCACGGCGTTGGTCGGCGGCCCCGCGAGGACGCCGAAACGCCGACAAGATGCCGTCGCGGGATTGGCGTTTCACGCGGCGTGCTCACTTGTGTGGTGCGGGGTGGCGCGACTATGGTCCGCCCGCGTCCGGTCCATCGGCGGGCGCGCATGTTTCAGGCGTGGCGGCGCGGTCAACGCGCCCGGGGAATGGTGATGCGGTTGAGCGATGCGAAGCGCCTCTGGGCGGCAATGCTCGGTCTGGTCCTGGCCATGGCGGCCGGGCCGGCCCTGGCGCAAGGCATGGTGGGCGCGCCGGCGCCCTGGGGCGTGGGCCTGCAGCCGTCTGGCGGGATCATCAAGGACTGGATCAGCAGCTTCAACAGCCTGGTCTTCGCCATCATCGTCGCGATCACGGTCTTCGTTCTCGCGCTCCTGGCCTATTGCGTGTGGCGCTTCCGTGCCGAGGTGCACCCGACGCCGTCCAAGGTCAGCCACAACACGCTTCTGGAAGTGGCCTGGACGGTGGTGCCCGTCCTGATCCTCGTGGTCATCGCCATTCCGTCGTTCCAGCTGATCTACAAGCAGGACCGTGCGCCGGATCCGGGGCTGACCATCAGCGTTCAGGGGCGCCAGTGGTACTGGAACTACACCTATCCGGACCACGGCAACTTCAACTTCGACAGCTACCCCCTGGCGGAGGACCAGCTGCCGCCGGAGCGCCGCCACCTGTACCGCCTGGCGGTCGACAACGAACTGGTGATCCCGGTCGGCGTGGACGTCCGGGTGCTGACCACCGGCTACGACGTGATCCATTCCTTCTTCGTGCCGGCGCTCGGCATCCAGAAATACACGATCCCGGGCCGCGCGCTCGAGACCTGGATGCGCGCCGACCGCGAGGGCGTGTTCTACGGCCAGTGCAACCAGATCTGCGGCACCAACCACTGGTTCATGCCGATCGCGGTGCGTGCCGTGCCGCAGGCAGAATTCGAGACATGGGTGGCGCAGGCGCGCACGCGCTTCGCCCGCGCCGACGACGCGCCCGCCCCCGCGCAGGCCGCCGCCCCCGAGCAGACCGACAGCCTTCAGATCGCGGAGGCGCGCCGCTGAGGCGCGACCGATGAGGACAGACATGGCCACCGCAACCGACGCGCATCACGACCACCACGACCACAAGCCCGGTTTCGTCAACCGCTGGCTGTTCTCGACCAACCACAAGGATATCGGGACGCTCTACATCATCTTCGCGCTCTTCGCGGGGGTGATCGGCGTCGGCCTGTCCGTGCTGATGCGCATCGAGCTGCAGCACCCGGGGATGCAGATCTTCTCCGATGGCCAGATGTGGAACACCTTCGTGTCGGCCCACGGGCTGATCATGGTGTTCTTCGTGGTCATGCCGGCGCTGATCGGCGGCTTCGGCAACTGGTTCGTGCCGTTGATGATCGGCGCGCCGGACATGGCCTTCCCGCGCATGAACAACATCAGCTTCTGGCTGCTGGTGCCGGCCTTCCTGCTGCTCGGCGCCTCGCTGTTCGTCGGGGAAGGGCCGGGGGCGGGCTGGACGATCTATCCGCCGCTGTCCTCGAATCAGTTCCACCCCTCCATGGCGATGGACCTGGCGCTGTTCTCGCTGCATCTGGCGGGTGCGTCGTCGATCATGGGCGCGGCCAACTTCATCACCACCATCCTGAACATGCGCGCGCCGGGCATGACCCTGCACAAGATGCCGCTGTTCGTGTGGTCGATGCTGGTCACCGCCTTCCTGCTGCTGCTGGCGGTGCCGGTGCTGGCGGGTGCCATCACCATGCTCATCACCGACCGCAACTTCGGCACGGCCTTCTTCAAGCCCGAGGGCGGCGGCGACCCGGTGCTGTTCCAGCACCTGTTCTGGTTCTTCGGCCACCCCGAAGTCTACATCATGATCCTGCCGGGCTTCGGCATCATCAGCCACGTGGTCAGCACCTTCAGCCGCAAGCCCGTCTTCGGCTACCTCGGCATGGCCTACGCCATGGTGGCGATCGGCTTCGTCGGCTTCGTGGTGTGGGCGCACCACATGTTCCAGTCCGGCATGGACGTGGACACCCGCGCCTACTTCATGGCCGCGACGCTCGTCATCGCCGTGCCCACCGGCATCAAGATCTTCTCCTGGATCGCAACGATGTGGGGCGGGTCGATCGAGCTGAAGACGCCGATGCTGTTTGCCATCGGCTTCATCTTCCTGTTCACCGTGGGCGGCGTGACCGGCGTGGTGCTGGCCAACGCGCCGATCACCCAGATCCTGCACAACACCTACTACGTAGTGGCGCATTTCCACTACGTGCTGTCGCTCGGCGCCGTGTTCAGCATCTATGCCGGCTTCTACTACTGGATCGGCAAGATGAGCGGCCGGCAGTACCCGGAGTACTGGGGCAAGGTGCATTTTTGGCTGACCTTCGTCGGCGTGAACCTGACCTTCTTCCCGATGCACTTCTCGGGCAACCAGGGCATGCCGCGCCGCTACCCTGACTATCCGGAGGCGCTGACGGCGTGGAACTTCATCGCTTCGGTCGGGTCCTACATCTCGGCGGCGTCGCTCATCCTGTTCCTCTACGTGGTCTGGCTGACCTTCCGCACCGGCGAGAAGGCTGCGGCCAACCCGTGGGGTCCGGGGGCGACCACGCTGGAATGGCAGGTCTCCTCGCCGCCGCCCTTCCACTCCTTCGACGAGCTGCCGCGCGTCCGCTGAGGGCGCTCGGCCCAACGGAGCCGCCATGAGCGACACCGCGCTGGAACCGGGACAGGGGGGCGCCGCCCCCCTTCCTGCGTCGCATGACATGTCGGAGGTGCGCGACTGGATCGCGCTGCTGAAGCCCCGCGTCATGACGCTCGTGGTCTTCTCGGGCGTGGTCGGGCTGCTGGTCGCGCCCGGTGCGCTCGCGATGCCGCCGGTGCTGGCGGTGACGGCCATCCTGTGCATCGCCGTGGCCTCGGGCGCCGCGGGTGCCATCAACATGTGGTTCGACCGCGACATCGACGCGGTGATGCGCCGCACGGCGAAGCGGCCCATCCCCGACGGGCGCATCGCGCCGCGCGCGGCGCTCGCCTTCGGCATCTGGCTTGCGGTCGGCTCGGTCACCGTGATGTGGATGGCGACCAACCTGGCGGCGGCCGCGATCCTGGCGCTGTCCATCGCTTTCTACGTCTTCGTCTACACAATGTGGCTGAAGCGGCGCACGCCACAGAACATCGTCATCGGGGGCGCGGCCGGCGCCTTCCCGCCGGTGATCGGCTGGGCTGCGGTGACGGGCGATGTCACGCTGGTGCCGATCATCCTGTTTGCCATCGTCTTCGCCTGGACGCCGCCGCATTTCTGGGCGCTGTCGCTCTGGGCGCATGACGACTACGCGCGCGCCGGCGTGCCCATGCTGCCGGTGACCGCCGGCGCGCGGGAGACCCGCCGCCAGATCATGTTCTACACCGTGCTGCTGGCGCCGCTCGGCCTCGCACCCTGGCTGGTCGGCTTCGCCGGGCCGGCCTATGCGGCGGTGGCGGCCGTGCTGGGCGCGATGTTCCTGCGCCATGCGTTGGCGGTTCTACGCGACGCGCAGGACGAGGCCGGGCGCAGCCTGACGCGGGACGCGCCGGCCAAGGCCTGCTTCCGCTTCTCGCTGTATTACCTGTTCGTGCTGTTCGGCGCGCTGGCGCTCGACCGGCTGGTGCTTGGCGCATGACGCCCGAGGAGCTCGCCCTGTTCCACAAGCGCCGGCGCGGGCGCAACATCGCCATCCTGCTGGTGCTGGTGGGGATGTCGGTGCTGTTCTACTTCGTCGGCATGGCGCGGATCCTGCGCGGATGAGCGACCTGCGCCAGCGCAACCGCCGACTGGGTTTGGTCATGGGCGGCGTGGCCGCCGGCATGGTTGGCCTGTCCTTCGCCGCGGTACCGCTCTATGACCTGTTCTGCCGCGTGACGGGCTACAACGGCACGGTGCAGCGCGGGCTTGCCGCGCCGGGGGCGACCGATCGAAGCATCACGGTGCGCTTCGCCGCGCAGACCGACCGCTCCCTGCCCTGGCACTTCCAGGCCGAACAGACGTCCATGACGGTGCACCTTGGCGAGGAAGGCCTTGCCTTCTACACCGCCGCGAACCGCGCCGAGACGCCGGTCACCGGCATTTCCGTCTATAACGTCACGCCGGAGAAGGTCGGGCGCTACTTCCACAAGGTCGCGTGCTTCTGCTTCGACGAGCAGACGCTCGCCCCCGGCCAGCGCGTGGACATGCCGGTCTCCTTCTGGGTGGATCCGCGCATCGCGGAGGACCCCAACACGCGCGACGTCACCACCATCACGCTGTCCTACACCTTCTACCGCACCATCGAGGACGCGCAGCGCGCCGGCGCGCTGGCCAATGCGGGGCCGCATGTCGGCCGGGCGGGGGCGCGCACCAACTGAGCCGGTCCCGCGCGCGGCGCCGCCGCGCGGGACCGTCCGATCATGCCGCCGGCGGGCTTGATCCGCCCTGGCTTTTCGGGATTGATGCGGCGCGAAACGGGCGGGGGCGTCTCTCCCCTGCGCAGGATCCGAGGTCCAGGAATTCCGATGGCCAGCACCACCCAGGCCGAGGCGCCCCACGGCGACGCGGCGCCTCACTACAAGCACCCCTATCACCTGGTCGATCCGTCGCCCTGGCCGCTGACCGGCGCCTTCGGCGGAGGCGCGCTGGTGCTCGGCATCATCCTCTGGGCGCATTCGTCGGTAACCTGGGTGTTCTGGCTCGGCCTCGCGATGGTGCTCGGCACCATGTTCATGTGGTGGCGCGACGTCCTGAAGGAGAGCGCGACGCCCGGCCTGCACTCGCCGATCGTGCGCATCGGCCTGCGCTACGGCATGGCGCTGTTCATCGCCTCCGAGGTGATGTTCTTCGTCGCGTTCTTCTGGGCGTATTTCCACTTCGCGCTCTATCCGGAGCACGTCTCGGGCGCTGCCGCGCCGCCGATCTGGCCGCCGCGCGGGATCGAGACCTTCGACCCCTGGGGCCTGCCCTTCCTCAACACCATGATCCTGCTGCTGTCGGGCTGCACGGTCACCTGGGCGCATGCGGCGCTGATCCAGAACGATCGCAAGGCGCTGATCCAGGGCCTGGCGCTGACGGTGATGCTCGGCATCCTGTTCACCACGCTGCAGGCGTGGGAATACTCCCTGGCGCCGTTCAAGTTCGCGGGCGGCGGGGTCTATTCCTCGACCTTCTTCCTCGCCACCGGCTTCCACGGCTTCCACGTGATGGTGGGCACCACCTTCCTCGCCGTCTGCCTGTTCCGCGCCATGAAGGGGCACTTCACGCCCGAGAGGCATTTCGGCTTCGAGGCCGCGGCCTGGTACTGGCACTTCGTGGACGTGGTGTGGTTGTTCCTGTTCGTCTGCATCTACTGGTGGGGCGCCGGCGTCATCGCAGCGCACTGATGTGACCTCGAGCGACGGCACCGCCAACCGGCGGCCTGGCTTACGCGCCACGCGCTGGCGCGTAGGCGGCGCCTGCCAGGCGGGGCACGGTCGCGCCGCGCGCTCCCGGCCCGAGGCTGCGCCTCGGGCCGTATCCGTTTGGCGAGGTCCCGCATGACGACCGAGGCACCGCTCTGGAAGGTTGCGCTGCTCGGGCGCTGCCCGCGCTGCGGGCAGGGGGCCCTGTTCCGCGGCCTGCTCGATATACGCGACACTTGCGACTCCTGCGGCCTCGACCTGCGCGCCCATGACGCTGGCGACGGGCCGGCGGTGGCGGGCATCTTCGTCATCGGCGCGCTGACCGTCGGCCTCGCCATCTGGGTCGATGTTCGCTTCGCGCCGCCGCTCTGGGTCCATGCCGTGCTGTGGCCGGCGATCGTGCTGCCGCTGTCGGTCATCACCATGCGCGTGGCCAAGGCGGCGCTGGCGGCGCTGCAATGGCGCCATCGCCGCGATCCCTCGCCGCCGGACGCGGGCTGACAGCCAATGCAGGCGCCGGATGCCGGGTCTGCGCATCGTCCTTGCCCTGGCGGGCGCCATCGTCGCCTGCCCCCTGGCCTTCACCTTCGAGGCCGAGGCCGGCTGGATGCCCGGACTCGCCGCCACCGGGGCCATGCTCGGCTGGGTGCTGGGCGGCCTGCGGCCGGACCCTGGCCAGGACCGCTACGAAGGCGGCGACGGCTGACCCGGTCGCGGTCTTCCGGCCGCGCGGCGCAGCGCCTATAGCCCGGGCCATGGCCCGGCTGCGCCCCATCCTGATTCCCCTGCTCGTGGTGCTGCCGGTGATGGCGGCGCTGCTCGGCCTGGGCACCTGGCAGGCGCAACGCCTGACCTGGAAGGCGGGCATCCTGGCCCGAATCGATGCCGCCGAGGCCGGCCCCGCCACGCCGCTGCCGCCCGATCCGCTGCCCTTCAGCCGCGTCGAGGCCGCCGGGCGCTTCGACCATGGGCGGGAGGCGCTGGTCGGGCTCGAGGTGCGCGGCGCCACGCTCGGCGCGCGGCTGGTCACGCCGCTGCTGCGCGACGGCGCGCCTGCGGTGCTGGTCGATCGCGGCTGGGTGCCGCTCGAACCCCGCGGGCCGATCGACCGGCCGGAGGGTGCGGTGCGCGTCACCGCCTGGGTCCGCCCGGCCGAGCGCATCGGGATGTTCTCTGCCACCGACGACGCGGCGGCGCGGCGCTTCTACACCTTCGACCCGGCGGCGATCGCGGCCGCGATCGGGCTTGCGCCGGCCTACCCCTTCGCGCTGGTGGCGCTGGGCGAGGGCCGCGCCCTGCCCGATCCCGACCGGCGGATGCCGCGCCCCTCGAACAACCACCTGGGCTATGCCATCACCTGGTACGGCCTGGCCGTCGCGCTCGCCGGGGTGTTCCTGGCCTGGGCGCGGCGGCGGCTGAAGGACGGAATACGCGATGCACAACCCCGCCTATGAGCGCCTCAAGGCCCGCTTCGCGCGCATTGCCGCGCTGGGCGAGGCCGCCGCCATGCTGCACTGGGACGCCTCGGCCATGATGCCGCCGGGCGGCGGTGCGGCGCGCGGGGAGCAGCTCGCCGCGCTGGCCGGCCTGTCGCACGAATTGCTGACCGCGCCCGTGGTCGCCGAGGACCTCGAGATCGCGCGCGGCGAAGGCCTGTGGGAGGAGGCGAACCTGGCGCTGATGGTGCGCGCCCATGCCCGCGCCACCGCCCTGCCGACCGAGCTGGTGGAAGCCACCGCGCGCGCCAATTCGGCCTGCGAGAAGATCTGGCGCGAGGCCAAGGCGCAGGCCGACTTCGCCCGCGTTGCGCCGGCGCTGGCCGAGGTCGTGCGCCTGCAGCGCGAGACCGCGCAGGCGCTCGCCGCCGCGCTGTCGATGGACCCCTATGACGCGCTGATGGATGGCTACCAGCGCGGCGTCACCGCCGCCGATGTCGAACCTGTCTTCGCCGCCTACGAGGCCTTCCTGGCCGATGCGCTGCCGCGCGCCGAGGCGATCCAGGCCGCGCGGCCCGCGCCGGTGCCGCTGCCCGGTCCGTTCCCGGTGCCGGTGCAGCGCGAATTGTGCCGGCGGCTCTCGGCGCGCATCGGGCTCGACTACGACCACGCGCGCCTCGATGAATCGCTGCATCCCTTCTGCGGCGGCACGCCGACCGATGTGCGCATCACCACCTTCTACGACGAGCACGATGTCGCGAAGGCGCTGCTCGGCGTGCTGCACGAGACCGGCCACGCGCTGTACGAACGCGGCCTGCCGCAGGCCTTCGCGCGCCAGCCGGTGGGCGAGGCGGCAGGCATGGCCGCGCATGAATCGCAGTCGCTGATCGTCGAGATGCAGGCCTGCCGGTCGGATGCCTTCCTGCGCTTCCTCGGGGGCGAGCTGCGCAAGGCCTTCGGCGGCGATGCGGCGGCCTACGCGGCCCCGAACCTGGCGTCGCAGTGGCGGCGCGTGGCGCGCGGCTTCATCCGCGTCGATGCCGACGAGATCACCTATCCCGCGCATGTGATCCTGCGCTTCCGGCTCGAGCGCGCGATGATCCAGGGCACGCTCGAGGTCAGTGACCTGCCGGGTGCCTGGAACGAGGGTCTGCAGCGCATGCTCGGCATCACGCCGCCCGATGACGCGAAGGGCTGCCTGCAGGACATCCACTGGCACGACGGCGCCTTCGGCTACTTCCCGTCCTACACGCTGGGGGCGATGGCGGCGGCGCAGCTGATGAAGGCGGCGCGCGCGGCGGAGCCGGGTCTCGATGCCGCACTCGCGCAGGGGGACATGGCGCCGCTGCTGTCCTGGCTGCGCGTGCATGTGCATGGCAAGGGATCGCTGCTGGGCTTCCAGGACCTGCTGCGCGCGGCGACGGGCAAGCCGCTCGACCCGCAGGACTTCATGGACCACCTGCGGGCACGCTACCTGGATGCCTGACGCGCTGGAGGCGCTGCGCTTCCGCTTCGCACCGAGCGGCATCCGCCTGCCGGACCTGCCGCCCGCGCTCTCCGATGCGCCCTCCGTGGTGGCGATGTCGCTGCCCAAGGCGGGATCGACGCTGCTGTTCGCGCTGCTGCAGGATCTCGCGCCGCAGGCGGGCCTCGCGTATGTCTCGCTGCAGGACTTCTTCTTCATCAACGGGCTTCGCCTGACCGAGCAGCCGCATGAGGCCGGCACGCTGTTCCGCCCGCGCGGCTATTGCTACGGCGGCTTCCGCGGCCCGCCGCCCTATGCCATCCCGATCCTGGGGGCGGCGCGCTGCGTGGTGCTGGTGCGCGATCCGCGCGACATGGCGGTCTCGCACTGGTACTCGATCACGCAGAGCCATGTGGTTCCCAAGGCCGAGCAGGGCGAGCACTTCATGGCGAAGGCGCGCAGCCAGGCGCTGGAGCGGGGCAAGGATGCGCATGTGCTGCAGGCCGCGCGCGGGCTCGATGCGCAATACGACCGGCTGCTCGGCAGCGGCATCATGCACGGATCCCAGACCGCCGTTTTCCGCTACGAGGACGTGATCTTCCGCAAGCGCGAATGGGTGGAGGCGATCTGCGCCTGGTTCGGCTGGGCCATCCCGCAGGAGGCGCGGGATCGCATCGCCGACCGCCACGACGTGCGCCCCGCCAGGCCCGACCCGTCCGCGCATATCCGCCAGGTCGCACCGGGGAACCACCGGGAGGAGCTGGGCGAGAAGCAGCGCGCGCAGATCGACCGCATCCTGGCGCGCTGGCTTACGATGTTCGGCTACGCCTGATCAGGCCGCGGCGCGGATGAAGGCCGCGGCGCGTTCCGCCACCAGCATGACCGCCGGCTGGATGTTGGGCGAGGGGATGAGCGGGAAGGCCGAGGCATCCGCCACGCGCAGCCCGTCGATCCCGCGCAGGCGCAGCTGCGGATCGAGCACGCTGCCCATCGCCGCCGTGCCGCAGGGGTGGAAGACGGTGCCGGCGGTGGCGCGGATGTTCTGCAGGATCGCCTCGTCGGTCGTGGCCTCCGGGCCGGGGCGCAGCTCCTCCTTGATCAGCGCGGCGAGCGGGCCCTGCTGCGCGATGCGCCGGCCGAGCCGCGCGGCGCCCAGCATGACGCGCACGTCGTTCGGATGGTCGAGGTAGTTGGCGCGGATGCCGGGCTTCTCGCGTACGTCCGGGGATTTCAGGAAGACCTCGCCGCGGCTGTCCGGCCGGCAGGCGCCGTAGTTGAACATGAAGCCGGGAAAGTCCTGCAGGCCCTTCATGTAGTCGAAGGTCGAGAAGTTCACGAAGAGGAACTGCACCTCCGCTTCCTCGGCGCCGGGTGTGACGCGCGCGAAGGCATTCGCCTCGCCGGCGCCGATCGCGAGCGGGCCCGAGCGCGAGAGCAGGTAGTCGAGGCCCATCTTCGCCTTCCGCAGCGGCGACTGCAGGATCTCGTTCAGCGTGCCGCAGGGCTTCGAGCGGTAGATGAACTTCGCGATGAGGTGGTCCTGCAGGTTGCGCCCGACGCCCGGGCTGTGATGCACCACCGGGATGCCGAGGCCCTGCAGCGCCGCGCCGTCGCCGATGCCCGAGAGCATCAGCAGCTTCGGCGTCTCGATCGCGCCGGCCGAGCAGACGATCTCGCGCGCAGCGCGGAAGGTCACCTTCTGGCCGTTCTGCAGCGCCTCCACGGCAACGGCGCGGCCGGCCTCGACCACGATGCGCGTGGCGAGCACGCCGGTCTCGATGCGCAGGTTGGGGCGCTTCATGGCGGGGCGCAGGTATTCCTTCGCGGTCGAGGAGCGCGTGCCGCCATTCACGTTGAGCTGCACGGGGCCGGCGCCGTCGATCGGCTGGCCGTTGTTCCAGTCGGCGTTGCGCGGCAGGCCGGCGGCGATGCAGGACTCCACGAAGGCGGCCGCAGCGGGGGCTAGCTTCCGCGGCTCGCGCACATGGATGGCGCCATCCGCGCCGCGCGAGGGATCGGGCGCGCCGTCCCAGTGCTCGATGCGGCGGAAGACGGGCTCGATATCCGCATAGGCCCAGCCGGTCGCGCCGGCCTGCGCCCAGCGGTCGTAGTCGTGCGGCGAGCCGCGCAGGAATACCAGGCCGTTCACGCTGCCTGACCCGCCCAGCACGCGCCCGCGCGGCCAGTGCATGCGGCGGTCGTCGAGGTTGGGTTCGGGCTCGGTCTCGTAGCGCCAATCGTACTTGCCGCTGCCATAGAGCTTCGCGTAGCCGGCCGGCAGGCTGATCCAGATGTCCCGATCGGGTGGCCCTGCTTCGAGCAGCAGGACGCGGCAGGATGCGTCCTCGCTCAGCCGTGCAGCGAGGATGCAGCCGGCCGAGCCGCCGCCGATGACGACGATGTCGGCAGCGGCGTCGCTGGCTGCGCTCACGGCTCCATGCGCACGCCGGTGCGCTCCACCACGCCCTTGAACTTCTCGAGCTCGGCGACGAAGAAGGCGCGCGTGTCGGCCGGCGTATTGGCGCGCGTCCAGGGCGTGATGCCGGCGACCAGGAAGCGGTCGTTGAGCTGCGGGTCGCGCAGCGCCTGGTTGATGGCGCGGTTCAGCGCCTCGGTCGCCGCCGCGGGCATGCGCGGCGGGCCCACCACCGAGAACCAGTTGCCGAGGTCGAAGCCAGGAATGCCGGATTCCGCGAGGGTCGGGATATCGGGGAAGGCGGGGAAGCGCTCGAGCCCGGTCAGCGCGATGCCGCGCACCCGGTTGTCGCGCACCTGCGCCGCGGCGGAGGCGAGCACCGCGACACCCCAGGCGGTCTCGCCGCGCGCGATGCTCTCGACCATCAGCCCGCCCGAGCGATAGGGCACATGCGCGAAGCGGCCGCCGAGGTTGAGCGAGACGGCGATCGCCTCGCCGGCGAAATGCGGAATGGAGCCGACGCCGGAGGAGGCATAGGGCATGTCGTCCTGCGGCCCGGCGCGCAGCTTCGCCACCGCTTCGGCCGCATTCGCCGCCGGGAAGTTGGGCTTCGCCACCAGGATCAGCGGCCCGTTCGCCACCATGCCGACATGGGTGAAGTCCTCGATCGGGTTGTAGCGCGTCCCACCCTGCATCGCGTTCGGGATCAGCACGTGGGACGACGCCTCGTTCAGCATCAGCACGTGCCCGTCGGCCGGTTGGCGGCGCAGCCATTCGGCCGCGACCGTGCCGGATGCGCCGGGGCGGTTCTCCACCACGATGCGCGCATTGGGGCCGAGGAAGCCCTGCATGCGGTCCGCCAGCAGCCGCGCCGTGATGTCGGTGGACCCGCCCGGCGCGAAGCCGCTGACCAGCGTGATGGTGCGGTCGGGGAAGGCCTGCGCGCGCGCCACGGCGGGGGCGGCAAGAACGGCGAGGGCGATCAGGCTGCGGCGTTGCATGAGGACATTTCCCAGGGCGGTTGTCGTTGGCCCCAGGGAAGCGCCGAACGGGACCGTGCACAAGCCGTTCGTCAACCCGTCGCGCTGCCCGCCAGCAGGTTGACGGCGACGCCCAGGATTGCGGCGTTGAAGGTGAAGGCCGCCAGGCCATGCGCCAGCACCATGCGGCGCATCGCCGGGGAGGATGTCGTCACGTCCGAGACCTGCGCCGTCATCCCCACGGTGAAGCTGAGGTAGAGGAACTCCAGGCAGTCGGGCTCCCGCCCGCCGGGGAATTCGAGGCCGCCGCCGGCCAGCCAATAGGCATGCGCGTAGTGCACCGCGAACAGCACGTGCAGGTAGATCCAGGACAGCGTGATCGTGGCGACGCCGAGCGGCCAGGAATGCGCCTGGTGCGCGCCGCCGCCGATCTCGGTGACGACGCCGAGCAGCGCGGCGAAGGCTGCGGTGAGAGACGCACCGATGATCGCCCAGCGGCTATCCTCGAGCAGCGCCGCATGATCGCGCATCCGCTCCGGTGGCGTGACCAGCAGGTGCCGTACCAGCAGCGCCGCATGCGTCGCGGCACCCGCGCACCATCCCACCAGGAACGCGGGCCGCAGCGAGTATCCCAGGATCAGCCTGGCAAGCATCCCGGCGAACAGCAACACGGCCAGCGCCACGACAAGCGATGGCCGGTGCCGCAGCGTCCGCCGTAGCGGCATCAGGCTGCCAGGGCGCGCGCGAAGACCGCCGGATCGACATTGCCGCCGCTGATCACGACGCCGACCACGCCGCCGCGCACTGCGACCTTGCCCGCCAGTACGGCGGCGAGCGCCACCGCGCCGCCGGGTTCCACCACGATCTTCAGGTGTTCGAAGGCGAAGCGCATGGCGCGGAACACCTCGGCCTCGGTCACCACGGCGCCGCCGGCCAGGTGGCGGTGGTTGATCGCGAAGGTCAGCGCGCCGGGCTGCTTCGAGAGCAGCGAGTCGCACAGGTTGCTGCCGGTGACGCCGTTGGCCACGCGGCGCCCGGCCTCCAGGGATCGCTTCGTGTCGTCCCAGCCTTCCGGCTCCACCGCCCAGACCTCGGCCTTGGGCGCGAGGGCTTCGAGCGCCAGTACGCAGCCCGCCGTCAGCCCGCCGCCGCCGGTGCAGATGGCGACCGCATCGGGGACCAGGCCAAGGGTCGCCGCATCCTCGATCAGTTCCAGCGCGACGGTGCCCTGGCCGGCGATGACATGCGGGTGGTCGAAGGGCGGGATGATGGTAGCGCCGCGCTCGGCGGCCAGGTTCTCGGCCAGCGCGTCGCGGTCCACGCTGTGGCGGTCGAAGGCGACGACCTCCGCGCCCCAGCGCTTCGTCGCAGCCACCTTGATGGAAGGCGCATCGGTCGGCATGGCGATGGTCGCCTTCATGCCGAGCATGTGCGCGGCCGCTGCGCAGGCCTGGCCGTGATTGCCCGAGGAATGCGTCACGATGCCCCCGCGCCGCGCCGCGGCGTCGAGCATCAGCGCGGCATTGGTCGCGCCGCGCAGCTTGAAGGAGCCTGTGCGCTGGAGCGGCTCGGGCTTCACCAGCACCGTCGCGCCGGTGATCTCGTCGAGCAGGGGGTGACGCAGCAGCGGCGTGCGCAGGATGCGCCCGGACAGCCGCTCGGCGGCGGCGCGCACATCCTCGAAGCTCGGTAGTGTCTCGCTCATGCCGCTTGCCTCCGCGCGAAGCGTCGCGGGTCGCACAGCGGCACGGCGGCCGCCAGTGCGCCGGGGTTGCGTCCATCGACCAGTGCGGCCAGCAGCGCGCCGGCGGCGGGTGCCGTCTGCATGCCGTAGCCGCCCTGGCCGACCATCCAGAAAAAGCCGGGTTCGGCGCCTTCGCCGATCGCGAGGCCGCGATCCGGCGTGAAGGTCCTGAGGCCGGCCCAGCGATGCTCGATGCGCGCGACCGGGATGTCGAGTGCGCGCTGCATGCGGTCGATCGCGACCGCCACGTCGTATTCGTCGGGCTGCGCGTCGTAGGGGGCGGTGTCGGTCTCGTCGGCGGGGCTGACCATGAGTTTCCGCCGTGCTTCGGCGCGCACGTACCAGCCGTGGCCGGCATCGCCGAGCAGCGGCCACTCGGTGCAGTCGTAATCCCCCGGATCGACGATGCAGGCGGTGCGGCGCTTGGGCTGCAGGCCGATCGGGTCGAGCCCGGCGATCCGCGCGACCTCGTCGCCCCAGGCGCCGGCGGCGTTGACGATGACGGGGGCGGAGAAGATCGCGCCGCTGGCGGTCTCGGCGTGCCAGGCGCCGGCCTCGCGCCATATGCGCCCGGCGCGCGCACGCAGCGCGAGCGTGCCGCCGGCGGCGCGCGCTTGGCGCAGGAAGCCCTGGTGCATGGCGGCGACATCGATGTCGAAGCAATCGGATTCGATCGCGGCCATGGCGGCGTAGCCAGGGCGCAGCGCGGGGACCATGGCCTGCACCTCGGCCAGCGCGATCTCGTGCATGTCGTCGCCTTCGGCGATCATCGCGCGCAGCTGGTCCACCTGGTCGGGCGGGGCGAGGTGCACGACGGGGCGCGGGCGCATCAGTGGCGCGTCGGCGAAGCCCGGCGGCGGCGATTCGAAGAAGGCGCGCGACGCAGCGGTGAGAATGCGCGCATCGGGGCTGCCGTAGTTGCGGATCCAGATCGCCGCGGAACGGCCGGTGGCATGGTAGCCGGCACTCTCCTCGGCTTCCAGGAGTGCGACGCGGCGGGTGGTGGAGAGATGCGCGGCGGCTGTCGCGCCGGCGATCCCGGCACCGATGACAAGGGCATCGAAGGCATGGCTGACCATCGCATCAGCCTGCGCCGAGGCCCCGCGAGGGGCAAGCGACATTGGTTACATGTCGTAAGGTCGTTGCCATGCGCGTTGATCCCTGACTAACCTTCCTGCGACCGAGAAGCGGGCTCGGCACCGAAGTCCGCCCCGGGGAGAGAACGGAAGGGAAAGCATGTCCAAGAGCGGGATCACCCGGCGCAGCGTGATGCGCAGCGGGGCGGGGGTTGCGGCGGCCGGGGCGCTCGGTGCGCCGATGGTCCACGCGCAGGGAACGGCGGGCAGCCTGCGCTTCGCCTTCTGGGACCATTGGGTGCCGGGTGCGAACGGCGCGCTGCAGCAGCTGGCCCAGCGCTGGGGCGAGCGCAACCGCGTCAACATGACGCTCGACTTCATCAACACGACCGGCAACCAGCTGCAGCTGACCATCGCCGCGCAGGCGCAGTCGCGCAGCGGGCATGACGGCATCTCGCTGCTGCCCTGGGACCCGGGCACCTACGCGAGCCAGCTCGAGCCCTGCGACGACGTGATGGGCCGCCTGATCGCGAAGTACGGTGCCGTCAACCCGGTCGCCGAGTTCCTGGGCAAGCGGGAGGGCGCGTGGCGTGGCGTGCCGGCCACGGCGGGCACCCAGACCAAGCCTGCCTGCGTGCGCTTCGACCTGATGCAGCAGCATGCGGGCATCGACATCCGCGCCATGTGGCCCGCCAGCGGCCAGCGCGGCCCCACCGCGGACCAATGGACCTGGGACACCTTCCTGCAGGCGGCCGAGAAGTGTCACGCCGCTGGCTTCCCCTTCGGCCTGCCGATGGGCCAGTTCACGGATGCGGTGGACTGGGTGGGCGCGCTGTTCATTTCGTATGGCGCGCGCGTCACCGACGAGCGAGGCAACCCGACCATCCGCGGCAACCAGGAACTGCGCCAGGCGATCGACTATGCGGTGCGCCTGTCGCGCTTCCTGCCGAACGATGTCTGGGCCTGGGATGATGCGTCGAACAACCGTGCGCTGATCTCCGGCCGCTCGGCTCTGATCTTCAACCCCCCGTCGGCCTGGGCGGTGGCCAAGCGCGACGCGCCGCAGGTGGCCGAGAATTGCTGGACGGTTCCGATGCCGGCCGGCCCGCGCGGCCGCTTCCTCGCCTACCTGCCCTACGTCACGGGCATCTGGGCCTTCGGACGCAACAAGACCGCGGCGAAGGCGTTCCTCGAGTTCATCTCGGAGCGCGAGAGCGCTGAGCTGTGCTCGACCATGTCGCAGGGCTACGACATCCCGCCCTTCCTGAGTATGGCCGACTTCCCGGTCTGGGAACGCGAAGGTCCGCCGGTGGGCACCATCTACAACTACCCGCTCAAGCCCCACCATCAGGCGACCTACGCCATCGCCTTCTCGCCCGCCCCGCCGGAGCTGGCGCAGCAGATGTACATCCGGGCGCTCAACACCCAGGTGATCGCGCGCATCGCCCAGGGTGGGGAGAACATGGAGACCGCGCTCGGCTGGCTCGAGCGCGAGATCACCAACATGCGTCGCGGCGGCTGACGCGCGCCCGCGCGCCGGGTGCGGCGCGCGGGGCTTGTGCGGCGGGGTGGCCCCCCGCCGCCGTTCGCCGGCGGGCGATTTCGCAGGAGCGATCCTCATGGCAGACGGCAGCATGGTGATGCAGGGCGCGCCCGCGCCGATGGCGGGGTCGTCGCTGAGGCGCTTCGCGCGCCGGCGTTCGACCGTCGCCTTCCTGATGACGCTGCCGCTGATCCTCGTGATCGGCGGGCTGGTCGCCTGGCCGGCGGGCTACGCGATCTACCTGTCCATGCTGAACCGCCGGATGACGCAATTCATCGGGCTGACGAATTTCGAGATCCTGCTCGAATCCGACAGCTTCCGGATGGTGATCTTCCAGTCGGTGTTCTTTGCCGTCACCGCGGTGATCCTGAAGGCGCTGATCGGCTTCTGGCTGGCGCACATGCTGCACCACATCCCCACCCAGGGGCAGCGCAAGTGGCGCGGCATGCTGCTGGTGCCCTGGGTGATCCCGCCGGCGCTGTCCACGCTCGGCTGGTGGTGGATGTTCGACCCCAGCTACTCCTCGATCAACTGGCTGCTGAACGTCTTCGCGGTTCCATCGGTGCCGTGGCTGGGCGAGCCGTGGTGGGCGCGCATCAGCGTCATCATCGTCAATGTCTGGTACGGCGCGCCATTCTTCATGATCATGTACCTGGCGGCGCTGAAATCGGTGCCGGAGGCGCTCTATGAGGCCGCGGCGATCGACGGCGCCACGTCGTGGCAGAGGCTGCGCTACATCACCCTGCCGATGATGCGCAACATCATCTCCATCACGGTGCTGTTCAGCCTCATCGTCACCTTCGCGAACTACGACATCGTGCGCGTGCTGACCAATGGCGGCCCGCGCGACCTCACGCATGTCTTCGCGTCTTATGCCTTCCAGGTCGGCATCCTGGCCGGCAACATCCCGCGCGGCGCGGCGGTGAGCCTGTTCATGTTCCCGATCCTGGGCGTGATCGCCTTCTTCGTGCTGCGCGGCATCAACAAGCGGAACCGGGAGGAGGCGTGATGTCGACGACGACCACGGCGCAGACGCACCCGCGCGGGATATTCCACAAGGCCGGCAGCCTGCGGGCCGAACGGCGCTGGGCGCTCTGGAGCGCCTACATCTCCCTGGTGATTGCCGCGATCATCATGCTGGCGCCGCCTGCCTACATGCTGCTGACCAGCATCAAGACCAGTGCCGAGATCGCCGACCTGTCGGGCAATCCGTGGTGGGTGCGGTCCCCCACCTTCGAGAACTACTGGGCGCTAATCAACAACGCGATGTTCCGGGGTTTCTTCTGGAACAGCGTGAAGGTGACGATCGCGGTGGTCACCCTCTCGATGGTGATCTCGGTGCTGGCGGCCTTCGCGCTCGGGAGGATGCGGTTCTGGGGCAGCCAGTTCCTCGCCACGGGCGTGTTCCTGACCTACCTGGTGCCCGATACGCTGCTGTTCATCCCGCTCTACCAGATCGTCGGCGGGCTGGGGCTGCTCGACAATGCGTGGGGGCTGGTGCTGGTCTATCCGACGCTGACGGTGCCTTTCTGCACCTGGATCATGATCGGATACTTCGCATCGATCCCGAAGGAGTTGGACGAGGCGGCGCTGATTGATGGCGCGAACTGGCTGCAGATGCTCACGCGCATCTTCATCCCCGTGGCGCTGCCCGGCATCATCGCGGCGACGATCTTTGCCTTCACGGTGTCCTGGGCGGCCTTCGTGTACCCCACGGCGTTCATCACTTCGCCTTCCGAGATGCCGATGACGATCGGCGTGGTCAGCCAGCTGATCCGTGGCGACACCTTCGCGTGGGGGCAGCTCATGGCGGGCGCGCTGCTGGCGGCATTGCCGCCGGTGGTCGTCTACGCCTTCCTCATGGACTACTATATCGCCGGTCTGACTGCCGGCGCGACAAAGGGCTGAATTCGCATGGCGCAGGTTTCGCTTCGCAAGGTCGTCAAGGCCTATGAGGGTGGCGTGCAGGCGGTGAAGGGCATCGACCTCGAGATCGCCGACCATGAATTCGTCGTGCTGGTCGGCCCGTCGGGCTGCGGCAAGTCGACCACGCTGCGCATGATCGCCGGGCTCGAGGAGATCACGGGCGGGGACATCGCGATCGGCGGCACCGTCGTCAACGACATCCCGCCGCGCGACCGCGACATCGCGATGGTGTTCCAGAACTACGCGCTCTATCCGCACATGTCGGTCTACGACAACATGGCCTTCGGCCTGACGCTGCGGAAGTTCCCCAAGGCCGAGATCGACAAGCGCGTGAAGGAAGCCGCACGCATCCTCGACATCACGCCGTTGCTCGAACGCAAGCCCAAGGCGCTCTCGGGCGGGCAGCGACAGCGCGTCGCGATGGGCCGCGCCATCGTGCGCGACCCCAAGGTCTTCCTGTTCGACGAACCGCTGTCGAACCTCGATGCCAAGCTGCGCGTGCAGATGCGCACCGAGATCAAGAAGGTCCACCAGACCGTCAAGACCACCACCATCTACGTGACACACGACCAGGTCGAGGCGATGACGCTGGCCGACCGCGTGGTGGTGATGAACCATGGCGTGATCGAGCAGGTGGGCCCGCCGCAGGTGCTGTACCACACGCCCGCCACGCGCTTCGTCGCGGGTTTCATCGGGAGCCCGGCGATGAACTTCATCCCCGCGCGGCTCGAGGAAGCCTCCGGCGCGCTGCGCCTGCACCTGCCCGGCGGCATGAGCGTGGACATTCCCGAGGCGCGCACCGCGCGCTACCGGTCCTATGCCGGCAAGGATGTCGTCTTCGGCATCCGCCCCGAACACCTCACCGACGACAAGCCGACCGACAAGACGAACCCGGCGCCGATGATCCTCACGCCCGAGGTCATCGAGCCGATGGGCATGGAGACGCTCGCGCATTTCAAGCTGGAAGGCGCGGAGCTGACGGCGCGGCTCGATCCCGCCACGCCGGCCGAGGTGGGTCAGCCCCTGCGCCTGATCGCGCACATGGACCAGATGCATCTGATCGACCCCACCACCGACAAGGTCATTTGAATGAAGCGCCTCGAAGGGAAGTCCGCCTGGGTCACCGGGGCGGGCAGCGGCATCGGCCGCGCCATCGCCATCGCCTTCGCCGCCGAGGGTGCGAAGGTCGCACTGACCGGCCGGCGCACCGGCCCGCTCGAGGAGACGGCGGCGATGCTCGGCGGGGCCGCGGCGATCGTGCCGGCCGACCTGACCGACCAGGCCCAGGTCGCCGCCGCGCTCGCGAAGGTCGAGGCCACGATCGGCGGACCCGACATCCTGGTGAACAACGCCGGCGTGAACCTGCCCCGGCGCTACCTGCACCAGCTCACACCCGAGGCGATCCACGCGCTCGTCGACGGCAACCTCACCGCGCCCTTCATGACCTCGGTCGCCGTGCTGCCGGGTATGCGCGCGCGCGGCGGCGGGCACCTGGTGCAGATCGCCTCGATGGCAGGCAAGAACATCTCCTTCCTCTCGGGGCCCGGCTACACCGCGGCGAAGCACGGCTTCGTCGCGCTGTCCCAGGCGATCAACCAGGAGAACGGCATCCACAACATCCGATCCTGCTGCATCTGCCCGGGCGAGGTCGCCACCGACATCCTGAAGAATCGCCCGGAGCCCGTGCCGGCCGAGGAGATCGAGCGCCTGCTGCAGCCCGAGGACATCGCCGCCATGGCGCTGTTCGTCGTCACCATGCCGGCGCGCGCGAACATCACCGAGATGCTGGTCACACCCACCTACATGCGGCTGCTGGCACCGCAGGCGAAGAAGATCGCGGCGATGTAGGACAGGTCGGGGGAGGGAACTCCCCCGGACCGGGACCCCGCGACGTCGCCGTGCGACGCCGCAGGGATCACAAGCCCTCCCTTTTCTGGCCATTGGGGACTGACCTCGGAGGTCGGCGACACACACATGCACATGCACCACATTCCCGTCGATGCGCTCACGACCCTCGTGCGCGATGTGTTCGTCGCGGCCGGCTGCGATGCGGCGGAATCCAACCGCATCGCGGTCCACCTGGTCGGTGCCAACCTTGCCGGGCACGACAGCCATGGCGTGGTGCGCGTGCCGCGCTACGTCGAATGGCTCGAAGCCGGCTATGTCGTGAAGGGCCAGACGGCCGAGATCGTCACCGACGGCGGGTCCTTCGCCGTGCTCGACGGCAAGTGGGGCTTCGGCCAGACGGTCGCACCGCAGGCGGTGGCGCTCGGCATCGCGCGCGCGCGGCAGGACGGCGTGTGCATCACGGCGCTGCGCAATGCCGGCCATATCGGGCGCGTGGGCGACTATGCGGAACAGGCGATCGCGGCGGGGCTGATCTCCATCCACTTCGTGAATGTCGCGGGCAGCGTGCTGGTCGCCCCCTTCGGTGGCGTCGAGCGGCGCTTCTCGACCAACCCCGTCGCGATCGGCGTGCCGCTGCCGGGCAAGCCGCTGGTGCTGGATTTCGCGACCTCGCTGGTGGCCGAGGGCAAGGTGCTGGTGGCATCCTCCGGCGGCAAGAAGCTGCCCGAGGGCGCGCTGATCGAACCCGATGGCCGGCTCTCGACCGACCCGCATACGCTCTATGGCCCGTATGACGCGGTCGGGCCGCGCAACCCGGCGAACGGGCAGGGGGCGATCCGCGCCTTCGGCGAGCACAAGGGATCGGGCCTCGCCTTCATGTGCGAGATGCTGGCGGGCTGCCTCACCGCGGGCGGCACCTCCGGCCCGGTCAGCGGGCGCGGGCGGATCGCCAACGGCATGCTCTCGGTCTTTCTCTCGCCGAAGCACTTCGGCACGCAGGCGGAATTCGAGCGCATTGGGCTCGCCTATGCCGACTGGATCTCCGCCTGCCGTCCTGCCGATCCCGCGGCGCCGGTGCTGCTGCCCGGCGAGCCCGAGCAGCAGCGCCGCGCCGACCGCACGGCGAACGGCGTGCCATTGCCCGACGAGACCTGGTCGAACATCCTGGCCACCGCGACGCGCCTCGGCGTGAGAAGCCCCGCCTGATCAGCGCGTGTCGCGGTGCTCGTAGCCGCGGCGCAGCCAGTCGACCAGCGGCAGTGGGCGGCGCCGCGGCTGTGTAGCCGCCTGGCGGCGGGCGTGGATCTCGTGCAGCAGCACCTCGCCGCCCGGCAGGCGGCGCAGCGTCAGGCGGCGGGTGAAGCGTTCCGCCGCGCCGGGATGGCGCCCGAGCACGAGGATCGCGGCATCCGGCAATTCGGTGGCCAGCAGGTCGATCACGCGATCGGCTTCCTCCGGTTCCAGCGCCGTCGTGGTGTCGCCGAGCAGCAGCCAGCGTGGCCGGTGCAGCAGCGCGCGCGCGATCGCGAGGCGCTGCAACTCGACGCTGCCGAGGATGCGGTCCCAGTCCGCCGATTCCTCCAGCCGCTCGGCCAGCCCGTCGAGCCCTGCGGCCGCCAGCGCGGCAGCGGCAGCCTCCGCCGGGTAACGCTCGGCGGGTTCGGGAAAGGCGAGCGCATCGTGCAGCCGGCCCTCGGGCAGGTGCGGCTTCTCGCCGATCGTGGTGAGGTCCGCCTCGGGCGGCAGGTCGACGATGCCACGGCCCCAGGGCCAGATGCCGGCCAGCACGCGGAACAGCGCCTGCGCCGTCTCGGGGTCGCCATCGACCAGCACGCGCTCCCCGGGTGTCACGTGCAGCGTGATGTCCGACAGCAGCGCGGTGCCGTCCGGCGCTGCCACGCAAAGCCCCCGCGCACCCAGGCCCCGCTCCGCCGCGCGCTCGAGCACGATGGTGTCGGGGCCGCTTCGCGCCGCTTCCGTCGCGACGATGCGCACCCCTTCCTCGAGGGCGAGCACGCGTTCGACCGAGGCGCGCCATTCGGCGATGCGCTGCAGGTTGTCGACCGGCCAGGACAGCGCCGCTGTCACCTGCTGGAAGGCCTGCGCGATCTGCATCAGGCCGCCCAGCGAGATCGCGCCCTGGATGTAGCGCGGCGTCGTCACCAGGATCGGAAAGACCGGGGCGAGCGTGAGGTAGCCCGCCGAGAAGCCGGTCAGGCGCGACAGGCCCTTGGTCTGCTCACCCCAGGCCGGGCGGATGCCGTCGAACAGTGCGGCGATGCGCCCGCGCTCGCGCGCCTCGCCGCGCGCGAGCGCGATGGGCTCGGCGGTCTCGCGCGCGCGGACCAGTCCGAAGCGGAAATCCGCCTCGCGCGTCTGGCGCAGGTCGGTGGCGCGCACCAGCGGGCGGCCGAGCAGGAAGGCCGCCACCGACCCCGCCGCGGCATAGGCGAAGGAGAGCGCGACCATGTGCCCCGGGACATCGTAGCCCAGCACGCTGATCCGGCCCGAGAGGTTCCACAGCAGCCCGACGAAGGTGACCAGCAGCAGGGTCGCGTAGAGCAGGCTGTTCGCCAGGTCGATCGCGTACTCCGTGGCGATGCGGATGTCCTCGGCGATGCGCCCGTCCGGGTTGTCGTGGTCGCCGGGAATCTGCGCGACCTGGTATTGCCGCGCGTCGTGCATCCAGTCGCCCACGACGCGCTGGGTCAGCCAGGCGCGCCAGGCGATGTTGAGACGGCGCCGCGCCACGAGGTGGCAGGCATTCGTGATCACCGCGCCGGCGACGATCAGCACGAAGACGCCGATCTGCGTGAGGAAGCGTTCCATCGAGCGCCGTTCCAGCGCGTCGAAGAAATCCGCGTTCCACAGGTTCAATCGGATCGCCAGCGCCACCTGCGCCACGCCGAGCGCCGCCATCGCGAGCGTCCAGCCGCGCGCCTGCCAGCGCTGCGGGCCGTGCCGCCAGAAGGGGCCGGCTAGGCGCAGGAAGTCGCGGAAGAACCGGGGCCTGACGGCATGATCCGGCGCGTCGCTCATGTGCGGGACGGCATGCCGCCACCGAGGAAGGCGCGCAGCGCGGCGATCTCCCTCGCCGCGCCGGGCCTGGCCAGGCGCGCGTACAGCGCCGCCGTCCCGCCACGGATCGCCGCCGCTCCCGGATCCTCGCGGGCGAAGTCGGCCATCTCATGCATCTCGCCGGCCCGGCGACAGGCCTTGCCGTACATGGATGGCACCATGCGGGCGAACCCGGCCGAGAGCGCGGGCTGGCTGGCGGCGGCCGCATCGGCCGCGCTTCGGCCATCGAGGCTGGTCATGACCGTCGCGCCATGCGTCGTGAGCCGCGCCGCGATGCCCGCGCCCATCGCGCCCTGGGCCTGGATGGCCACCGCCGGTGTCGTCATGCTGCCCTGCCCACGCCTCGCTGTCGGTTCGGGGAAGGTGGCGCGGCCAGGGCCGGACGCCAATCCCGCGCCCTGATTTGCCCGCCGCGGCGCCGCAGCGTAGCGTTTCGCGACGGCAGCCTGGAACCCCCAAGGATCGGGATGTCGTGCGCAGGACGCCGCCGAGACAGGCGGTTTGGCGCGCGCCGCCCCGTCCCGCGCGCCAGGAAGGGAGAGAACGCGATGCCCACCATCCGTCCGACCAGCGGCGTGCTCGGCGCCAGCGTGACCGGTATCGATCTCTCGCGCCCCCTGGAGGCCGCGGATTTCGCGACCATCCTGCGCGCCCTCGGGCGCTACGGGGTGCTGTGCTTCCCGAACCAGTTGCTGGAACCGGCGGCGCTGCGGGATTTCTCGCGGCGTTTCGGCAGCATCCAGACCTCGCTCTCCGGCAGGTTCCAGGACCCGCAGGTTCCCGAGGTCGGCATCCTGTCGAACATCGTCGAGGACGGGACGCCGATCGGCCTCGCCGATGCGGGGCAGGACTGGCACACCGACATGTCCTATCGCGACACGATGGGCTTCGTGAACGTGCTCAACGCGCACAAGGTGCCGCGGCGCGACGGCAAGGTGCTGGGCTCCACGATCTTCGCCAACATGCATGCGGCCTATGACGCACTCGATCCGGCGCTGAAGGCGCGGCTCGAGAACGCCACCGCGACGCACGACTTCAACAAGTTCTGGGACATGATGGTCGGGCGCGGCACGGCCAACCGCAAGCCGCTGACGCCGGAGGAACGCGCCAAGCGCCCGCCTGCGGTGCATCCGGTGTTCCTCGCGCATCCGATCACCGGGAGGAAGGTGCTCTACTGCAACCCCGGCTACGCGGTGCGCATCAACGAGCTGGACGAGGCCGAGAGCGATCGCGTGCTCGAAGCCCTGTTCGAGCACCAGCTGCAGGAGCGCTTCCTGCACACGCACCAGTGGACCGAGGGCGACCTGCTGATCTGGGACAATATCGGCACGCTGCACAACGCCGTCCCCGACTACGGGCCGAACGAGCACCGGCTGATGAAGCGCTGCCAGGTGATGGCGGACAAGGTGTTCCAGCCGGGCTTCATCCAGCAGACGCTGGCCGCCTGATGCGCTGGATCCGCTTCACGGCCGAGGGCCGCACCGCCTACGGCATCCTGGAGGGCGAGCGCATCGCCGAGGTCGCCGGCGATCCGTTCAAGGGATACGAGGCCACGTCGCGGCGCCACGATCTCTCGGCCGTGAGGATCGAGGTGCCGGTCATCCCGCCGACCTTCTACTGCGCCGGGCTGAACTACGTGGAGCACGTCAAGGAGGGTGCGGCGAAGCGCGGCGAGGTGCCCAATATCCCGACCAAGCCCGACATGGGCTATCGCGCCGCGAATGCGCTGATCGCCCATGGCGAGACCATCGTCATCCCCGCCGACGCGACCGAGAAGGTGCACTATGAGGGCGAGCTCGTCGCCGTGGTCGGCAGGAAGGCCAAGCATCTGACGGAGGAGAACGCGCTCTCCTGCCTGCTCGGCTGGACCATCGGCAACGACGTCAGCGAGCGCACCTGGCAGAAGGCCGACCGCACCTTCTGGCGATCCAAGAACACCGACACCTTCAAGCCGATGGGCCCCTGGATCGAGACGGAGTTCGACCTCGATGCCGCCGAGACGATCGTGCGGCTGAACGGCGAAATCCGCACGCGCTTCCCGACCAACCACATGCTGTTCGGCGTGGCGAAGTTCATCGCCACCATGACGCGCTACCTGACGCTGCATCCGGGCGACATCATCTGGATGGGCACGGACGGCGTCTCGCCCGACCTCAGGCATGGCGACGTGGTGGACATCGAGATCACCGGCCTCGGCCACCTCACCAACCCCGTCATCCGCGAAGGCGCCTGAGACCGTGAACGTCCCGCATGAACGCGTGCGCGCGCAGATCGAGGCCATCCTGCGCTCCTGGGGCATGGCGCCCGACCTGCTCGCCACCACGGTCGAGGCGATGATCGAGACTGACCTGCTCGGCGTGGACAGCCACGGCATCTCGATGCTGATGACCTACGAGAAGCGCGTGAAGGACGGCTCGCTGAACCTCCAGGCGCATCCGCGCATCGAACGCCAGAACGCCTGCACCGCGCTGGTCGATGGTGGGGCGGGGCTGGGGCATCCGGTCTCGGCCTTCGGGATGAACCTGGCGGTGGACAAGGCCAAGGAGGCCGGGGTCGGCATCGTCGGCGTGCGCAACTCGCACCATTTCGGCGCGGCGGGCGTCTATGCGCGCATCGCGGCGCGGCGCGGGGCGATCGGCATGGTCACGAGTGCCACGCGCGGCGTCACGATGGTGCCCACGCGCGGCGCCGCCCCGGTGCTCGGCACCAACCCGATCGCCTTCGCCGCGCCAGCGAGGCGCCACCCGCCCTTTGTCCTGGACATGGCGACGACGACGACGGCCGCCGGCAAGGTCAAGGTCTACGACCTGAACGACCGGCAGCTTCCCGCCGGCTGGGTGCTGGATGCGAAGGGCCAGCCCGTCACCGATCCGAAGCAGGGCTTCGACATCGTGTTCAACCGCCCGGATGGCGGGCTCTCGCCGCTCGGCGGCACGGCGGAGATGGCGAGTGCGAAGGGCTACGGTCTCGCCATGATGGTGCACATCCTCGGTGGCACGCTGGTCGGGTCCTCCTTCTCGCCGATCCGCAACCGCACGCAGAAGCCGGGTGATCCGGACGACATCGGGCATTTCTTCATGGCGATCGACCCTGCCGCCTTCCGCGCGCCCGGCGAATTCGAGGACGACCTCGATGCGGTAATCGACGTGCTGCACGCGACACCGGCGGCCGACCCGGCGAAGCCCGTGCTGGTCGCCGGCGACCCCGAGGAAGCCGAGCGCCAGCGCCGCCTGCGCGAGGGCATCCCGGTCCCGGCGACGCTGGCCGCGCTCATCCGCCGCATCTGCGAACGCTCCGGGGCGTACTACCTGCTCGGCTGACGCGGCCGGTTGAACAGGCGGGTGCCGGCACCGACATCTGCGCTGACGAAACGGTGCCCGGCGCGCTATGAAGGCCGCGGCCCCACCCCCGGCAGGAGACTGGACCGAATGAGCGACACCGCCGTCACCGTGCAGCCCATGCGCTACCTCGACAAGGCGATGGGCGCGCTGCGCGACCTCGGCCTGCCGATGCCGACGCAGAATGCCGAGGAAAGCCCCATCACCGGGCTGCTGTCCAAGATCATGGAGGTCGACGCCGACCGCGTCACGCTGATCGCGCGCGTGCTCAACCAGGCCTCCAACTTCAACGAGGTGGTTCGCGAGCAGATCAAGGCGATGGAAGTGGGTGAGCGCTACCAGACCATCACCAACGCCTTCAACTCCATCCGCGACGACGCGCGCGGGATGGTCGCGCAGATGGAGGACGGCAAGATCTCCACCATGGAGCGGCTGTCCAACATCTGGCAGAAGGCGACGCGCGGCGACATCGCATCGCGCTTCAACAAGATCCGCGACACCTATCTGGAAGTATCGAAGGACACCAAGGAGAACATCGACCGCGAGCACGCCATCCTGGAAGCCTATCGCGACTTCCGCGGCGCGCTGAAGCAGGCCGAGGTGCTGGCGCTCGAGGTGCTGAAGTCGGCCGATGCGCGCCTCGCCGCTGCCAAGACAGCGACCGACGATGCGGTGAAGGCCGCCGAGGCCGCGGGCACGATGGAGCCGGCCGAGCGCGCCAAGCTGGAGCTCGCGCGAGACGAGGCGCTGCGCCACCTGCAGGCCGAGGACGGCAAGTACCAGATCGCCAAGGACCTCGCGGACAACCTGACCGTCTCCTACAACACCTCCGAAGTGATCATGGCGCGGCTCGTGCAGATCACCACCGCGAAGGAACGCGTCTACCAGCAGTCGGTCTCCTTCTTCTCGACCAACGAGGCGGTGCTGACGGCGCTGACCGCCTCCTTCACCGGCATGCACGGGCTGCACGAGAGCACCCGCACGCTGGAGGGCATGAAGGCCGGCGTGAACCAGTCGCTGGAGGTGCTGGCCGAGATCGGCGGCAAGGTGCAGGAAGCCGCCCTGCGCGCCGGCTACGGCCCGACCATCCAGGCCGATGCCGTGAAGAAGCTGGTCGAGAGCGTGGTGAACTACCAGGAACGCTCGATCGAGATCATCGACGAGATGCGCACCGCCGCCACGCAGAACAGCGAGGAGATTCGCCGCTCGGTCGAGGACGCGAAGCAGCGCATGGCGAAGCTCGCGCAGCGCGCCACCGCGGTCGCCGCCACGAATGGCTGAGACGCGCGCGGCCCTGCCCGCGCTCGACGAGACCATGATGGCGATGGACGTGGTGGACACGATCCGCCACGCCGATCGCCTGGTCGAGCGCGAACTGGAAGGCCCCGGCCGCCAGGCCCGGCTGCGCGAACGCCTGCGCGAGATCTACGCCTCGCAAGGCATCGAGGTCGCCGATCACGTTCTCGATGCCGGCATCGCGGCGCTGGAGCAGCAGCGCTTCGCCTACAGCCCGAAGGGCGAGGGCTGGAAGCGCAGCCTGGCCACCGCCTGGGCGACGCGTGCGCGCTGGGGGCGCTTCGCGCTGGCCGGGCTCGGTGCGCTGGTGCTTGCGTTCGGCGTCTATCACTTCACGGTCTCCGCGCCGCGCGCGCGCGAAGCCGCCGCGATCGCCCGCGAGCTGCAAACCGAACTGCCGCGCGCGCTGCGTGCCGAGCATGACCGCGTCCTCGCCGGCACGCAGGAAGCCGCGCCGCGGGCCGAGGCCGCGCGGCTGCTCGCGGAGGGCGAGGCCGCTGCCCGCGCCGG
>NZ_JACADR010000190.1 GCF_016106005.1 Roseomonas rosulenta
AGCGGGCCGGGCGTGGCGCCGCGATCGGTGCCGAGCAGGACCGCCCCATCGCGGTCGAAGCCGAGCGTGGCCGGTGCCCAGGGCCAGGCCGGAACCGGTGCGGGTGCGGCGCGCGGGTCCGGCATCGCGACGGCAATGCCGTCGATCAGCGTCTCGGCCACGCCGGTCTCGGCCGCGGCGTCGCCGGCCGCGGCGCGGAGTTCCAGCACGCGGCCCGCCCCGCCGCGCAGCGCCACGCATAAGCGCCCGCGCGCGGCATCGAAAGCGAGGCCCCAGGGGCGGTCGAAGCCCGTCGCACCGACCGACCGCGCACCGGCCAGAGGGTCCCCCTCGGGCAGCGGCAGCCAGCGCAGGGAACCGCCTTCGATTCGCGCCGCCGCCATGCGCCCGGCCTCCAGCGCCTGCATCCCCGGCGCCTCGTCCGAGACGTAGCGATACAGGTGCCCGCCCTGCCGCCCATCGGTCAGCCAGACCACCGCGCGCCCATCGGCCGAGAGCGCGGCCGCCGCATCCGCCGGCGCGAAACGCCCGAGGGCGGCGCGCTTGGCGGGCACCCAGAGCGGATTGGTCGGGTCGAGTTCCACCACCATCCCGGTGGTGCCGGCATCGATCCCGGGCAAGCGCGCCCGCCAGGCGGCGGCGTCGCCCTCGGTCAGCAGCAGGCTGCCCCAGGGGGTGGCGCAGCCGCCGGTCACGCCCACCAGCCCGGCGGCCGAGCTGCCGTCGGAGCCGACACGGCAGAGCGTGCCCGCGGTCAGGCGCCGGTTCTGGAAGCCGCCATCCACGATGGCCCAGTCGCCGCGCTTCTCGATGTTCATCAGCGAGACGCCCTGCATGGCGCCGGCCACCTCGGGCATGTCGCGCCCGCCGGGGAAGGCCATGCGCGCCTCGACCGTCGGGTGCGCTACCGCCAGCAATGCCCGCGCCACGCCATCCGGGCTGGGCGAGGCGATGCAGGCGAGGATGCGCGCATCCCAGCCGAACTGCGCCGCCGCCGCATCGACCGAGGGCTGCGCCGGGTCCCAGGGCGGCGCGTCGAAGACGATCCGGTCGCCCCAGCGCACCAGCACGCCGCGCCGCCAGCCGGCAGCAGGCTGGTCGTCCTGGCGGATGGTCAGCGACTGCGCGCGCAGGCCCGGCGCGGCGAGCAGCGCCGGCGCCGCCAGCAGCAGCGCGCGGCGGCGCATCACGGCGCGGCCTCCTCGATCCGCGGGGGCAGGTGAACGCGCACGGGGGGCAGGGCCTCGGTGAACTTCTCCACCTGCACCAGGCAGGATTGCGCCGAGGGTCCCTGGCCGAGGCGCGAGGTGCCGACATCCGGCGTCAACACGTTCGGATTGCCATGGACGCAGAGGCTGCCGGGCTGGCCGGGCTCGAGCGGGTCGAACCAGGCGCCGGTCGCCATCATGGCCACGCCGCGCATCAGGCCGGGGTCGGTGCGCAGGCCGCCCAGGCAGGCGCCGCGGTCGTTGAAGACGCGCACGATGTCGCCCGGCTTCAGGCCCCGCTCCGCGGCATCCTCGGGGTTCAGCATGATGGGCTCGCGCCCGGCGATCTTGTCGGCCGCCGCGACGCGCCCCGGGTCGAGCTGCCCATGCAGCCGCGTGGCCGGCTGGTAGGAGAGCAGGTGCAGCGGAAAGCGCCCGGCCTGCGGTGCGCCGAGCCATTCGCGCGGGGCGATCCAGGCCGGATGGCCCGGCGCGTCGTCGTAGCCGAAGGCGGCGATGGTCTCGCTGAACAGCTCGACCTTGCCGGAAGGCGTGTCGAGCGGGTGTTCCGCCGGATCGGCGCGGAACTCGGCGAACTGGGTGTATTCCTCGCCGCGGCGCGGTGCCTCGGCTTCCCACCAGCCCTTCGCCCAAAAAGTGTCGAAGTCGGGTGTGTCGACGCCCGTCCGCGCGCAGTTCTGGCGCCACTGCTCGAACAGGTGGCGCAGCCAGGCATCCTCGTTGCGCTGCTCGGTGAAGCGGTCGCGGAAGCCGAGTTCCTCGGCGATGTCGGCCAGCATGTCGTGGTCGTTCCGCGCCTGTCCCAAGGGCTCGATCGCCTTGTGCATGGCGCGCAGGAAGCGGTCGCGCCCGCTGGATGCGATGTCGTTGCGCTCGAGCGTGGTGGTCGCCGGCAGCACGATGTCGGCGTGGCGAGCCAGCGCGTTCCAGTGCTGCTCCTGCACGACGATGGTCTCGGGCGCGGCCCAGGCGCGCAGCAGGCGGTTGAGGTCCTGGTGGTGGTGGAAGGGATTGCCGCCGGCCCACCAAACGATGCGCGTGTCGGGGTAGCGCTGCTCGCGCCCGTTGAAGTCGTAGGCGCCGCCGGGATTCTCCAGCATGTCGGTGATGCGCGCGACCGGGATGAAGGCGCCGGTCGGGTTGCGCGCGGCGGGCATGGCGAAGGAGGGCACGTCGCGGCGCGGATTGCCCATGCCGTTCACGCTGCCATAGCCATAGGCCACGCCCTCGCCCGGCTTGCCGATCTTGCCCAGGATCGCGGCGAGCGCGGCCAGCATCCAGTAGGGCTGCTCCCCGTAGTCTGCGCGCTGCAGGGACCAGGTGGCGGTGAGCATGGCCGGCGTTGCGGCGAGCTCGCGCGCCAGCGCGGCGATGCGGTCGGCCGGGATGCCGGTGATCGGCGCGGCCCAGGCGGGGGTCTTCGCCAGGCCGTCGCCCTCGCCCAGCACATAGGCGCGCAGGCGGTCCCAGCCCACGCAATGCGTGGCGAGGAAGTCGCGGTCCTCGCGCCCCTCGGCCACGATCACATGCGCCATGGCCAGAAGCAGCGCAGTGTCCGTGCCGGGGCGGATGGGGATCCACTCCGCCTGGCACCAGCCGGGCACGTCGGCGCGGTTGGGCGAGACCTGGATGAACCGCAGCCCCGCTTGCGCGGCGCGGCGCAGGTTGATCTCGTTGGAATGCTCGCCCGCCCCGCCCGAGGTCACCAGGCCGTTGCGCAGCGGCAGCCCGCCCAGGCACAGCATCACCTTCGCGTGACGGATGATCGCGGCCCAATCGGTGGTGCGGCCGAGCAGCACCTCGTTTGTGCCGAGCACATGCGGCAGCAGCGCCTGCGCCGCCGCGTAGGAATAGGCGTTGATCTGCCCGGTATAGCCGCCGCCCAGGCCCAGGAAGCGCTGCAGCTGGCTGCGCGCATGGTGGAAGCGCCCGGCCGAAGACCAGCCATAGGATCCGCCGAAGATGCTGGTCGGCCCGTGCTCGGCGCGCACGCGGCGCACTTCGTCGGCCACCAGGCGCACGGCGCGGTCCCAGGAAACCGGCACGAAGGCATCGCCGCCGCGCAGCGCACCCTTGCGGCGGCCTTCCAGCCAGCCCTTGCGGATGTAGGGCCGGTCGATGCGGCAGGGGGCGTGCACGATGTCCGGCACCGCCTCGATCAGGCTGCCCGGGAACGGGTCGCGCGCGAAGGGCTGCACGCCCACCACGCGGCCATCCCGCACCACGGCGTCGAAGCTGCCCCAATGGGCGGCATGCGGCTTGAGTTCGGTCATGGGGGCTCCCTTCGGGGGCAAAGGTGGCGCGCGCATGGCAGCGCGGCAACCACGGCCCTTGGGAGGCGGCGCCATCCGGGCCTAGAGTGCGGCGACAGCCCGACGAGGACCGCGCCCCATGACCCCGCCCCGCAATTCCAACGCCGCCCGCGACATCGCCAACGTCCTGCACCCCTATACCGACGCCAAGGCGCATCTGGTTAACGGCCCGCTGGTGATCAGCCGCGGCAAGGGCGTGCGCATCTACGACGAGCAGGGCAAGGAATACATCGAGGCGCTGGCCGGGCTGTGGTGCGCAAGCCTCGGCTTCGACAACGAGCGCCTGGTCAAGGCCGCGACCGACCAGATGCGCAAGCTGCCCTTCTACCATTCCTTCACCGCCAAGTCGCACGAACCCATGATCGACCTGGCGGAGATGCTGATCGAGCGCGCACCGGCGCCCATGAGCAAGGTCTTCTTCGGCAATTCGGGGTCCGAGGCGAACGACTCCGCGATCAAGATGATCTGGTACATGAACAACGCGCTGGGGCGGCCGAAGAAGAAGAAGCTCTTCTCGCGGCTGAAGGGCTACCACGGCATCACGCTCGCGGCCGCCTCGCTCACGGGGCTCCCGGCCAACCACAAGCTGTTCGACGCGCCGATCGCGGGCGGGCGCTTCTGCCATGTCGGCACGCCGCACCACTACCACAGCGCGAAGCCCGGCGAGTCCGAGGAAGACTTCGCGACGCGCCTCGCCGAGGAACTGGAAGCGCGCATCATCGAGGAAGGCGGGGCCGAGGAATGCGCCGCCTTCTGGGCCGAACCCGTGATGGGTGCGGGCGGCGTCATCGTCCCGCCGCGCACCTATTTCGAGAAGGTGCAGGCCGTGCTCAAGAAGTACGACATGCTCTTCGTGGCCGACGAGGTGATCTGCGGCTTCGGGCGCACCGGCAACTACTGGGGCAGCCAGACCTTCGGCATCACGCCCGACATCCTGGTCTGCGCGAAGGCGCTGTCGTCCGCCTATCTGCCGATCTCGGCGGTGATGGTGAACGAGGCGGTGTTCCAGGGCATCGCGGAAGGATCGTCTACGGTGGGCACCTGGGGCCATGGCTTCACCTATTCCGGCCACCCGGTCTCCGCCGCCGTCGCGATCGAGACGCTGAAGATCTACGACGAGACGAACACCGTCGCGCATGCCGCCGAAGTGGGCGCGCATATGCAGGCCGAACTGCGCCGCCGCTTCGCCGACCACCCGATCGTGGGCGAGGTGCGCGGCGTCGGCCTGATCGGCGCCATCGAACTGTCGGCCGACAAGGCTGCGCGCAAGCCCTTCGACCCGTCGCGCAAGGCCGGCCCGCGCCTGGTCAAGCACGGCGAGGAACAGGGCGTGATCCTGCGCGCCATGGTGAACGACAGCATGGGCTTCTCGCCCCCGCTGGTCATCACCAAGGACGAGGTGAACGAGATGCTGGACCGCGTTGGCCGCGCGCTGGATGCGCTCGCGGTCGAGCTGCGACGCGAGAGCATCGCGGCGGTCTGAGCGCGCGCACGCCGGAGGTGGCGAAGGCGGGCTTCATCAGCGTGCGCGTTGCCCATGCGCGCGCTGCTCGTGGTGCATGTGCATACCCCGCGCGTTACGCGCGCGCGGACGCCTTGCTTCGCGCACGGCCCGGCCCGGCGTGACCTTCGGCTCCCCCGCCCTGCCGGTCGCGGTCGCGCTGCTGGTCGCGCCGCTCGCCGTCGTGCTGCAGTCGAAGGCGATGGCGCCGATCGGCCTGGTGGCGCTGGCGCTCTGCGTGGTGGCGCATCTGCGCGCGAGGCGCGCGCTGCCATGGCCGGACGGCGCGGCGGTCTGGCTGGCCGTCGCGCTCGGCCTATGGGGCATGGCCAGCGCGGCCTGGGCGGCGGAGCCGGGGCGCGCGCTGACGACCGGTGTCTCGATCGCGGCCATGGCGCTGCTCGCCGGCGGAGCGGCGCGCGCGCTGGGCGACCTGGACGACGCGACGCGGCGCGCCCTGACACAGTGCGTCGCCATCGGGCTTTGCGTCGGGCTCGCCGCCGCCGCCATCGACGCACTGAGCGGCAACGCCATCCGCGCGGCGGTGCGCGGCCTGGCGGAAGCGCCGGCCACCCTCGCCTTCGGGCTGAAACCGGCGGCCTCGGTCATGGCCCTGCTGCTGCCCCTCGCCTTCGCGCTGCCCTGGCCCATGCTGCCGCGCGCGCTGCTGCTGCTGGGCGGCGCCGGCATCCTGGTGGCGCTGCCGGGGGACACCGCGAAGCTCGCCGCGCTGCTCGGCATCGCCATCGGCGCCGCGACCACCGTCGCGCCGCGGATCGTCCCGCGCCTGGTCGGTGCCGGGCTCGCCGCCGCCATCCTGGCGATGCCGCTGCTCGCCGCCGCCATCCCCGCCCTGCCGGTGGACCGCCTGCCGATCACCGCGCTCCATCGCATGGTGATCTGGGACTTCACCGCCGCATGCATCGCCGAACGCCCGGTCCTGGGTTGGGGCCTCGAAGCCAGCCGCACCGTCCCGGGCGGCCGCGACGCCCCCACCGCCGCGCAACTGAGCCACCTCGGCGTGACCGATGCCGAACGCCGCGCGTGGTTCGCCAACCCCAGCGTACAGGTGCTGCCCCTGCACCCGCACAACGGCGCCCTGCAGGTCTGGCTGGAACTCGGCGCCATCGGCGCGCTGATCGCAGGCACCCTCGCCTGGACACTGGGCAGCGCCGCCAGCCGCAGCCCCTGCCCGCCCGCCGCCGCCGGCGCCCTGGCCTCGGCGGCCATCACGGCCATGCTGTCCTTCGGCGCCTGGCAAGCCTGGTGGATCGCGGCGATGCTGCTGACGGCGGCTGTCTGCGCCGGGCTGGTAAGGTCGCCCGGGGAGGGCTCTGCCCTCCCCGAACCCCCCCGCCAAGGGCTTAAGGCCTTTGGAACCCTCGACTTGATCGGGGGAATTGGGGAGGGGCATCGATGGCGACACCGACGCAATGGGCGCGCCACGCCCCTCCCCAATTCCCCCGATCTAAAACCCGCGGTCCAGGGGGCCGTAGCCCCCTGGTGGGGGAGGTCCGGAGGGGGCAAAGCCCCCTCCGCGCTACCGCGCCCGCTCGATGCAGAACGCCACGACATCCGCCAGCGCGCGTCGTTCCGGCGTGTCCGGGAAGCCGGCGAGGGCGGCGAGGGCCTGGTCGCCGTAGCTGCGGGCGCGTTCGATGGTGTCGGCCAGGGCGTTGTGGCGGGTGATCAGGGCCTGGGCATGGGCGAGGTCGGACTCGGACTGGTCGCGGTCTTCGAGGGTACGGCGCCAGAAGGCGCGGTCCTCCTCGCTGCCCCGGGCGAAGGCGAGCAGCACGGGCAGCGTGATCTTGCCCTCGCGGAAATCGTCGCCGACGGTCTTGCCGAGCGCTTCCTGATCGGCGCTGTAGTCGAGTGCGTCGTCCACCAGCTGGAAGGCGACGCCGAGCGCCATGCCGTAGTCGCGCAGCGCGGCCTGTCGAGCGGGCGGCTGGTCGGCGATGACGGCGCCGACCTCGGTCGCGGCGGCGAAGAGCGCGGCGGTCTTGCCCTCGATGACGGCGAGGTACTGCGCCTCGGTGGTGGTGGTGTCGTTCTGCGTCATCAGCTGCAGGACTTCGCCTTCCGCGATGGTCGCGGAGGCAGCGGAGAGGATGCGCATGACTTCGAGCGACCCGTCGGCCACCATCACCTGGAAGGCGCGCGAGAACAGGAAGTCGCCGACCAGCACGGAGGACTTGTTGCCGAACAGTGCGTTCGCGCTCGCCTGGCCGCGGCGCAGCGCGGATTCGTCCACCACGTCGTCGTGCAGCAGCGTCGCGGTGTGGATGAATTCGATGCAGGCGGCGAGCACCGCGTGGCGTTCGCCGCGATAGCCGCACATGCGCGCGGCGGCGATGGTGAGCAGCGGGCGCAGGCGCTTGCCGCCGGCCGCCACGATATAGGCGGCGACCTGCGGAATGAGCGCGACGTCGCTCTGCATCTTCTCGATGATGAGGCGGTTGCATGCCTCGAGGTCATCGCGCAGCAGCGCCATGAGCGCGGACAGGGCGTCCTCCCCCCGCGGCGCCGGCGGGGCGACAAGCGGCGTGGCGGCGGCACTCACCCTTGCACTTCTCCTGATGCGGCGGGCACCATAGTCAGCGCCTGCCGGTGCGGCAAGCGCCGGAAAAACAAGGGATTCGGTCTTGCAATGCGCGCAAGCGCCACATGGATGCGCGCAAGCGCCACACCAATGCGCGCAAGCGCGACCTCGATGCGCGCAGGCGCCACACCATGAGAGTGATCGCCACCACCACGGACCCGGTGCGCCTGTCCTTCCTGCAGGTCCTGCTGGCCGATGCCGGGATCGATACGCTGGTGCTCGATGCGCATGTCAGCGCGATCGAGGGCGGCATCGGCGCCTTTCCCCGGCGGCTCGCCGTCGCGACCGACGATGAAGGGCGCGCCCGCGCCGTGCTGCGGCAGGCCGGCGAGGAAACCACGTGACGCAGGCCTTGGCGGCGTGAGTGCCACGACCGACGATCGCCTGCTCGGCGGGCGCGTTCTGCTGCGCCAGCCGCTCGAGGGGTTCCGTGCCGGGCTCGATGCCGTGCTGCTGGCCGCCTTCGTGCCGGCGGCGCCGGGGCAGCGCGTGCTGGAGGCAGGCTGCGGCACCGGCGCGGTGTTCCTGTGCCTGGCTGCGCGGGTGCCCGGGCTTTCGGTGACGGTGGTCGAGCGCGAACCCACGATGGCGGCGCTGGCGCGCGGAAATGCCGCGGCGAATGGCGTGGCTGCGACGGTGATCGAGGGCGATGTCGGCGATGTCGCGATCGCGCGCGGCATCGCGCCCTGCGACCATGCCTTCGCGAACCCGCCCTATTGGCCGGGCGGCACGCCACCGCCGGGCGCGGTGCGCCGCGCCGCGACGCATGAGGGGGGCGCGGGGCTCGCAGCCTGGGCGGCCTTCCTGGCAGCGGGGCTGCGCGCGGGCGGCACGGTGAGCCTGGTGCTGCCAGCGGCGCGCTTCGATGCGGGCGTGGCG
>NZ_JACADR010000191.1 GCF_016106005.1 Roseomonas rosulenta
GCTGCGGCGCGGCCCGCGGCGCGCGACGCCGGGCCGCACTTTGTGAACCTCGGCCGGATGCGGGCCTACAAGGGGCTCGACCTGCTGCGCGACGCCTGGGCGGCCTTCCAGCCGCGCCACCCTGGCGCGACGCTGCTGGTGGCCGGCGAGGGCGATCCCGAGGCGCTGGCACCCGGCCTGTCGGCCCTGCCCGGCGTCACAGTCGAGTCGCGCTGGCTCGGCGAGGCCGAGATGGCGGCGCTGGTCGCCGAGGCCGACGCCGTGGTGCTGCCCTATCGCGAGGCGAGCCAGAGCGGCGTCGCGCCGCTCGCCCATGGCCTCGGCGTGCCGGTGGTGGCGACCCCGGTCGGCGGCCTCGCCGAGCAGGTGCGCGACGGCATCGACGGCGTGCTGGCCCGCGCCATGACCGCGGCGGCGCTGGCCGATGCGCTCGAGGCCGCGGCCGATCCCGCGCGCCTCGCCGTGCTCGTTGAGGGCGCGCGGGAGACCGGCCGGCGCCTCAACGACTGGGACGGCATCGCGGCGCGGCTGGTGGCGATGCTGCGCGGCTGATCCACCGGTGCGGCGCGGTCCGGCCCGCGGCCCGATCACCCGCCCTTGCGGACGCTGCGCCCCTGGCGGGCGCGCCCGCTGCGCGCCATAACGCCGCCCTGGCCCGCGCCGGGCCGGTTAGGGGAGCGCCGAAGCCACCATGTCCATCACCCGCCTGGCGGCCGCCGCGCCATGACGGAGGGCCGCGGCTACCGGGCCGAACTGATGCTGCGCCGCGGCCTGCCGGAAGGGCTGAAGATACTCGGGCGCTTGGCGCGCCTCGCCTTCCAGCCGCCGCCGCCGCCCGCGCCGCCGATCCCGCAGGGGCAGCTCGAGGGCTGCGTGCTGCTCAACGACCGTTCGGAGATGCTGCGCCGGTTCCCCAAGGGCGGCCGGGTGTGCGAGCTCGGCACCTATCGCGGCGACTTCGCACGCATGATCCTCGACACGGTGCAGCCGGACGAGCTGCACCTGGTGGACGTGACCTTCGCGCTGTGCCGGCAGGACGTGCTGGACCACCCTGCGGTCAGCCGGCACGAGATGACCACCGTCGCCTACCTGGGCGGTTCGGCGACGGCGGATTTCGACTGGATCTACGTCGATGCCGACCATGGCTACGAGGCGGTGGTGGCCGACATCGCCGCCGCCAAGGGCCGCGTGAAGCCTGGCGGGCTGCTGGTTTTCAACGATTTCGCGCGGATCGTCCGGCCGGGCTTCGGCGTCTTCGGCGTGCACCAGGCGGTCTGCGAGTTCGCCGCCGCCGACGGATGGGCCGTGGCATATCTCTCGCTGAACGGCGAGGCGCTGTACGACATCGCGCTGCGCCGCCCGGCGGGCTGACGCGCCGCGCGGGCTCGGCCTATCCTGCACGGTGGAGGACCTCGCCATGACCAGCCCGACCGCCTGCCTGCTCATCATCGGCAACGAGGTGCTCTCGGGCCGCACGCAGGACGCCAACCTGAAGTTCCTCGCGACGCGCCTCGGCGAGATCGGCATCCCGCTGCGCGAGGTGCGCGTGATCCCCGACGTGCGCGCCACCATCGTCGCCACGGTGAACGAGGTGCGCGCGAAATACGACCACGTCTTCACCACGGGCGGCATCGGCCCCACGCATGACGACATCACCAGCGAATGCGTGGCCGCCGCCTTCGGCGTGCCCTGGGAGCCGCATCCGGAAGCCTGGCGGCGCCTCGAATCCCACTATGCGCGGCAATCCCCGCCGGGCGACTTCAACGCGGCGCGCCAGCGCATGGCGACCATGCCGCGCGGGGCGGCGCTGATCGACAACATCATCTCGATCGCGCCGGGCTTCACCATGGGCAACGTGCATGTGCTGGCCGGCGTGCCGCGCATCATGCAGGCGATGTTCGAGGCGCTGGCGCCCACGCTGAAGGGCGGCCCGCCGGTGGTCTCGGCCGCCGTGCACGCGACCGGGCTGATGGAGGGGCGCATCGCCGAGGGCCTCGCGGACATCCAGGCGCGCTATCCGGACCTCGATATCGGGTCCTACCCCTACTACCGGACCGGTGGCGGCGGCGTGGCCGTGGTGGCCAAGGGCACGGATGCGGATGCCGTGAAGGCGGCGGCGCGCGACGTGCTGGTGTTCATGCGGGCCTGCGGGGCGCATCCGGCGGAGGGTGAGCCGGACTGAGCGTCGCTACGCGCGCAGTCCGAACAGAAGCATCAGGCTGCGCTGCAGGGTGCTCTCATTGTCGTCCGTGACCAGGGCGACGATCAGGCGTCCCTCATGGCGCACCGCTGCCACGCCCTCCCAGTTCTCCGCAGGCAGGGGGGCGCCGTCCAGGCGCAGGATCTCCTCGCCCGCCAGCACCGTGCCCGGCCCGGCGGCGGCGAGTGCAGCGGCAGGCATGCGCACCAGCCGCGCCGCGAAACCGGTCAGCCAGGTGAAGTGGCGTTCCAGCACCAGCGCGCCGCCATCGGGCAGGCCGGCGGCATCCACCGGCACAAAGCCCGGTTCCGGGCGCCACGCGACCGGCGCCCAGCGTCCGGGGCGGCCAATCCAGGCCTGGCGCAGCGCCTGCGCGCCCGGGGGCGCCAGTTCCTCCGTCATCGCCAGCAGGCGGCCATCGGCGAGCAGCGTCAGCGCCTCGAGCCCGCCATTGGGCGGCGCGCGATCGAGGCCGGGCGGCGCCTCGACATAGGTGCCCGGCCCGTCCAGGCGGCGATAGGCGCGGATGCGGTGCCAGCGCTCATAGGCGACCAGCCAGGTGCCATCGGGCAGCCGCGTGATCGCTTCCGCGTCCGCCGCGCGGCCCCGAGGCAGCGGCCTGCCGGCCCCATCGCGCAGCGGCCCGGCGGCGATGGGCACCAGCCGGTGGGCGATGGCCTCGCGCAGTTCGATGCGCGCCTGCGCCCAGCGACCCCGATCGTCGACCATGGTCGCGACCAGGTCGTCGTCGAGGTGGATGCCGGAAAGGTTGGCAGCGCCGAGGCGCGTAGCGTCGATCTCGAAACCGCCGAGGCTGCGCAGCGGGCCATCGAGCGGGACGGGTGGCAGGAGGGTCCCCGCCTCGTCAGCCGCAGCCGGCGTGCGCCCGCAGGCGGCCAGCAGGGCAGCGGCCGCGACGACCCGGCGGCGCGTCGGGCGCGCATCGCCCGGCATGCGTCAGGTCATCGCGAGGCGCAGCGCCACATGCTGCCAGGTCACGCCAGCACGAGGCCGCGTTCCGCCGCCGCACGCTGCGTCGCGCCGCAGGCGCGCTGTACGAAGCGGCGTGGCGGCGCGCGGCCTGCGCGTCACACCAGCACTGGCCCGCGTTCCGCCGCCGCGCGCTGCCAGGCTTCCGCGGCGTCCTCGTCGAATAGTTCGGCGAGCTTCTTCATCATGGTGCCGCCGAGTTCCTCGGCATCCACAATGGTCACCGCGCGGCGGTAGTAGCGCGTGACGTCGTGGCCGATGCCGATGGCGATGAGCTCCACCTGGTTGCGGCCCTCGATCTCGTGGATGACCTTCCGCAGGTGGCGCTCCAGGTAGTTGCCCGGGTTCACGCTCAGCGTGCTGTCATCGACCGGCGCGCCGTCGCTGATCACCATCAGGATGCGCCGGTGCTCGGGCCGCGGCAGCAGCCGCTTGTAGGCCCATTCCAGCGCCTCGCCGTCGATGTTCTCCTTCAGAAGACCCTCGCGCAGCATGAGGCCAAGGTTCTTGCGCGCGCGCCGCCAGGGCGCATCGGCGGCCTTGTAGACCACGTGGCGCAGGTCGTTCAGGCGGCCGGGATTGCGCGGCTTACCCTCCTGCACCCAGCGCTCGCGCGACTGGCCGCCCTTCCAGGCGCGCGTGGTGAAGCCCAGGATCTCGGTCTTGACCGCGCAGCGTTCCAGCGTGCGCGCCAGGATGTCGCAGCACATCGCCGCCACCGTGATCGGCCGCCCGCGCATCGAGCCCGAATTGTCGATCAGCAGCGAGACGACGGTGTCGCGGAAATCCGTGTCGCGCTCCCGCTTGTAGGACAGCGCGTGCATCGGGTTGGTCACGACGCGCGTCAGCCGCGCGGCGTCCAGCATCCCTTCCTCGAGGTCGAATTCCCAGGCACGCTGCTGCTGCGCGAGCAGCCGGCGCTGCAGCCGGTTCGCCAGCTTGCTCACCACGCCCTGCAGGTGGCTCAGCTGCTGGTCGAGCTGCTGGCGCAGGCGGTTCAGCTCATCCGGGTCGCACAGATCCTCGGCCGAGACGATCTCGTCGAACTGCGTCGTGAAGGCGTGGTAGCGCGTGGTGTCGTCGACCTGCGGCACCTCGCGGCGCTGCTGCGGGCCGCCGGGCTTGTCGTCCCCGTCCGCCGCCGCGCCGTCCTCCTCGGTCTCTTCGCCCTCTTCTTCCGCGGCCTCGCCCTGCATCTGCTCGGGCTGTGCGCCGAGCATCTGGTCTTCCTGCTCGGATTGCGACTGGCCCTCGCCGGACTGGTCCTGCTGGGGGGTGCTCTCGCCGCCTTCCTCGCCTTCCTCGTCCTGCTGCTCGGATTCCGCCTCGACCTCGGCTTCCGCCAGGTCGAGCGCGGTTAGCAGCTTGCGCGCGGCCTTCGCGAAGGCGGCCTGGTCATCGGCGGTCTGCGCCATCTCGGCCAGCGCCTCGTCGGCCTTCTCGCCCAGCGTGTCGCGCCACAGGTCGAGCACGCGGTGCGCGATCTCGGGCGCGGCCTCGCCGGTCAACTTCTCACGCGCGATCATCGCGAGCGCGGCGGGCAGCGGCAGCTGGTCCTTCCGCGTCATGCGGTCGTAGCCTTCGGCCTCGCATTCCTCGGTCAGCTTGGCGCGCAGGTTGGCGGCCACGCCGGCCATGAACTTCGAGCCGACGGTCTCGACCCGCACCTGCTCGAGCGCGTCGAACACTTCGCGCGCCTCGCGCCGGCCGGGGATGCGCGACGCGTGCAGCGATTCGTCGTGGTGACGGAGGCGGAGCGCAGCGGCGTCTGCGGCGCCGCGCAGCTTCGCCATCTCGGCCGGCGGCAGGGCGCGGGTGGGCAGCGGCAGGCGCACGCGCTTGCCGGCCACGCCGGAGGGGCCGGGCTGGAAAGCCACCTGCACCTCGGGGTCGGCATGCGCGATGGCGCGAAGCGCGCCCGCGGTGGCGCGCTTGAACTCCTCCTGGCGGGTGAGGTCCTGCTTGCCGGACATGAAGTGTGGCCTCCGCTGCGCTTCGGCGGGCCGGCCTGATTCAGACTGCGCTCCTCGGCGCTGCGCGCCTGCGGTGCTCCGTCATCAGGACGACCTTCTGTGGTATTGCGTTCGTCGGGGCCGGCCCGATCCGGGCTTCGCTCCTCGCGCCATTGGCGCTGCGGGGCTCCGTCATCGGGACGGCCGTCTGCGTTACTGCGTGGTCGCGGTCGGGATGTCCCGCCCGCGCCTGCCGCGGGGCCTCACCCCGCCTTCTTCAGCAGCCCCGTCGAGACTTCCTCGTTGAAGCAGCGCTGGTAGTATTCCGCCACCGTCGCGCGCTCCGCCTCGTCGCACTTGTTGAGGAAGGACAACCGGAAGGCGAAGCCGACATCGCCGAAGATGCGCGCATTCTCCGCCCAGGTGATGACGGTGCGCGGCGACATGACGGTGCTGATGTCCCCGGCGATGAAGCCCGCGCGCGTGAGGTCGGCCAGGGCCACCATCGCCTCGACCTGCTTCCTGGCCTTGGCGTCGCCCTCCTTGCCCATCTTCGCGAGGACGATCTCGGTCTCCATCTTGTGCGGCAGGTAGTTCAGCGTGGCGACGATCGACCAGCGGTCCATCTGCCCCTGATTGATCTGCTGCGTGCCGTGATAGAGCCCCGTGGTGTCGCCCAGGCCCACCGTGTTGGCGGTGGCGAACAGGCGGAAATACGGGTTCGGGCGGATCACGCGGTTCTGGTCGAGCAGCGTCAGCTTGCCCTCGACCTCGAGCACGCGCTGGATCACGAACATCACGTCCGGGCGGCCGGCATCGTACTCGTCGAAGACCAGCGCGCAGGGGTGCTGCAGCGCCCAGGGCAGGATGCCCTCGCGGAACTCGGTCACCTGCTTGCCGTCCTTGAGGACGATCGCGTCCTTGCCGATGAGGTCGATGCGGCTGATGTGGCTGTCGAGGTTGACGCGGATGCAGGGCCAGTTGAGCCGCGCCGCCACCTGCTCAATGTGGGTCGATTTCCCGGTGCCGTGGTAACCCTGGATCATCACGCGGCGGTTGAAGGCGAAGCCCGCCAGGATCGCGAGCGTCGTCTCCTTGTCGAAGCGATAGGTGCTGTCGACCTCCGGCACGTGTTCCGTGCGGATCGAGAAGGCCGGCACCTCGAGGTCGAGATCGAGCCCGAAGGCCTCGCGCGCCGTCACCTTGATGTCCGGCGCGTCGATCGCGGAGGTCGGGCGGATGTCGGAGATTGGGGCGACCTTGTTCATCTGCAGTCCGGTTCCGTCACTGTCGGGGGCATACTAGGGGTGCGCGGCCGATCCGGCTACCCGGCGGGCGCGCCGGCGGGCTCGGGCGCCGCTGCCGCGCGCGCGGGGACCCGGCGCTTCAGCAGGCTGTAGGCGCGGTTGATGTCCTTCAGCCGGTCCTCGGCGGCGCGGTCCCCGCCGGTGGCGTCGGGATGGTAGCGCTTGGCCAGGTCCTTGTAGCGGGCGCGAAGCTCCGCCTGGTCGAGCGGCCAGGTGAGTTCCATGAGTTCAAGTGCGGCGCGCAGCTCGGGCGGGGTCTCCACCGTCTCGCGCGGGCGGCGGCGCTGCGTGGGCGCCTCGGCGCGCAGCACGCCGAGCGGGTCGCGGAGGATCTCGGGGTCGAAGCGCCCCGCGCCACCAAGCCGCCCCAGCGGCCAGGTGGGCCGCTGCCAGGCGGTGTCCTCGCGCAGATGCGCCTCGATCTCGTTGGGCGCCATACCCTTGTAGTAATCCCAGGCGGCATTGTAGGCGCGCACATGCGGCAGGCAGAACCACAGGAACTGGCGCAGCGACCGGTCGCGCGGCGCGCGGAACAGGCCGGCATCGGTGCAGCCCGGATGCTCGCAGGCATGGCGCGGCGCGCCGGCGTCCGCGGGGTCCGGCTCGACCTTCCTGCCACCCTTTCGCATCACGCCGTTATGGGAGCCATGCGCGCATCCCGCAAGGCGCATGACACCCCTTGGCAGCACGCGCCGAAGGACCGAAAAGCACGCATGGACGACAGCCGCGCCCAGCGCATCCAAGCCTTGCTGCAGGCCGCCTTCGCACCCGCCGAGGTCATCGTGCAGGACGACAGCGCGAGCCATGCCGGCCATGCCGGCGCCCGCCCGGGCGGGCAGACGCACTACAGCGTGACCGTGATCGCGCCGGCCTTCGCAGGCCAGTCCCGCGTGGCGCGATCGCGCGCCGTGCACGAGGTGCTGGCCGCGGAATTCTCCACCGGCCTGCATGCGCTGGCGCTGCGGCTGATGACGCCCGAGGAAGCGGCGCGGCGCTGATGCCGCGCCCACCCACCCTCGCGGGCAAGGCCGGCGCCGCGGCGTGGCCGCCGGCCCGCAGGGTGATCTTTCGTGACCGGGAGATCCTGGTGGTCCACCAGCCAGGCCGCTCGGCACACAGCCTCGTGACCTTCTCCGACCTGACCTTCCGCCCCGACGGCACCGCCTTCTGGGGGGAGGAGGCGGCGACGAAGCTCGGCCTCGACACGGTGGGCTTCGTCGCGCAGCGCGAGAACTGGTTCCCGCGCGCCTCGGTCGAGGCCGCGCTGGCGGCCGTGCGCCAGGTGCTGAAGCCGCGCGTGGTGCCCTATGGCTACAGCATGGGCGCGCATGGCGCGCTGAAGCATGCAGCGCGGCTCTCCGCCGCCGGCACCATCGCGGTCGCACCGCAGGCCAGCATCGCGCCCGCCGACGTGTCCTGGGATGCGCGCTTCCACCGCTTCCACCGCCCGTTGCCGCACCGCGACATGCGCCTGGCGGCCGCCGACCTCGCCCCGTTCGCCGCCGTCATCGCCGACCCCTACGACACGGTCGACTGGCGCCATGCGCGCCTGGCCGCCGAGGCCGGCCCCGTCCACCTGTTGCGCACGCCGCTCGCGGGCCATGCCGCGATCTGGCTGCTGGCCAACACCGAGACGCTCGAGGCCCTGCTGGCGGCCGTGCTCGCCGGCGATGCCGCGGCCATGCGCGCGGTGCTGCGTCAGCGCCGCGCGCAATCCGGCCACTGGTTCCGCCTGATGGCGCGCGCCGCCTTCGGCCGCGGCCATGCCCGCCTGGCCGAGGCGCTCTGGACCCGCGCCGGCGAGCTCGGTGTGGCACCCGCCGTGCTGCGCTTCGAACGCGCGGATTCGCTGGCCGACCGCGCGCTCCGGCTGATCGCCCTTGGCCGCACGGCCGAGGCGGTGGAGGTCTGCCGGACGCTGGCCGCCCTGTCGCCGGGGGCCTGGCAGCGGGTCGGGCGCGCGGCGCACCTGCTGCTGGCCGCCGGCGCCGCCGCGGAGGCCGAGGCCACCTTCCCGCCGCGCCATCAGATCCGGAGAGCACAC
>NZ_JACADR010000192.1 GCF_016106005.1 Roseomonas rosulenta
GCGCCCGCCGCCGGGCGGACGGCGGCGTCCGGCGCGGGCCTTCAGCGGGCGGGCCGCGGCGCGCGCGCCATCGCCGGGCTCATGCGGCGGGCATAGACGTCGGTCGTGGTGACCGGGTTGTTCATGTAGAACTCGTCGCGCGGGAAGATGTCGGTCAGCGGCGGGTCCTGGCGCGGCATGCCGGGCGTCCAGGCGATCGGCGGGGCGGCAAAGAGCGCGCTCCAGTCGCGGAAGGCGGGGTTGCCGCGACGCAGGTGCTCGGCGGTGGCGGGCGCCTCCAGCGCCGCGGCCAGGCGCTCGGCGTCGAAGGGAATGGGGTCGTTCGACCCGATCAGCACCGCCACGGGCATCAGCAGCAGCGTGTGCGGGAAGACCGCGGCGAAGGTCTCGGCCGCGCGCTGGGAGGGCGCCCATTGCACGTAGATCCCGCCCGGGGCCAGACGCTCGCGCACCTGCTCGAGGAACTCGGCGCTGTAGAGCAGGCCGGAATGCGAGGCCTCCGGCAGGATGGCATCGGCCTCGATGATGTCGTAGCGGCGGTACTCCTTCGCCAAAGTCCGGCGGCCATCGCCGTATTCGAGACGCCAGCGCGGGTCCCGGAACATTTGCGCCATCGGGCTGCCCGGGTGGCGGCGGCCCACCTCCTCGAGCGCGGTCAGCACCGGGCCGACCAGCTCGATGGCGCGGACGCGGCTTTCCGGGCGCACGCCGGCGGCCCAGGGCGTGCCGCCCGAGCCCACGCCGATCACCAGAACCTCGCGCGGGTTGGGGTGGATCAGCGGCCCGACGGCGCCGAGGAACTGGTGGATCGGCAGGAAGGGGATGCGCCCCTGGCTGAAGCCCTGGATGAAGAAGGGCCCGTCGGCGCGCCCGTCCTCTGCCCGCTCGTCGCGGAAATAGGCCACGCCCGAGCGGTCCTCGGCCCAGGCGGCGACCTGGCCCGAGCGTTCGTGGTGCAGCCGCGTCCAGAAGGCGGCATTGCCTGGCAGCGCGAAGACCAGCACGGCGCAGGCGAGCGCGAGGCCGGCCTCGACCGGGCGCTTCGCCACCCCCGCGCGCCAAAGCCAGAAGCCCACCAGCAGCAGCGAGAGCACCGCGAGCAGCTTCAGCGTTCCCGCCGTGCCGAGCAGGTGGAAGGTGACCAGCCCCGTCAGGATCGACCCCGCCGCATTGCCGGCGATGTTGGCCAGCTGCACCCAGCCGACGCGCGCGCCGACGCTGGACAGGTCGCGTTGCACCGCGCGCTGCACGAACGGGAAGGTCATGCCAATGAGGAAGGATGGCGGGGCCACCACCACCACAGTGATCGCAATCGCCACCAGCAGCGGCCCGCCCTGCATCCGGTTGCGGTCGACCGAGAGCCAGTCCGCCAGCGGCCAGAGCGGCAACAGGTACCACAGTGCCAGCAGCAGCACCGTGGCGAGCACGAAGCCGGCCGATTGCGTGATGAAGAAGGCCGGGCGCGGGTCCTCCATGCGGCGGACCATGCGTGCGGCAATCGCCATGCCTGCCCCGTCCGCCAGCAGGAAGATGCCGAGCACGGTGGGGAACAGATAAGCATGGTACTGCCCGACCTGACCCATCATGCGCACCCAGACGATCTCGAGCGCCACGATCACGTAGCCCGAGAGGAAGACCAGCAGGCACCACAGCGGCAGGCCGCCATAGCGCGCGTCGTCGGCCGTATCGCCGGCGGGCGCGGCGGGCGCGGGGGCCTCGCGGAGCCGGCGCAGCAGCGTGAGCGAGAGCGCGGCGGCGAAGAACTCGAGCCCGGCCGCCAGCCACAGCGCGGCCACGAAGCCCAGGTGCCCGACCAGCAGCCAGCCGCCCAGCAACGCGCCCAGCCCCGCGCCCAGCGTGTTCAGGCCATAAAGCGTGCCGATCCGCTCGGCGATGTCCTCGCGTGAGGTCGCCACCGCGCGCGCCAGCAGCGGCAGGGAGGCGCCCATCAGCGTGGTCGGCAGCACCAGCCCTGCGAAGCACAGCGCGAAGATGGCCGGCGCGGCATCCACCACCCCGGCCATGTCGGTGGCGAGCCAGTCGTACAGGAAGGGCTTGGACAGCAGCGCGAAGACGCCGACGCCGATCTCGGCGAGCGCGAAGCCCGCCAGCGCGCGCGCGGGGCTCAGCCGGTCCGCGACCTTCGCCCCGATGATGGAGCCGAGCCCGAGCCCGGCCAGGAAGGCCCCCACCACCAGCGCGGCGGAAATCGTATCGGACCCGGCGAAGATGCCGAGCATGCGCTGCCAGACGATCTGGCACAGCAGCGCAGCGAACCCCGTCGCGAAGAACGCGACGGCGAGGCGCGACATCATCGCGTTGGACCCCTGCTTCCCAGTGGCCGCCCCCCTTGGCTGGCCGCTTTCCATCCTGAGAACCATGGCGGCCGAATTACGGCAAGGTCGCGCCCACGCCGGGAGGGCGCGGAGGCCGCCCTAACCGATGCGAAGCCGCCGGGCCACGACCAGCAGCACCCCCACGCCCCAGCCGAAGGCGCCGTTGATCAGCATGCTGCGCCACCAGCGGCCGGGGTCGAAGCCACCCATCAGCGGCTGCCCGCGCAGCGCCGCGACCACGGTGAAGCCCACCAGCACGCAGCCCACCGCACCCACCAGCAACCCGACCAGCATGGGCGGCCAGCCCGGCCGCGCCGCCAGGATGGCCGCGATCACGATGCCCCAGACCCCGCCCCAGAAGGCGATCGAGCCGAGCTGCGGCACCCCCAGGGGCGGCACCGGCCGAAGCTGGAACGGGGCGTTGGGCACCAGCCCCGCCAGATGCAGCAGCGCCACCGTGCCCTGGTGGAACACCAGGACCGACAGCGCGCCGGCCGCGAATCCGACGAGCGCGGTGCGCAGCGCCGTCATGGCCGCGGCACCGGGGTGCTGCGGCAGGGCCAGGGGTTCGAACAGGGCATCGCCGCCACCTTCATGCCGATCCCGCACAGAATGCGTCGCGCCGGACAGACCGGCAATGGCGCGCGCCAGGGGGCCACCTTGCCCGCGCGCGCCGTCCCGCGCAGGCTGCACCATCATCGATGAGCGGGAGAGACGCGGTGAACGGTGCCGAGAGCCTGGTGCATACCCTTCTTGGATGCGGCGTGGAGGTCTGCTTCGCCAACCCGGGCACGAGCGAGATGCATTTCGTCGCCGCGCTGGACCGCATCCCGGGCATGAAGTGTGTGCTCGGCCTGCAGGAGAACGTGGTCACCGGCATGGCCGATGGCTACTGGCGCATGACCGGCAAGCCCGCGGCGACGCTGCTGCATTGCGGCCCGGGCCTGGCGAACGGCCTGTCCAACCTGCACAACGCCCGGCGCGCACGCTCGGGCATAGTGAACTGCGTGGGCGACCAGGCGACCTATCACCGCCCCTTCGATGCGCCGCTGACCGCCGATACCGAAGGCTGGGCGCGCGGCGTCTCGCATTGGCTGCGCACCTCCACCAAGGCGAAGGATGTCGGCGCCGATGCGGCGGCCGCGGTGCAGGCAGCACGTACCGCACCGGGGCAGATCGCGACGCTGGTGCTGCCCTCCGACACCTGCTGGGACGAAGGGGGCGTGGTGGCCGCGCCGCTGCCCGTGCCGGTGGCGCAGCAGGCGGACCCCCTGGCCGTGCGCAACGCTGCGCGCATCCTGCGCGAGAAGAAGAACGTGCTGATCCTGCTCGGCGGTACGGCGCTGCGGGAGGGCGCGCAGGCGCTGGCCTGGCGCGCCGCCCAGGCGACCGGCGCGAAGCTGCTGGCCGAGGGCTCGAACGGCCGCGTGCAGCGCGGCCAGGGCCGCCTGCCGCTCGAACGCGTGCCCTATCCGGCCGATGTCGCGATCAAGGCGCTGGAATGGGTCGAGCACATCATCCTGGTGAATTCCCGGGGGCCGGTCGGCTTCTTCGCCTATCCGGGCAAGCCGTCGCTGCATTATCCCGCGACGGCGGAAGTCCATGTACTGACGCGCTACGAACAGGATGCCGAGGCGGCGCTGCGCGCGCTGTGCGACGAACTCGGCGCGCCGGCGGTGCCGATGCCCGATGTCGGCGCGCGCCCCGAAGCGGCCCGCGGCGCCCCCACGCCCGAGGGCCTGGCCCGCACCGTGGCGGCGCTGATGCCGGAGGAGGCGATCATCGCCGACGAAAGCGTGTCCTTCGGCCGCGGCTTCTACAGCGAGACCTTCGCCGCGCCGAAGCACGACTGGCTGCACATCACCGGCGGGGCGATCGGCTGCGGGCTGCCGCTGGCCACCGGGGCGGCGATCGGCGGCGGCGGGCGGCGCGTGATCAACCTGCAGGCCGATGGGTCGGCGATGTACACGGTGCAGGCGCTCTGGACCCAGGCGCGCGAGAGGCTGCCAGTCACCACCGTCATCCTGTCCAACCGCAAGTACCAGATCCTGCTCGGCGAGTACCAGAACGTCGGCGCCAATCCCGGGCGCACGGCGATGGACATGCTCGACCTCGGCAATCCCGACATCGGCTGGGTCAAGATGGCGGAGGCCATGGGCGTGGAGGCGGCGCAGGCCACCACGCTTGACCAGGTCGGCGACCTGATGGCGCAGTCCTTCGCGCGGCCCACGCCCTTCCTCATCGAACTGGTGATCTGACCATGGACATGCAACTTCACGGCAAGCGCGTGCTGGTCACGGGCGGCTCGAAGGGAATCGGCCTCGCCTGCGCCGAAGCCTTCGCCGCCGAGGGCTGCGACGTGGTGCTGTCGGCGCGCGATGCCGGCGCCCTCGCCGCCGCCGCTGACAAGCTGCGCGGCAAGGCCCAGGTGCGCGTCGAGACGATCGCTGCCGACCTCTCGCAGGATGCCGAGCGCGAGCGCCTGCACGCCGCCTTCCCCGACATCGACATCCTGGTGAACAACGCCGGCGCCATTCCCTCCGGGCGGCTGCAGGATATCACCATCGCGCGCTGGAAGCAGGCCTGGGACCTCAAGGTCTTCGGCTACATCCACCTCTGCCAACTCTACCTGCCGGCGATGGAGGCGCGGAAGTCGGGCGCGATCGTCAACATCATCGGCATGGCCGGGCGCGCGCCCCGCGCGGGCTACATCGCCGGCGGCGCGGGCAATGCGGCACTGATCGCCTTCACCTCCGCAATCGGAGCGGCGGCGCAGGCCAGTGGCGTGAAGGTGGTCGGCATCAACCCGGCAGTCACCAAGACCGACCGCATGCTGACCCAGGCGCGCACCAACGCGAAGCTGAAGTTCGGCGACGAGGAACGCTGGGCCGAGACGCTGACGGGCCTGCCCTTCGGCCGTGCGATCGAGGCCGCCGAGATCGCCGACCTCGCGGTGTTCCTGGCCTCCCCGCGCGGCCACTACGTCAACGGCACGGTGGTGGACGTGGATGGCGGCGGGATGTTCCGTGCCTGATCGCGCCAGACCAGGAAAGGAGGACCCGCCATGAAGGCCTACGTGATCGCGGTCGAGACCATCCACGACGATGCGATGTTCGCCGAATACCGCGGCCAGGTGATGCCGACCCTCGCACCCTTCGGCGCCAGCTTCGTCGTGCGGGGCGGGACGCTCACGGTGCTCGAGGGCGACTGGCCGCACCAGCGCACGGTGATCATCGAATTCCCATCGCGCGCGGCCGCCGAGGGCTGGTACGCCTCCCCTGCCTATCAGGCGGTGATCGGGCTCAGGCAGAGCAGTTCGACGGGCAGCCTCGTCATCGTCGACGGGCCGGCGTGAGGCCACGTCACCGCCGCCAGGGGCTGCTCCGCCAAACCTCGCCATAGGCGCGCGCCTGGTCGTCGACGAAGCGCGTCATGGTGGCGCGGTCCATGTGGCGCACGATCAGGAAGTCGCGCTCGGCCAGCGCGCGGAACTCCGGGTCGTTGGCCGTGCGGCGCACCGCTTCCTCCCAGCGCGCCAGGATGGGCGCGGGGGTGGCGGCGGGCAGCGCGAAGCCGCGCGCCGAGCCCACCAGCACGTCCACCCCCTGCTCGACGCCGGTGGGCAGGTCGGGCGCCTTGTCCCAGCGTTCGCGCTCCATGATCGCGACCACGCGCAGCGTGCCCTGGAGATGCGCGCGCACCGTCAGGCTGACGGTCGAGATCGACCCCGCCACGTGCCCCCCCTGCACCAGCTGCATCGCCTGCCCGGCACCTTGCGTCGGCACCCAGGTGAAGCGCGCGCCCGTCGCGCGCTCGATCGCCATCAGCGCGAGGTGCGGCGCGCTGCCGATCCCGGCGCCGGCGATGTTGATGGCCTCGGGCGCGGCGCGCGCCGCCTCCACCAGGTCGCGCAGGCTGCGATAGGGCGTGTCGGTGCCGACAAAGACCGTATAGGGCTCGTCCGTCAGGAGCCCGGCATAGGCGAAGCTGTCCACGCGGTAGCGCGGCGTGTTGTCGTAGAGCGCCGTGACCAGCGCGGGGAACGACACCAGTGCGACATGCCGCCCGTCAGGCGCGGCCGCCGCCACGTCGTTGAGCATCAGCATCCCGCCCGCCCCGGGCTTGTTCACCACGATGATCTGCGTCCCGCCGCCGAGGTGCTTCTCGAGGAAGGGTGCGGCCATGCGCGCCGCGAGGTCGATGTTCCCGCCCGGTGCGAAGCCCACATAGACCTGCACCGGCCGCTCCTGCGCGCGGGCGGCGATCGCGGGCAGCGCGAGCGCCCCGCCGAGGAGGATGCGACGCGTGCTCACCTGCAGTGTCTCCCCGCCATGGCAAGCGGAACCGTGCCCCGCCCGTGCCGCGCCGTGCAAGGCCGTTGCGCGGGTGCGCCGTTCCGCTAGGCTCGGCCCATCCATCGCGGAGCAGGCCGGATGCTGCGCTTCAGCAATTTCCTTTTCCCCGAGAGCCGCGACCCCGAGCGCGACGCCGATGTCATCGCCGACTGCGTCGCCGAGGCGAAGCTGTGCGACGAGCTCGGCGTGGAAGTGATCTGGTTGGCCGAGCACCACTTCGACGGCAACTGCGCCTATGTCGATCCGGTCACCTTCGCGGCCGCGATCCTGGCGGCGACGAAGCGCATCAAGGTCGGCTTCGCGGTGGCGCAGGTCTCGCTGCACCACCCGATGCGCCTCGCCGAGCAGATGTCGCTGCTCGACAATCTCGGGCGCGGGCGCGTCATCGTCGGCCTGGGCCGCGGCACCGCCTACAACGTTTACGAATACCAGGGCTACGGCATCGACCACGAGGAAGCCCTCGAGCGCTACGAGGAGGCCGAGGGCATCATGCTCAAGGCCTGGACCAGCCCGCAGGGCTTCCGCCACGAGGGCCGCTTCTGGACGCTGAACGTCCCGCGCCTGCGCCCCACGCCCTTCACCAGGCCGCACCCCTACCTGATCCGCGCGGCGTCGTCCGAGGATGGCGCGCTGCACCTGGCACGCCGCGGCCTGCCCTTCCTGATGAACGTGCAGTCCCTCGAGACGACGGCGAAGCGGCTCGTCGCCTATCGCGCGACCATGGCGGAAGCGGGCTTCGACGCCGCCCACATCGCCCGCTGCATGGATGAATCCTGGGTCTGGCGGAACGTCGTGGTGGCCGAGACCGACGAGGAAGCGCAGCGCATCGGCATCCCCGCCTTCGAGGCCATGCAGGCGCACCGCAAGCAGCTGCGCGAGAAGATCTACGCCGAGCAGGGCATCATCATGAAGAAGGAGGCGGTGCCCCCCGCGCGCGTGAACCCCGACCTCGCGCTGATCGCCGGCGCGCCGGCCACCGTCGCCGCGCGCATGGCCGAGATCGAGGCGACCGGCGTGGGCGGCGTGATCTGCTCCTTCCGGCTCGGCCCGATGCCGGCGGATGTGGCGGCGCGATCGATCCGGCTGTTCATGGAGCAGGTGGCACCGCGCTTCGCCGCCGCCGCGGTGCCGGCCGCGGCGGAGTAGCGCGGCCTCATATCAGGCGCACGAAGTTCCGACCTGCGGCCCGAAGAGCCGAGGCCGCGAATGCGGCCTGCCGGTCGTCCGGCGTCACGCCGCAGGCGTGCCTTCGGCACGACGCCAAGGCGGCCGGATGGCTGCCGCCCGCCGATTGAGGGGCACGAAGGTGAAACCTTCGTGCGCTGCTTATCACCCCGGCCCGGCGCGCATGCGCGCCAGCGGAAGGGCGATGTCGCAGACCAGCCCCTCGATGGGCCAGCGGCGTTCCACGCTGCCGCCCAGCTGGCCCGTGACGGTCGCCTCGATCACCCGCGAGCCCACGCCGCGCGTCATCGGGAAGGAGGGCGGCGGGCCGCCCGTCTCGGCCCAGCGGATATTCAGCAGGCCGGACTGCTCGTCCGCCTGCCAGGTGACCGCCACGCGCCCCGCCGGCGTCGAGAGCGCACCGTGCTTCGCCGCATTGGTCGCAAGCTCGTGCACCACCATGCCGAGCGGCTGCACCACCTCGGCGCGCAGGCGCAGCGGCGGGCCGTCCAGCGCGAAGCGCGCGCCGGCGGCGGTGCGCGCCTCCGCGGCGCCGCCGAAGGGCACGAGTTCCTCGGCCAGCAGCGTGCCGAGCGGCGCGCCGGTCCAGCGTTCCGCCGCCAGCA
>NZ_JACADR010000193.1 GCF_016106005.1 Roseomonas rosulenta
GGCGGCGTCGCGCGCGGCGCGGCGCAGCACCTCGGGGCTGGCATCGGTCCAGTCGCGCGCGGCGATGCGCGTCCCATCGGCCTGGCCCTGCGCCTGGCCGTCGGGGTCGGTCAGGCGGTAGCGCGGCACCACCCAGCCGCCCTGGGACTGCGCCTCGACCGTGAGGCGCCAGTCGAGCGGCAGGGGGGTGTCGGCGGCGGCGGGCACCTCGGCGGCGAGCAGCGCGGTGGAGAGTGCCTCCGCGAAGCCCCGCGCCTGGGTTTCCGTGAGCAGCGCCGCGGGCGGCGCGGGGATCGCCAGCCGGTAGGCCGGCGGCGCGGCCAGCGCGCCGGCATTGCCACCGGGATTGCCGCGGAAGGGCTGCGGCAGGTCGCCGCAGGCGGCCAGCAGGGCGCACACGGCCAGCAGGACGGAAGCGAGTGCCGTCCGCGGCGGCCGGGCGCGGCGCGCGGGCGCGCCGGGCTGCGCCGTCATATCGACACCACGCAGGCCACCAGCATGGTCAGCATCAGCATCGCGAAGAACATGAACACATAGGGCATGGCGTCCTTATTGGTCGTGTGCCGCGCGCCTGCAACGGTCATGGCCCCGTGGGGCGCCGCGCGGCCGCCGGGAAATGCCGGCACAGCCTCGCTCCCGGTCCGTCAGTGGCAGCGGGTGGTCGGGCTGGGGCGCCACCGATGCCGAGCGCGACGCCGCGCCGCACGTTGGTCCCGCGCGCGGTCCCGCGGCGGACGGGGCGCCGGCAAACGGCTCGCCTTGGAGGCCGTGCCCTCACGCGCCCAGCGCGATGGCCGAAAGCTGGTGCCCGATCGGCCCGCCCTTCGCGAGGGTGTTGCGGCGGTGGCTGAAGAAGCGCGCCTCGTCCGCCAGGGTGTCGTGCGACGTGACCTCGGGCGCCACGCCGACCGCCAACAGCCGCGCGGCGCAATACCCCGCGAGGTCGAACTGCCAGCGATCCGGCCGCGCGCCAGGGGCGAAGAAGCGCGCATCGATGGTGGCGTGCGCCAGCACCGCGCGGCGCAGGTCGGCCGCCACCTCGTAGGATGGCTGGCGGATGCAGGGACCGATCGCCGCGACGATGCGCCCGCGCCGCGCGCCGATCGCGACCATCGCATCGACGGTGGCTTCCAGCACGCCGGCGACCGCGCCGCGCCAGCCGGCATGGGCGGCGCCGATCACCCCGGCGGCGGTGTCGGCAAACAGCACCGGCGCGCAATCGGCGGTCACGATGCCCAGCGCCAGGCCCGGCCGGCGCGTGACCACCGCATCGGCCTGCGGGCGGGCGTCCTCCGGCCAGGGCTCGTCCAGTACCGCCACGGCGTCGCCATGCACCTGCGTCAGCCCGACCAGCGCGGTGCCGGGCAGGCCGAGCGCATCCGCGGCGCGGCGGCGGTTCTCGCGCACCGCATCGGGATCGTCTCGGCCGGAGAGCGAGCAGTTCAGCGCCGCGAAGCCGCCGCCCGAGACGCCGCCGCGCCGCGTGAAGAACCCGTGCGCGAGGCCGGGCAGGGCGGCGAGCGTTCCGGCGGTGACGGCTTCGGCCATCAGGGGTCCTCGAATCCGGGAAGGGGCGGCAGGTCGGGATGGCAGAGGCAGATTGCCTTGAACAGCCGGCCCATGTGCTCGGGCGCGGCCAGGCGCTGCGCGGCGGCCAGGTGGCGCGGCGCATGGGCGGGGTCCATCCGCGCCAGGATCGCGGCGCGGCTGAACAGGCCGAGCCGCGCGAGGAAGACGCCCTGCGGCATCGGCCCTTGCACCGCCGCGCCGGCCGCCTCGGCGGCCTCGGCCACGGCGGCGAAGTCGACATGGGCGGTGATGTCGGCCTCGCCCGGTGCGGCCAGTGGATCGGCCCGGCCATGCGTGGCGACGGCCTGCAGGCTGTCGCCGAAGCCGTGCGCGCCGGGACCGTAGTCGATGAACAGCGCGACCCCGCCCTGCGCGGCCATGCGTGCCCCGAGCGCGGCGGCGATGGCGGTGGCGGCCTCATTCACTTCCTGGATGGCGCCCTCCGGGGCATCGGGGGGCAGCGGCGGGGCGTCGGCGGCGGGGCGTTCGGCGAAGCCGCCATCCACCACGAAGCGTTCCATCCAGGCGGTGCCGCGACGGACGAACTGCCGGATCGGCAGTGCGTCCAGAAACTCATTGCCGATCACGATGGCGGGGCCGGGCGGCAGGGCTGCGATGTCGTCGTGCCAGGCGCGCACGGCGGTGCCGAGGCGGTCCGCCTGGGCCTCGCGCAGGCGGGGCGATGTCTCGACCAGGTGCACGCGCAGCGCGGCGCGGAAGCCCGGCGCCATCTCGGCCACGGCGCGCAGCGCATCGGCCATCAGGGTGCCGCGGCCGGGGCCGAACTCGGCGAGGATGACCGGGTCGGGCCGGCCCATGGCCTGCCAGGCGATCGCCGCCCAGAGGCCGATGCATTCGCCGAAGGCCTGGGTCATCTCCGGGGCGGTGGTGAAGTCCCCGCCGGCGCCGAAGGGCTCGCGCGAAGCGTAGTAGGCGGAGGCGGCGCGACGCATGAACCGATCCAGGCGCTCGGGCACGCCGCCGGCGTCCTTGCCGGCGCCGGCGGTTCCTTCGGGAGCCTGCATGGAGGTGTCGCCCGCGGGTGGGCTTCCTTCAGACGGCATGGCGTTCCTTCGCCCGCATCATCAGCCAGGCGCCGACCAGGATCATCGGCATCGACAGCAACTGACCCATGGTCGCGCCCGCGAACAGGAAGCCCAGATGCGCATCAGGCTGGCGAAAGAACTCGCCGATGATGCGCGCCGCGCCATAGCCCGCGAGGAAGGCGCCGGCCAGGAAGCCGGGCCTCGCGCGGATGCGCTCGCTGCGCGCGAGCCACATCAACAGGGTGAACAGGCAGATGCCTTCCAGGAAGGCCTGGTAGAGCTGCGACGGGTGCCGCGGTTCCGGGCCGCCGGTGGGGAACACCATGGCCCAGGGCACGTCGGTCACGCGGCCCCACAATTCGCCGTTGATGAAGTTCGCGCAGCGACCCAGGAACAGGCCGATCGGCACCACGCAGACCACGCGGTCGGCAAAGGCCACCCAGTCCAGCCCGTTGCGCTTGCTGAACAGCCAGGCGGCGATGATCACGCCGAGCGCCCCGCCATGGAAGGACATGCCGCCCTGCCAGACGAACAGCGCCTCCCACGGCGCGGTCACATAATAGCCCGGGCGGTAGAACAGCACGTAGCCGAGCCGCCCGCCCAGGATGATGCCGAGCGTGACCCAGGTGATGAAGTCGTCCACCTGCTCGGGTGTGGCGACCTGCGGCGGGCGCTGCACCAGCACGCGCGCGAGGCGCCAGCCGACCAGGATGCCCGTGATATAGGCCAGCGCGTACCAGCGGATCGCGATCGGGCCGATCTCGACCAGCACGGGGTCGATCATCGGGAAGGGGAGGGCGAGCAGCATCAGGCGAAGGGGTCCTCGGCGTTCAGCAGCACGTCGCGCACATAGGACCGCACGCCGTCCTCGATGCTGGTCGGGGGATGGTCGAAGCCGGCGGCGCGCAGGCGATCCATGCGGGCCTCGGTGAAGTACTGGTACTTGCCGCGCAGGTCCTCGGGCATGGGGATGAAGCGGATATCGGCATTGCGGCCGAGCGCGGCGTAGATGGCGGTGGTGAGGTCGAGGAACGTCCGCGCCGTGCCGGAGCCGATGTTGTAGAGCCCCGAGGCCTGCGGGTTGCGCGCGAGCCACGTCATCGCCGCGACGCAGTCGTCCACATGCACGAAGTCGCGGCTCTGCGCCCCGTCGGCGATACCCTCGCGGTCGGAGGCGAACAGCGTCGCCGCCTCGCCGCGCATGATCTGGTTGAACTTGTGCAGCACGACCGAGGCCATGCGCCCCTTGTGATGCTCGTTCGGGCCATAGACGTTGAAGAAGCGCAGCCCGGCCCAGTGCCGCGGGCGCGGCCGGCCGGCCGCCAGCATCTGCGCCACGCGCCGGTCGAAGGCCAGCTTCGACCAGCCATAGAGGTTGAGCGGGCGCAGCCGCGCCAGCGCAGCCGGCGAAGCATCGTCGTCGAAGCCCTGCGACCCGTCGCCATAGGTCGCGGCCGAGGAGGCATAGATGAAGGGCACGTCCACGGCGGCGCACCAGTCCCACAGCATCTGCGGCAGGGCGATGTTGGTGCGGGCCACCAGGTCGCCATCGGTCTCGGTGGTGGCGCTGATGGCGCCCAGGTGGAACAGCGTGGCGACCCGCGGCTTCCTGGCGAGGAAGGCGGGCAGGTCGTCCGGGTCCACGATGCCGGCGATGGCGTGCTTGGCCAGGTTGCGCCACTTCAGGCCCTGGCGCAGCCGGTCCACCACCACCACTTCCTGCCCATCGGCGCAGAGTGCGGCGACAAGGTTGGAGCCGATGAACCCGGCCCCGCCGGTGACGATATGCATGATCCGCCCTGTTCCGACGCGGCCCTTGAGGGTGGGGCGGCGGCGGTATAGGCCCCCGCGGGACGGCCCGGCAATACAGCGGGCGAACAGGAGAGCACCATGGCAGGCGATGGCAGCCGCGGAAAATTCATGGACGACCTGGCGGGGATGGCCGGCGGCGCCTTCTCGGTCCTGGCCGGGCTGCGCAACGAGGCCGAGGCCATGGCCAAGTCCCAGGGCGAGGCGGTGGTGCGCCGCCTGGACCTGGTCAAGCGCGAGGAGCTGGACGCCGCCATGGAGGTCGCCCGGCGTGCCCGCGAACAGGCCGAGGCGCTGGAAGCCCGGGTCGAGGCGCTGGAACACCGGCTGGCCGCGCTTGAGGCTGGCGGTGAATCCTCACCCGAATCCTGAAGAAATGATTGCAACCCCTGCGGGCTTGCGACGCGATTCCGCGTCTGCGTAGTCTGCCTTTCGTATCCGGCCGCCCGATTCGCCCCCCATATCTTGTGGGTGTGGTGGGCGGCGGCCCCGGGCAAGGAGGTGCCGCATGTCCGCCTCTCTTCAATTCGAGCGCGAGCGTTCGTCGAACCCCCTCGATATCCTCGAGCAGATCGTCGCCGCCAATGAATGGGCCTTCGAGCGCCGGTCCGATGGCGAGATGGCCGCCGAGGCACCGGGGAAATGGTGCGACTACGGGCTGCATTTCTCCTGGTCGCACGAGATCAGCGCCATGGCCTTCACCTGCGCCTTCGACATGAAGGTGCCGGCGGACAAGCGCGACCGGCTCTACGAGCTGCTGGCCCTGGCGAATGACCGGCTCTGGATCGGCCATTTCGGTATCGAGGCGGAGGACGGGGTGCCGGTGTTCCGCCATTCCGTGCTGCTGCGCGGGTCGCCTTCGGCCAGCGCCGAGAGCCTCGAGGACATGGTGGACATCGCCATCACGGAATGCGAGCGCTTCTTCCCCGCCTTCCAGTTCGTGCTGTGGGGCGGCAAGGCGCCGGCCGAGGCGCTGGCGGCATCGATGCTGGATTGCGTGGGCGAGGCCTGAACCGGCCGCTCAGCCCACCACCTCGTCCGTGGTCACGCTGAAGCCGGCGAGGGTGCAGGGGCCGAAGGTCGTGGCGATCGCGACATCGGTGGCGTCCCGCCCGCGCGCCATCAGGATGCGCCCGATGCGCGGGGTGTTGTTGCGCGCATCGAAGGTGTGCCAGCGGTCGTCGAGATACACCTCGAACCAGGCGGCGAAATCCATCGGGCCGTAGGGCGGCGGCACGCCGATATCGCCGAGATACCCGGTGCAGTAGCGCGCCGGGATGTTGACGCAGCGGCACAGCGCGACCGCCAGGTGCGCGTAGTCGCGGCAGACGCCGCGGCGCTCCCCGAAGGCCTCGGAGGCGGTGCGCGTGGCGCGCGCATGCTCGTAGCCGAAGATGATGCGTTCATGGACGTAGTCGCAGATGGCCTGCACGCGGCCCCAGCCCGTGGGCCCCTGGCCGAACAGCATCCAGGCCACGTCGGACAGGCGGTCGGTATCGCAGTAGCGGCTGCCCAGCAGGTACATCAGCATGGCGTCGGGCAGGTCCTCGACGCTGCGCTGCCAGGCGGCCGGCGCGAGGTCGTCGGGCAGGCCGCTGTCCTCGACCATGAGGCGCGTCGAGATCACCAGGCGGCCCTGCGGTGCCACGATGCGCGTGCAGGTGTTGCCGAAGCTGTCGGTGTAGTCGCGCGCAGGGATCGGCGGGTCGAAGGCGACCTGGTGCGGGCCGACAAGGTCGGACAGGCGCGAGGGATGCGGATTGACCATCAGCAGCATCGGCGTCGGCTGCGGGCAGTCGTAGGTGATCTGGCAGCCGGCGCTGATGCGCATGGCGGTGTCCTTTCGGGGTGGTCCGGTCACGGTGCGGCGCGGGTCAGGCCGAGGGATCGAGCGCGGTCACCTGCACCTCGACCGTCATGCCGAGGTCGTCGGAGGGAAACCCCCTCCAGGTGCCATGCAGCGGCAGGGCGTGGCGGTGGTCGCGCACCACGGCCACGCGGATCAGGTCGCGGTTGCCGATGATGCCGTTGGTGGGGTCGAGCTCCACCCACCCCGCCCCCGGCACATACACGCGCATCCAGGCGTGGGTGGCGCCGCCGCCGACGCGCCCGCCCGCCTCGGGGACATAGAGGTAGCCGGAGACGAAGCGCGCCGCGAGGCCGAGCGAGCGCACCGCCTCGATTAGCAGGACCGCGAAGTCGCGGCAGGTGCCGGAGCCGCGCTTCAGCGTCTCGGTCGGGGCCTGCACGCCGCGCTCGGCGCGGGCGATGTAGACGAAGCCCTCGCGGATGCCGTGCGTCAGGTCGGTCAGCAGCCGGCGCGTGGCGGTTGGCCCGTCGCGCCGCAGGAACTGGCGCGCCCAGCGGTCCACTGCCCGGTCGGGGTCGAGGTATTGCCGTTCGATCGACCGTGCGAGGTCCGGCATCTCCTCGGCGTCATAGGAGAAGGGCCAGGTCTCGGCGTCCTGCTCGATCGGGTAGTCGAGGGCGTTCACCGGCGCGTGGTCGATGCGCACCGTGCTGTCGAAGCGCAGTTCGCGCGCGCGGCAGTCGAAGCGCGCCACGCCCACGCTGTTACCGAAGACATCGTGAACCCAGCGGATCTCCTCGGGCGGCGGCGTGATCTCGAGCCGCGCGTCGATCACGCGCTGGTCGTGGCCCTCGCGCGGGCGGAACATCATGCGGTGTTCGCCAAAGGCGACCGGCTGGCGGTAGCGGTAGGTCGTGACGTGTCTAACGGCGAGGCGGGGGATCGCGTTCTCCAGTGCAGGGGACAGGGCGCGTCCGGGGCTTCCGGCGGCAAAGTGTCGTGCCCCTGCACGAGCCACGCGCCTTAGGGATATGGGGCGCGCGCGGCGTCGATCAACCGTGGGGGGTACCGGGGCTGCCGGGGCCTGGCGCCGGAGCCGCGCCTGCCCCCCCATTCTCAGGCCGCGCTCTCGCCGCCCGGGCGCGGCACTTCGATCACGAATAGCGGATGCTGCGCGGTGTCGACGCGCCGGGGCATCTCATCGCGCCATAGGCGTTCGGCGGTTGCGGTGTCGTGGATGGGGCCGAAGCAGTCCTCGCTGCCGCGCGCGAGGTCCTGCCAGGCGGATTAGGCGGCGACGCCGCCCCACAGGGACCACGGCTTCCGTTCATCCACGGCAGGCTTCCTGTGCCGGGAGGGGCTTTATCGCCTGCGGTTCTGCGTTACAGCAAACATGGCCTGCCGGGTTCGCCGGCAGGGAACCGGCGACGGGCCGTGGGAATGGCCCGTCGCCGCGACGTTGGCGGCGCCGGCGTGTCAGGCCGAAAGGCGCTTGTCGCTGGGCTCCAGGTTCGCGGTCGCGCGCTGTTCGAGCCGCGCACGGATCCGTTCAAGCAGCGGGCCGTCCTGCAGCACCGGATAGCAGGCGGCCTCGGCATAGCGGCCGTTGCCACGCTCGCTCTCGAAGTCCTTGAACAGCGTCGTGATGCCGTAATTGTCGAACTGCTTGCGGTTGCCGTCGTCGAAATAGGATTCCGACACCGCGCCTTCCGCGACCAGAAGGCCGTGCGCGGGCAGTTCCACGTGCCAATACGTCACCTCGGGGCACCAGAGTTCCTGGACGATGCTGGTGCCGTTGACCAGCAGGCGCGCCGGGACCAGCCGGCCATCAAGGAACATCGCGTGCTCGGGGGAAACCCGCAGGTCGCGGTGGGGCACGCCATCGGCCAGGGCACCGGCCTTGATCAGGATGGGCGCTGCGGAAGTGCGGTTGGGCTGCTTTGCAACATTGACCTTGGTGTGGCCGATCCAGACCACCGGCTGCAGCGCCGCGCCGCCATGCGCGGTCACCACCAGGTCACCCACGCGCAGGTCCTCGACCGCCACTTCGCCACGGGCGGTGGCGACCAGCGTGCCGGTGGCGAAGCAAGGCACCGGCGTATAGGTCCCCGTGCTTGTTTGGTCCCGGGCTTTGGTGGTGCAGTCTTCTCCCTGGCATGGAGGGATGCGCTATGGGGCAGGTTCTTCACGGCTGCGCCCGCACGACAGAGGCGGTCCGTCGCGCGATCCAGCATAGTCAAGC
>NZ_JACADR010000194.1 GCF_016106005.1 Roseomonas rosulenta
GGGCGCCGGGGAATGGACGGCGCGCCAGGGCGAACGCCTGACCGGGCAGGGAGCACCCGCGCCGGCGCAGCCGGCCGCGCAGCCGGCCGCGCCGCCGGCGTCGCCCCGGTAAGGGGCGCGGGATAGGTGCCCCGTTAAGGGGCGCGGGATCGGCGCCGCGGGAGCGGCGCCGCGGTCAGCGGTGAGTCGGCCGCGGTGTCGATGGCCGCGTCGCGGCGCGGGTTCGACACACGGGCTCCTGCACATCGCCGCCGCGGCGCCCGTTCGCGCCGCGCCGACGGCGTGATGCAGCCGGGCGGCGCGCTACGCCTGCTGCGCCTGCCAGGCCTCGGCGATGGCGGCCCCGCTCGCGTTCCACACGCCGCCCCTGGCCAGGATGGCGTCGAGCATCGCGCCGAACGCGCGGATGCGGTGTGGCTGGCCCATCAGCCAGGGCGTCACCGACAGCGTCAGGATCCGACCACCACCGGTTGCCGCCGCTTCCGCATCCAGGGCGGCATGGGCGGCGAGAACGGCGTTGCAGAAATCCTCGGTCGCCATGTTCTGCTGCTGGAGCATCTTCTGGTCCGCGAGGTCCTGCGGCAGCGGCATGGCCAGCAGCGGGCGCGACGCGGTGGCCATGGTGTAGGGCATGTCGTCGTTCAGCCAGCCGCTGGTCCAGTCGAAGCCCTCGGCGGCAACGAGGTCGAGCGTTCGGGGCGATTCCGAATGGGCCGGCGAATGCCAGCCGCGCACGGCATCGCCGAAGCGCGCGCGCAGCAGGGCGGCGGCCTGCTTCACGGTGGCCGCTTCCTCGGCCTCGGGCACCTGGCCGTGATGCAGGTGGCCCATGTCGAGGCCGGCGCAGGCCGGTTCCCAGCCGGCCGCCGCGATGTCGTCCATCAGGACCGGATAGAGCGGCGCCAGCGCGGCGCTGAGCAGCGCCGTGGCGGTGAGCCCGCGCGCGGCCATCGCCTTCATCAGCCGGTAGATGCCGATGCGGTTGCCGTAGTCGCGCTGCGTGTAGTCCCAGAAGGACGGGTAGGGCCGCTCCATGCCGCCCGGCGCGATGAAGGGCTTGAGCGGCATGTCCATCGGGAAATGCCCGACATGCACCGCGATCCAGAGCGCCACGCGCGCACCACCCGGCCATTGCACGGGCTTCGCGTCGGGCAGCGCGCGGAAGGGGTAGATGCCGTGGTCCATGCCCCGCCGGCGCAGCGGGTACTGCAGGTAGTCCGCCGGCAGACCGCTCATGGCGTGCCCTCCGCGATCCAGGCCTCATGGGCCGCCAGGTGGTGGTCGATGTAGTGCTGCGCGATCTCGCGCCCGGTCGCGAGCCAGACCTTGTCGTGGCTGACGACATGGCGGAGCACCTCGTCCAGCGCGCCGATGCGGTGCGCCTGGCCGATCAGGAAGGGGTGCAGCGGCATGCACATGACGGTGCCGGACTCCGCCCCTTCCTCATAGAGCTGGTCGAACTGCGCCTTGCAGATCTCGGCGAAGCGGTCGGGCGGCGTGTTGCGCATTACCAGCAGCGGCACGTCGTTGACCTCGAGCGAATACGGGATCGACACCAGCGGCTTGCCGGAGCGCACCTTGATCGGCGTCGGCTGGTCATCGTGCAGCAGGTCGAGCGTGTACTTGATGCCTTCCTCGGCGAGGATGTGCTGCGTGGCCTCGTCGTTGGAAATGGCCGGCGTCAGCCAGCCATCGAGCGACTGGCCGGATGCGCGCAGGATCGTCTCGCGGTTCTCGCGGATCACCTCGCGCTGCTGGTCCTCGGTCATGCCGTAGAAGTAGCGGGTGTTGTAGGTGCCGTGGCTGAACAGCTCCCAGTCGAGCTCGCAGCAGCGCTCGATGATCTCGGGGTAGTGGTCGCAGACCGCGACGTTGAGGCTGACCGACCCGCGCACGCCGTGCTTCGCCATGACATCCGCCATGCGCCAGAAGCCCACGCGGTTGCCGTAGTCGCGCCAGGAATAACCCGAGACATCGGGCAGCGGCCGCGGCCAGGGCGGACGGCGCGGATTGGGCGGGGGATAGAGCTCGTAGTGCTCGATGTTGGGCGCGACCCAGAAGGCCACGCGCGCCCCGCCCGGCCAGGTGATCTTCGGGCGGCGCCGCCAGGGCATGTAGTCGTAGTGCTGCTGTTCCTTCAGCATGGCTTCAGCCCTCCAACTTCGGGATGGCGGCGAGCACATCCGCCACCGGCAGGACATCGGCGTATTTCACCGCCATGTCGTAGAGGTTGGCGAAATGCGGGCTCTCATGCTTGTCGGCGACGCATTCCTCCGGGACGATCATGCGGAAGTTGCACGACAGCCCATCGACCACCGTGGCACGCACGCAGCCTGACGTGGACCCGCCGGTGACGATGACGGTGTCGATCCGGTGGAAGGTCAGCAGCGAGCGGAAATTGGTCTCGAAGAAGGCGCTCGCCATCCGCTTGTTGATCAGGATGTCCGTGGGCGCGCGCCTGGTGCGCGGGTCGAGTTGCGCGCGCGGCGAGCCTTCCTTGATGTTCTGCAGGCTATCCGGCGTGTCGGTGCGCGTACCCCAGACCCCGCAATCCTCGCCCGAGGGCAGGTAGGCCACGTAGGTCCACACCACCGGCCAGCCGCGCGCACGCACGGCGTCGGAGACAGCGTTGATGTAGTCGATCTGCCGCGGGTCGGTCTCGTAGGCCGTGGCGTAGGTCTGCGGCTGGGTATAGGCGCATTGCACGTCGATGTTCACCACCGCGGCGCGGCGGCCGAAGCCGAAGCGCCTGCGCGTCGGCGCCGCCCTGAACTCGGCGTAGAGTTGCCGCGCCGTCTTTCCGTCCTCGATCATGCGTGTCCTGCCTTGCGCTGCCGGCGGCGAGTCTGCCCGCTGGCGCGCGGTTGGCAAGGCCGCCCCGGCGATGCCGTGCCGGGTTCGAGGGAAGCAGCCAAAAGGGCCAGGCCTGCCGTTCCGGCCGCAGACCGGACGCGTGCGCGGGCTGCCTCGCATCGCCGCCGGCGCGGGGGGCGGGCGGTCGCTCTCACGCCGCCATCATCTCATTGTGGAAATAACCGGTCAGTCATGGAATGGTCATCCATGCCCCGGGGGTCGCCGCCGACGGTCCCGGGCGGCACGGGGGGATGGCAGGGCATGGTGCTGACACTGGCGCTCGAGCGCGTGGAATTCCTCCCCCTCGGGCGCGTCACCGACGACACCTCCATCCTGACCCTGCGTTCCCTGGTCTTCGAGCCGCTCTGCCGCTGGCGCGACGGGCGCGTGGAGCCCGGCCTGCTCGCCGCCTGGGCGCATGAGGAGGATGGCCGCGCCTGGCAGTTCGCGTTGCGTCCCGGCGCCACCTTCCACGACGGCCATGCCTGCACCGCCGAGGACGTGGCCGAGACCATCCTCGCCCACCTGCGCGGCATCGACATGTTCGGCATGCCCTGGCCCTATGCGCGCTATCTCGCGGGCGCGCGCATCACGCCCGAGGGGCCGGGCATGCTGTCCATCTCCACCCCACAGCCCCTCGCCGACCTGCCCGAGATCCTCGCCGAGTTCTTCGCCATGCGCGCCGCGCCCGATGGCGCCATGACGCTCGGCACCGGCCCGTACCGCGTGGTGGACCACGTGCCGCGATCGCACGCGCTGCTGGAAGCCACCGATGCGGCGCGCACGCCCGCGCGCATTCGCCTGGTCGCGGAACCCGACCCGGAAACACGGCACCGCATGGTGTCCGAGGGCGCCGCGGATGCCGCCACGAACCTCGAGCGCCTGCCGCATCCGCGCCTGCGTGACGCGACGCTGCGCTGGGGGCACGCGGCCAACACGCTGTCGGTGATGTACTACCTCGACTGCCGCCGCGGCACCTTCACCCATCCGGCGGCGCGCCGCGCGGTGAACCTCGCGGTCGATGCGCAGGCCATCATCGAGACGGTGTTCCATGGCCTCGGCGTGCCGGCCTCGACCGTGGTCAGCCCCTTCCATCTCGGCCACCGCGAGGCCGCGCTCGCGCCCATCCCGCACGATTCAGCGGCGGCGCGCGCGCTGTTCGACCAGGCTGGCGCGCAGAACGATCTGGTCATCCGCACGCCGCTGCACATGCCCGAGCGCGCACCGCAGATCAGCGAGATGGTGGCGCACGACTTGGCGCGCGCAGGCATCCCCGCACGCATCCAGGCCGAGGCGGACCGACCCGACTACGCGCGCCAGGTGGGGCGCGGGCAGATCGGCGACCTCGCCATCTTCGACAGTTCACCGCATTCGACCTTCCGCGTGCTGAACGACAAGATCTCCTCCGCCGTGCAGGGGCAGTGGTGGCAGGGCTTCGACGACCCGGTGCTCGAGCCGCTGATCACGGAGGCGAACCGCACCATGGATGTCGCAGCCCGCGCGCAGGCCTATGCAGGCTGTCTGCGCCGGCTGCACGAGAACCCGCCCTGGCTCTACCTGTTCCACCCGGTCGAGGCCTTCGCCGCGCGACCCGATGCGCCGCCGCTGGCACTCGACCATCGCGGCGTGCTGATGCTGGTCTGACAGACCGTTCGACCAAGCGCCCGATGGCCCATTCCCGGGTCGGGCACCGGCATTCCCGAACTGTCTCCGAGGAGGCCCCCGATGGATCCGCGCGACACCGTCTTCATCACCGCCGCCGCGCTCGGGCGGCGCATCGCCGGCGGCGCGCCGCTCTCGGTCCTCGCCGTGCGCAACCCGCGGCTGCCGGAGCACGCGACGGCACCGCGCATTCCAGGCGCCGTCGACATCGACCTGCCAGGCGAGCTCGCCGCGCCTGGCGGCGGCACGCGCGGCAGCCGCCCGCTGCCGACGATCGAGGCGTTGCAACGCGACGCCATCCGCTGGGGGCTGAGGCCTGAGGTGCCGGTGGTGCTGTACGACCACGACCGCTGCCTGACCGCGGCACGCGGCTGGTGGGTGCTGCGCTGGGCCGGGCTGGCGCAGGTGTTGTTGCTCGATGGCGGCTTCCCGGCCTGGACCGCTGCCGGGTTGCCGGTGGCGACCATCCCCGGCGCGCCGCCGCCCGGCGCCGTCACTCTCTCCCCCGGGCACATGCCGGTGCTGGACGCCGATGCAGCCGCGGCGATGGCGCGGGACGGCGTGCTGCTCGATACCCGCATCCGCGGCAACTACATCGGCGGCGCGGTCGCGCCGGGGCAGCCGCCGCGCGGCCATATCCCGGGCAGCATCAGCGCGCCGGCGGCGGATGCGCTGACCGAGGCCGGCACCTTCCTTGACGCGGAGACGCTGCGCCACCTGTTCGGTGCGCTCGGCGCCGATGGCGCGCGCCCGCTGGGCGTCACCTGTGGCGCCGGCATCTCGGCCGCGCATGGCGTGGCCGCGCTCGCCTCGATCGGCGTGACGGCGGCGATGTTCCCCGGCTCCTGGTCGGCCTGGAGCGCCGACCCGGCGCGGCCGGTCGCGGTGGGCGGACGGCCCGGCTGATCCGCGCCGCTTGAACTTCGGCCGGCGCCGTGTCGTCCTGGCGCGGGCGCTGCAAGGCAGGCGCCGTCGCCGACACCCTCGCCGGGACCCCGAACCATGACCCGCCCGAACCGCCGCACCCTCGCCCTGCTGCCCGCTGGCCTGCTCGCCCTGCCGGCCCTGGCGCAGGAAGCCCCCTGGCCGAACCGCCCGATCCGCCTGGTGGTCGCCTTCCCGCCCGGCGGGCTGACCGACGTGATGGGCCGCATGGTGGCGCAGCGCCTGCAGGCGGAACTCGGCCAGCCGGTGGTGGTGGAGAATCGCGGCGGCGCGGGCGGCACCACGGGCACGCAGGTGGCGGTACGATCCGCCCCCGATGGCTATACGCTGGCTTTCGCCGCGCCCTCGACGCACGTCACCGGCCCCATCCTGTTCCCCACGCCGGGCTATGACGGGATCAGCGACGTGGCGCCGATCGGTGCCTTCGCCTCGATCGCCTCCATCGCGGTGGTGCATCCCTCGGTGCAGGCGACCTCCATCGCGGAACTCACCGCGCTGGCGAAGGCGCGGCCGGGCACGCTGAACTTCGGTTCGGCCGGCGCCGGCGGGTCGGTCCACCTGGCGGGCGAGCTGTACAAGATGCGCGCCGGCATCGACATCGTGCACGTCCCCTATCGCGGCGGCGCGGCCATGCTGACCGACCTGCTGAGCGGGCGCGTGCAGATCGCCTTCGACAACCTGCCGCAGATCCTGCCGCATGTGCGCTCCGGCGCCGTGCGCGGCCTGGCGGTGACCAGCCGCGAGCGCCTTTCGCTGATCCCCGAACTGCCGACCATGATCGAGGCCGGGGTGCCGGGCTACGAGATCATCTCCTGGTTCGGCCTGACCGCACCGGCCGGCACGCCGGCGCCGGTCGTCGCGCGCATGAACGCCATCATGCGCACCATGGTGGCGGACCCGGCCGTGCTGGCGCAGCTCGCGCAGATGGGCGCCAACCCGCTGTCCATGACGCCCGAGGAATTCGGCGCCTTCCTGCGCGCCGAGCGCGAACGCTACGGCGAGATCATCCGCGTCAGCGGCGCGCGGGTGGACTGATGAACGACCTTGGCAGTGCCGCGCGCGCCGCGATCGGCCTGGTCGGCGGGGCCGACCCGGCGCTGCTCGGCATCGTGGCGCTGTCGCTGAAGGTGAGCCTGGCGGCGGTGCTGGTCGCTGCCATCATCGGCCTGCCGCTCGGTGCCCTGATCGCGGTGGCGCGCTTTCCCGGGCGCAGCGCCGTGATCGTCGCGCTGAACGCGCTGATGGGGCTGCCCCCTGTGCTCTGCGGCCTGCTGATCTACCTGCTGCTGTCGCGCGCGGGTCCGCTCGGCCCCCTCGGCCTGCTGTTCACGCCGACCGCCATGATCATCGCGCAGGCGGTGCTGATCACGCCCATCGTCGCCGCCCTGGGCCGCGAGGTCCTGGAGGGGATGTGGGAGGAATACGCCGAGCAGCTGCGGTCTTTCCGGATCTCGACCGCGCGCGCCGTGCCGACGTTGCTGTGGGACGGGCGCTTCGCGCTGCTGACCGTGCTGCTGGCCGGCTTCGGACGCGCCGCCGCCGAGGTGGGCGCGGTGATGATCGTGGGCGGCAACATCGAGGGCTTCACGCGCGTCATGACCACCGCCATCGCGCTCGAGACCTCCAAGGGCGACCTGCCGCTGGCGCTGGCGCTCGGCATTGTGCTGATGGCCATCGTGCTGACGGTGAACGCGCTGGCGCAAGGGTTGCGCGGCGCGGCGGCGCGCTGGGCGGGATGAGGGTGGCCCGGGGAGGGGCACCGCCCTCCCCGCGCCACGCTCACGACGCCGGCTCGGCCTGCGCCGCGTTCGGGAAGAAAAGCTGCTCGCCGTTGATCGTGTAGGAGGCGATCGCCGCCTGCCCGGCCGGCGAGAGGATCCAGTCGATGAAGCGCTGCGCGTCCGCGGCCTTCACATGCGGGTGGCGCTGCGGGTTCACCAGCATCACGCCGTACTGGTTGAACAGCCGCGTATCGCCCTCGACCACGATGCGCAGGTCCTGGCGGTTGCGGAAGGACAGCCAGGTGCCGCGGTCGGCAAGGGTATAGGCGTTCTGCGCGGCGGCGGTGTTCAGCGCCGGGCCCATGCCCTGGCCGATCTCGCGATACCACTGGCCACGCCCGGTGGCGGGGTCGATGCCGGTCTGCTGCCACAGGCGCAGTTCGGCGGCATGGGTCCCGCTGCGGTCGCCGCGGCTGACGAAGGGGGCGCGGGCGGCGGCAATGCGGCGCAATGCCTCGGGCGTGTCGCGCAGACCGTTCACGCGCGCGGGGTCGGCAGCCGGGCCGACCAGGACGAAGTCGTTGAACATGACGTGCCTGCGCGGGCCGCCGAAGCCCTCCGCGACGAAGCGTTCCTCGGCCGGGCGGTCGTGCACGAAGACCACGTCGGCATCGCCGCGCCGGCCCACATCCAGCGCCTGGCCGGTGCCGAGCGCCATCACACGCGCGGTGATCCCGCTCTCGCGCGTGAAGATCGGCAGGATGTGGCCGAACAGGCCGGACTGCTCGGTGCTGGTGGTGGAGGCGATGGTGATGCTGCGCTCCTGCGCGGCGGCAGGCAGCGCGAGGACAAGCGCGGCGAGGACAAGCAGGCTTCGGCGGACCATCGCGGTGTCTCTCCCGTGGGATCAATGCGCCAGCAGGTCGCCGCGCAGGAAGGCGGCGGCCTCGCGGCTGGCCGGGGCGTCGAAGAAGCGCGCGGCCGGCGTGTGCTCGACCAGCCGCCCGCTCTCGAGGAACACGACATCGCCGGCAAGGCGACGCGCCTGGCCGAGGTCATGCGTCGTCATCACGATCTTGGTGCCGCGCGCGACGAGCGCCGCGACGATCTCCTCGACCTTGCGCATCGCGATGGGGTCGAGGCTGGCGCAGGGCTCATCGAGGAACAGAACCTCCGGCTGCGTCGCCGCGGCGCGGGCCAGCGCCAGGCGCTGCTGTTCGCCGCCCGACAGGCGCCGCGCCGCGCGGTCGGCCAGCGCCGCGAGGCCGACCAGTTCGAGCGCCGCCGTTGCGCG
>NZ_JACADR010000195.1 GCF_016106005.1 Roseomonas rosulenta
TCGCCGCCACGGCGGCCGCGCTTGCGGACCAGGGGCGCACGCCGCTCTACGCCGCGGTGGATGGGCGGCTCGTCGCGGCGCTGGCGGTCGCCGACCCGGTCAAGCCGGGCACGCCGGCGGCGCTCGCCGCGCTGCGGGCGCAGGGGCTGCGCATCGCCATGGTGACCGGCGACAACCGGCGCACGGCGGAGGCGATCGCCCGCAGCCTCGGCATCGGGGAGGTGGTCGCAGAGGTGCTGCCGGACGGCAAGGTCGCCGCCGTGCAGGGTCTGCGTGAGGGCGGGCGGAAGGTCGCCTTCGTCGGCGACGGCATCAACGATGCGCCGGCGCTCGCCGCCGCCGACGTCGGCCTCGCGGTCGGCACCGGCACGGACATCGCCATCGAGAGTGCCGACGTGGTGCTGATATCGGGCGATCTCGGCGCGGTGGCGACGGCCTTCGGGATCAGCCGGGCCACCATGGCGAACATCCGGCAGAACCTGTTCTGGGCCTTCGCCTACAACGTTGCGCTGATCCCGGTCGCCGCGGGCATACTCTGGCCCTTCGGCGGCACGCTGCTCTCGCCCATGCTGGCGGCGGGGGCGATGGGGCTCAGCAGCGTCTTCGTGCTGGCGAATGCACTCCGGCTGCAGCGGTTCCAACCCGCCGCGGCCACTGCGCGGGAGGAAGGGTGATGAACATCGGCGATGCGGCGAAGGCGTCCGGCGTCTCGGTGAAGATGATCCGCCACTACGAGGCGATCGGCCTGCTGCCGGCGGCGACGCGGACCGAGAGCGGCTACCGCGTCTACCGTCCCGAAGACGTGCACGCGCTGCGCTTCATCCGCAACGCCCGCGACCTCGGCTTCCCGCTGGCGGAGATCGAGGAACTGCTTGGCCTCTGGCGCGACCGGGCGCGCGCCAGCGCGGAGGTGAAGCGGCTCGCGCTGGCGCATGTCGCGGCGATCGACGAGAAGGTGAAGGCGCTGCAGGCGATGGGCGACACGCTGCGGCACCTGGCCGCGGCCTGCCACGGCGACCACCGCCCGGACTGCCCGATCCTGGAGGGGATCTCCGAGCGGCCTGCGGCGAAGCATGCGCAGCGTGGACGCGGCACGGAGGCGTTGCGCCATGCTGGCATCTCCTCCCACGCCGCCGCGGCAGGCGGCAGCGCGGGTCGCGATGCGGTCAGGCCGGCTCGGCCCCGCGGAACCGCATGAAGGGCTGGTGCGCCCCGTCGCCGAAGGCGAGCACGTCGTAGGTGTCAGGCGCCTGGCCCGGCACCTCCATCCCCGGCGAGCCTATCGGCATGGCCGGCACGGCGATGCCGCGGATGCCGGCCGGGCGCGTCGCCAGCAGGCGACGCACCGCCAGGGCCGGCACATGTCCCTCGAGCACGAAGCCCTCGACGCGCGCGGCATGGCAGGACCGCAGGTCGGGGGGCGTACCGAGCATCCGCCGGATCGGTGCGACCGAATGCACGACATTGTCCTGCACGACGAAGCCCTCGCGGCGCATATGCTCGACCCAGGCGCTGCAGCAGCCGCAGTTGGGGTCCCGCCAGACCTCCAGTCGCGGTCCCTGCGCGGCGTGCAGCAGGCGTGGCGCGGCCAGGATCCCTGTCGCGGCGAGCAGCCATGTCCGTCGGGTGTGCATCCTGATCCTCTCTCCTCAAGCCTGGGGGCGCGGCAGGCGCACCGTCGCGACGAGGCCGCCACCGCCGCGATTGGCGAGCGTCAGAGTGCCGCCATGCTGCTCGACAGCTCGTCGCGCGATGGTCAGCCCGAGGCCTGAGCCGCCGGTCCCGCGGTTGCGCGAAGCCTCGAGCCGGCGGAACGGCTCGAACACGGCCTCGAACTTGTCCTCGGGAATACCGGGGCCGTCATCCTCGATACGCACGATCAGGAGGGCGCCGTCATCCTCGACGTCCACGCGCGCGCCGCCGCCGTACTTCACAGCGTTGTCGAGTAGGTTCGCGAAGGCCCGTTTGAGCGTAAGCGGCCGACACAGGAGGCGCGCCTGCGGCGGCGCCCGCAGCGTCACCTCTCCCCCCGCATCCGTCGCGGCGTCGCAGAGCGTGCCCAGCATGGTCACGAGGTCCGCCGGCCGCTGCTCCTCCGCCTCCACCTCGCCGCGGAGGTAGGCGAGCGTCGCGTCGATCATCGCCTCCATCTCGTCGAGGTCAGCGTCGATCGCGCGGGCGGTCTCCTCGTCCTCGACGAAGCCGGCCCGCAGGCGAAGCCGCGCGATCGGCGTGCGCAGATCGTGGCTGACCGCGGCCAGGGCCTGCGTGCGGTCCGCAATCAGGCGTTCGATCCTCGACTGCATCTGGTTGAAGGCCTGCGCCGCGTGGCGAACCTCGTAGGGGCCCTCCTCCGGCATACGCGCGGCGCCGCCGGGTTGGCCGATTCTGTCTGCGGCGTTGGACAAGGCGCGTAGCGGCTGCCCGATCCATCGTACGACAACGAGCCCCAGCAGCAGGACGCCCACGGCCATCGCGGTCGTGGAAGCGAGTGTCGCATGCTCCGGCGCAGCCGGACGGAAGAGCGCAGCGGAGAAGTTCAACCAACTTCCGTCGGGGAGCGGCAGGGCGCCGAGCAGCGCATGCGGCGTGCCGCCGTTGTCCCCGGCGGCGTAGCCGAGCCGAAGCCCCTCGGTGCCGAGATCGGGCACCAGTTCGTGGAGGCGTGCCCGTACCGCCTCGATCCGCGGGCTGCTCTCCCCGCCGCCGCCCACGGTCGGTGCCAGTGTCCAATGCAGATCGAGGCTCGCCGAAGAGAGGGCATGCGCCAACCTGTCGCGTTCCGACGGGGGTACCGCCGCGACACTGCGCTTTGCGGCGGCGAGACGCTCGGCCAACTCCTCTTCCCGCGTGCTGCCGAGCGTCGCCTCGGTGCTGATCTGGTGCAGCCAGAGGCTACCGAGATGGAAGACGATCAGGCCGACGAACAGCACGAGCATGACCCGGCCGCCGAGCGTGTCCGGCACAAGGCGGGCGGGGATCCTCACGCGCCGCGCTTCACCGCCGGCACCAGCATGTAGCCCGCGCCGCGGATCGTCTTGATGATGGTGGGGCTGTCCTCGGTTGGTTCCAGCTTGCGCCGCAGCCGGCTGACCATGACGTCCACCGCGCGCTCCGTGCCGCTGAAGGCCATGCGGTTGCGCGCGAGGTCGAGCAGCTGCTCGCGGCTCAGAACGCGCTGCGGATGCTCGCAGAAGGCGAGGAGCAGGTCGTATTCGCCACCCGAAAGGTCGATCACGGTCCCGTCCGGCGCGGCGAGTTCCCGCCGCCGCGTATCGAGCGACCAGCCGCCGAAGACGAGCCCGTCGCCGGTCGCGCCGGCCACCGGCTGTCCGGCCTCGCCGCGCGACCGCCGCAGCAGAGCGCGGACCCGGGCCAGCAGCTCCGCCCGCCCGAAAGGCTTCGGGATGTAGTCGTCCGCCCCCAGTTCCAGGCCGAGGACGCGGTCCGTCTCCTCCCCGCGCGCCGTGACCATGATGATCGGCACGCCGGACTTCGCGCGCAGCGCGCGACAGAGGTCGAGGCCCGACTGGCCGGGGAGCATTACGTCGAGAAGCACCAGGTCCACCGGGCTGCCGGCGAGCGTTTCCCACATCTCCCGTCCATCCCGCGCCCCGGTGACGCGGAAGCCGTTCTGGCGCAGGAACTTGGCGATGAGCGTGCGCATCTCCCCGTCATCCTCGACGACGAGGATGTGCGCCTCCGCTTCGAGCGCGCCGCTGCGCCCCGCCTCCATGCCTGTGTCCCGCTCCACCGTGCCGATGGCCATGGTGGCGCCGCGCTCAGCCCAGGTCGAGCGGGGTGAAGCGGGCCTGGACAGGGCGCTGGCCGGGCAGGGTCAGCGTGACCACGGCCCGCATGCCGCGCGCGGCGCTGAAGTCCCCCGTGCCCTGCATCAGGTTGTCGCGCACAGGCTGCAACGGCACCGTCGCCTGCCGCCCGCCGGCGAGCACCACCGCCTGCGCCGTGGCACCGGCGGCCGGGATCGGCCGGTCGTCGCCATCGAACAGGAACAGCCGCAACGTGTTGCCCTCGGCCACGAGTTCCGCGTGGTTGCTGCCGATGTCCACCTTCTGGCCGCCGTTCGGACCCGGCCGGGGCGCATGCGCGCGGACGGCCCCTGGGGTGAGGATAGCGGCGGCGAGGATCAGGCGGCGGGTCGGCATGGCGGTCTCCGTCATGGTCAATAGGCCTCGGCGAGGCGGCCCTCGACCTGCTGCGCGCGCAGGCGCTCGAGCGCCGGCCGGCCGAAGCGGTGGAACAGCAGCGGCGTCAGGAAGGCGTCGAGCAGCGTCGCCGTGATCAGCCCGCCGAAGATGGTGATGGCGACGGGATGCAGGATCTCCTTGCCCGGTTGGTCAGCGCCGATCATCAACGGGATCAGCGCGAAGCCGGCCGAGAGCGCCGTCATCAACACTGGCGTCAGCCGCTCGAGGCTGCCGCGGATCACGAGGCCGAGGCCCCAGGGCTCGTCTTCCAGCATCGCCAGGTTCAGGTAGTGGCTGACCTTGAGGATGCCGTTGCGCGTCGCGATGCCGGCCAGCGTGATGAAGCCGATCATCGACGCCACCGAGAGCGGCTGCCCCGCGACCCACAGCGCGGCGATCGCACCCACCAGCGCGAGCGGCACATTGCCCATGATGATGACGGCGAGCACCGCCGAGCGGTAGCGCGCATAGAGCACCAGGAAGATCAGCGACAGCGAGACGAGGGACAGTGCCGCGATGAGTTGCGAGGCCTCCTCCTGCGCCTGGAAGGTGCCTTCCAGGGCCAGGAAGTAGCCCGGCGGCAGGTCCGTCGCGGCCATCTCCGCGCGGATGCGCGCGACGATCGCCGCCATGTCCGACCCGTTCGTATTGGACATCACCACGATGCGCCGCCGCCCGTTCTCGCGCTGGATCTGGTTCGGACCGTCGGTGTCGCGCAACTCGGCCAGCAATGACAGCGGCACGCGCCCGGCCGGCGTCTCGATGGCGAGCGCGGCGAGGCCCGCCCCGGTGCGGTCGGCATCGCCGAGGCGCAGCACCACGTCGAAGCGGCGCCCGCGGTCCACCACCTCGCTGACCACCTGGCCGCCGGAGAGGCCGCGGAGCACCTCGGCGACATGGGCAGCCGAGACGCCGTAGAGCGCCGCCCGGTCGTGGTTCACCACCACCTGCAGCTGCGGCACGCGCACCTGGCGCTCCACCTGGAGGTCGGTCAGGCCCGGAATGGCCGAAAGACGTTCCCGCATCTGCTCCGCGAGCGCGCGCAGCGTGTCGAGATCGTCGCCATAGATCTTAAGCGCGACCTCGGCCCTGACGCCCGAGAGCATGTGGTCCAGCCGGTGGCCGATCGGCTGGCCGATATTGGCGCTGCCGGGCAGCAGGCCGAGGCGCGCGCGGATGTCCACCGCGATCTCCTGCTTGCCGCGCTCCGAGGGGTTCAGGGAGACGTCGATCTCGGAGGAATGGACGCCCTCGGCATGCTCGTCGAGTTCGGCGCGGCCGGTGCGGCGGCCGACGGCGCGGACCTCCGGCACCTGCATGATCAGCATTTCCGCCGCGCGGCCGAGCCGGTCGGCCTCCGACAGGCTGATGCCGGGCTGGAATTGCAGGCTGATGGTCAGCGTGCCCTCGTTGAAGGGCGGCAGGAAGGCGCGCGGCAGGAAGGGCGCGGTCGCCAGCGCGCCCAGCACCGCGCCGCCAGCGAGCAGGTAGACGAGCCGTACCCGCGCGAAGGCCCAGAGCAGCGCCCGCTCGTTCCACGCCTTCAGCCGGCGCACCAGCCAGCTGTCGCCATGCTCCATCCGCTTCATCCGCGGCAGCAGCCAGTAGCAGAGCACCGGTGTCACGGTGATGGCGACGAGCAGCGAAGCCAGGATCGAGACGATGTAGGCGACGCCCAGCGGCGCGAAGAGCCGCCCCTCGATGCCCGACAGCGCGAAGAGCGGCACGAAGACCAGCACCACGATCATGGTCGCGTAGACGATGCCCGAGCGCACCTCCTGGCTCGCGCGCGCGATCACCAGCAGCACCGGCTGCGGATCGGGCCGCTGCCGGTTCTCGCGCAGGCGGCGATAGACGTTCTCCACGTCCACCACCGCATCGTCCACCAGTTCGCCGATCGCGATGGCAAGGCCGCCGAGCGTCATGGTGTTGATGGACAGGCCCAGCAGCTGGAACACCACCACGGTGACGAGGACCGAAAGCGGGATCGCGGTCAGCGAAATAAGCGTCGTGCGGCCGTTGAGCAGGAACAGGAACAGCACCACCGCCACGACGGCCACCGCCTCCAGCAGCACCTTCTCCACATTGCGGATGGATGCGGAGATGAAGTCGGCCTGGCGGAACTGCACCCTGTCGGCGGTCACGCCGGCCGGCATGGCGCGCTGCAACTCGGCCAGCGCCGCCTCGACCTCCCGCGTCAGGCGGACCGTGTCGGCGGAAGGCTGCTTCTGGATCGAGAGGATCACCGCCGGCCGGCCCATGCTGCCGGCCTCCCCGCGCTTCAGGCGCGCGGCGTAGTCCACCTCGGCCACCTGGCGCAGCAGGATGGGCTGGCCCGTCCGCCAGGCGACGGGCGCATTCGCCAGGTCTTCGAGCCGTGCGGTGCGGCCGAGGTTGCGGATCATGTACTCGCGCCCCGCCTGGTCCACGTAGCCGCCGCCGGTATTGCCGCCGAACTGGCGCAGCGCCGCGAGGAGCTGGTCCTGCGTCACTTCCAGCGCCGTCATGCGCGTCGGGTCGGGCGTCACGCGGAACTGGCGGACCTCGCCGCCGATGGGGATGACCTGGGAGACGCCGGGGATCGTCAGCAGCCGCGGCCGCACCACCCAGTCGGCGAGCTCGCGCAGTTCCATCGGGCTGGCGCGCCCGTCCGTGTACATCGCGACCAGCATGATCTCCCCCATGATGGAGGAGACGGGCGCCATCTGCGGCAACACGCCCGGCGGCAACTGCCCGCGCACGAGCGAGAGGCGCTCCGAGACCTGCTGGCGGTTGATCCAGATGTCCGTACCCCAATCGAACTCGACATAGACGATGGACAGGCCGATGCCGGAGACGGAGCGCACGCGCGCGACACCCGGCATGCCGTTCATCGCCGTCTCGATCGGGAAGGTGACGAGAAGCTCGACCTCCTCCGGCGCCAGCCCCTCGGCCTCGGTCATCAGGGTGACGACGGGACGGTTGAGGTCCGGGAAGACATCCACCGGCAGGCGCTGCAGCGTGATCGCGCCATAGACCATGAGCGCGACCGCGGCGGCGAGAACGAAGAGCCTGTTCCGCAGGCTCGCCGTGACGATCAGGTTGAACACGGGATCAGCGCACCTGGGCGACGAGGCCGGCGGCTTCCGTGACCACGCGCATGCCCGGCTCGAGCCCCGCCGTCACCAGAACGCGCCGGGCATCGAGCGGCTGCACGCGCACCGGGCGCGGGACGAAGCGCTCGGCGCCGGGCATCTCGAAGACGATGGGCGGGCCTTCGGCGCTGCGCACCACGGCCTCGGCCGGCAGGGCGATGCCTGCGAGGCGACGCGGCGTCTGCACCATCACCGTCACCGGCTGGCCGATGGCGAGGCCGGCCGGCGCCTCCTCGATGCGGAACTGCAGCGGCAACGCCTGCTGGCGCAGGGCAAGGCCCCGCCCGACGAAGGCGAGGCGCAGCGGCTGGCCGGCGGAGGTGACGGCCGTCGCGCCGGTCACCTCCGCCACCGCCGTCGGATCGAAGGCGATCGCCTCCACCCAGAGCCTCGCGGGGTCCACGATGTCGAACAGCGGCTCCCGGGCCTCGACCACCTGGCCGGCGGTCACGCGCACCACGCTGAGCACGCCGGACGCCGGGGCGAGGATCGGCTCGCGGCCCGTGACGGCGGGCAGGTTGGCGGCGCGGCGCTGGCGCAGGCCATCGAGCTCGGCCCGCGCATCGCTGATCTCGCGCGCCGCCACCGTGCCGGTGAGCGCGGTCAGGCGCCGCAACCGTGCCTCGGTGATGACGATCTGCGCGTCGAGGTCGGCGATGCTGGCGCGCACGCCCGCCCGGTCCTGGGCGGCGATGACGGGCACGACATGGCCGAGGATCTGCCCGCGCTCGACGCGTTGCCCGAGGACGGGGAAGCCCTCGTCCGGCGGCTCGATACGGCCCGCCTCGGCGGCCTGGACGCGGCCGGAGGCGTTCGGATCGGGGATGACCTGTCCGATCAGTCGCAGCACGACCGGCGCCTCGCTGCGCGTGGCCGTCACCGCGCGCAGGCCAAGCAGGTGCTGCGTCGGCTTGGGCACGAAGACGCTGCCGTCGGGCTGCCGGCGCGGGGTGTCGAGCGGTTGCGCGCCGGCGATGGCCGGCAGCAGAAGCGCGGCCAGCAGCGTGGCGCGCGCCGCCACCCGTTCGGGCCGCAGGGGGTGCACCGTGCCGGCCGGCTCCAAGGGGGCCGCGGCCACGGCGTGGGAGGGCAGGGGCCGCGGGGCGGCG
>NZ_JACADR010000196.1 GCF_016106005.1 Roseomonas rosulenta
CGGGCGGAGGCCGGGGCGGCGGCGAGCGCGGCGGCGGCGAGGGCGGTGCGGCGGGTCATTCGGGGCATGGGCATGGAGATGGGGCCGCACTGCGGCGGGGGGAAGCATCCTTACGGAAGGGTATTGTGGCGGGCGGGGGTGGGGCAGGGCGGGGACGCTCAGCCCTGATGGGCCGCGCCCGCCGCTTGAGGGTCAAACAAATCATCGGATCGCGCCGCGCGCGATCCGGGAGCGCACGGCGCGACCGCGCCCAGCCCGTCAGCCGCGCTCGGTGGAACAGTGCGGGGCGCGAAGTCAAGCCGGCCCGATGGCCGGCGCCCGCCGTCCTAGGGCAAAGAAGGACCCGCTCAGAACCCCAGCCACTCGAAGAAGCTGCGCCGGCGCGGCTGCACCACCGGCGTCTCGCCGATATTGCCCTCGCGCCCGAGCGCCGCGTTCTCGCGCAGCCGCTGCGCCTCGCGCTGCGGATCCACGGGCGTGCCGGGTGGCGGCGGGTCGCGCCAGAAGATCAGGCGGTCGGTCAGCGCGCGGTTGGGCTGGTCGAGGCGCAGGCTCTCCTCGTCCACCCGGCGGCGGATGTCGTCGGGCGCATCGGGGCCGGCGCGCTGCAGCAGCGCCGTCTCGCCCACCGTGCTGCGCTGGTTAGGCGCGCGCCGGGGGTCGTCCAGCGACAGGCCCGGCACCAGCAGCGCCTCGGCCTGGTTGCGCGCGCTGCGTTCCTGCGGCCGCGGCGCGCCCGGGCGCGGCGAGGGCAGGGTGGTCATGTCCGGCGGCATGGAGAGCGGCGCGCGGGTGGTGACCTGGAATTCATCGGGGGCGTCGCGCACCAGGCCCAGCGTGCGTGCGGTGTTCGACCCGCAGCCGGCAAGCGCGATCGCCGCGGCGGCGACCAGGACAGGGGTGTGGCGCATCCTCATGGCCCCTCCTTAGGCCCGGCTTTCGGCCGGAACAAGGCATCCGCGACCAGCGCGACCACGCCGCAGACGATGGCGGCATCCGCCACGTTGAAGACATACCAGTGCCAGCCCCAGGCGTGGGCGTCCACGAAATCCACCACGGCGCCGAAACGGACGCGGTCGATCACGTTGCCGATCGCCCCGCCCACCACGGCGCCGAGCGCGACGGCGGTGAGGCGATTCTCGGCCCGCGCCATCCAGCGCAGCAGGAAGCCGGCGATCGCGGCGGCCAGCAGCGCGAGGATGATGTGGTTCCAGGCGCCCTCGCCCGAGAGCAGCCCGAAGGTCACGCCGCGGTTCCACACCATGGTCAGGTCCAGGCCGAAGGGGCCGGCCTCCAGCAGCGGGATCTGGCCGACCTCGGGCAGGCGCGCGACCTCGAGGATCCACCACTTGCTGGCCTGGTCGGCGACCAGGATGCCGGTGGCGATGGGCAGGCCGAGGCGCAGGCTCATGCAGTCCTTCCGGAGGCGAGGGCATAGGCGGCCGCGGCACCGAACAGCAGCAGCGCCCCGCCGATGATGGCGACATCGGCCAGGTTGAACACGAGGCGCACCTGCGCCCCGGTATGCACGACCAGATAGTCCACCACGGCGCCCACACGCACCCGGTCCACCAGGTTCGACAGCGCGCCGCCCACCACGGCCCCGCGCGCGAGGTTCAGCACGATGCGGCGGGACCGGATCATGCGCACCAGCACGACCGAGGCGATGGTCGCGGCCAGCACGATGACCAGCAGGCGGCGGTCGGCATCCGGCAGGACCATGCCGAAGACGATGCCCGGATTGTAGACCAGCGTGGCGCCGAGCCCGAGGCCGCCGAAATCCGTGAGCGGCGCATAGCCATTCTCGGCCATGCCGCCGAGCCGCGCCCAGGCCTTGAGCGCCTGGTCAAGGGCGAGGGTGGCGGTGGCGACCGAAAGGCCGGCGGGGAGGCTCATGCGCGCCGGGCGAGGCGGCGGGGCGGGGATGCGCGGTGCTTGCGCCAAACGGGGGCGCTGCCGCCGCACCCCCGCCGGGGCGACAGTGTCACCCCGGACCCCGCCGTCATGTGAGGGACTCCACGGCGTCCTCGCAGCGCAGGCACAGGGTGGGGTGCTTCGCGGAGGCGCCGACCTCGGGCAGCACACGCCAGCAGCGGGCGCATTTGGCGCCGGGGGCGGCGTGGAAGACGGCCTTCGGACCCTGCGCCTCGGCGTCCGTGTCGCGCAGCGTGAAGCCGGACACGATGCACACCTCGGCCCAGAGTTCGGGCGTCAGCAGCGCCTGGTCCTCGCGCGGCGCGAACAGCGTCGGGGCGGCCTGCAGGCTCGACCCGATCGTGCCGGCGGCACGCGCCTTCTCGAGCTCCGCCGTCACCACCCCGCGCAGTTCCCGCACCCGCGCCCACTTCGCCGCCAGCGCCTCGTCCTTCCAGCCCTCCGGCACGAAGACGAAGTCGAGCAGGTGCACGCTGCCGTCCTCCTCCGGGAAGCGCGCCAGCCAGGCTTCCTCGGCGGTGAAGACCAGCACCGGCGCCAGCCACTTGCACAGGCAGCGATGCAGCACGTCCAGGACGGTGCGCGCGGCACGCCGGCGCGGGCTGTCGGCGCGGTCGCAGTAGAGCGCATCCTTGCGGATGTCGAAGTAGAAGGCCGAGAGGTCCGTGGCACAGAAGGCGTGGATCTCGGGGTACACGCCCGACCAGTCATGCGTCGCCACCGCCTGGCGCACCCGCGCGTCGATCTCGGTCAGGCGATGCAGCACCCAGCGCTCGAGCTCCGGCAGCTCGGCATAGGGCAGTGTCTCGGTATCGGTGAACCCGTCCAGGCTGCCGAGCAGCCAGCGCAGCGTGTTGCGGATGCGCCGATAGAGTTCCGCCTGCTGCTTCAGGATCTCGGGCCCGATGCGCAGGTCGAGCGCGGTGTCGGAATTCATCACCCACAGGCGCAGGATGTCCGCGCCGTACTGCTTCATCACGTCCTGGGGCGCGGTCACGTTCCCCAGTGATTTCGACATCTTGCGGCCCTGCTCGTCGAGCACGAAGCCATGCGTCAGCACCGCCTTGAAGGGTGCCACGCCATTGGTGCCGACGGATTCGAGCAGCGAGGAATGGAACCAGCCGCGATGCTGGTCCGACCCTTCCAGGTAAAGGTCGGCCGGGAAGGGCAGCCCGCGCGGCGGCAGCACGAAGGCATGCGTGCTCCCGCTCTCGAACCACACGTCCACGATGTCCATGACCTGCTCGTACAGCGCCGGGTCGCGGTCGGGGCCGAGGAAGCGCGCGGCGGCGCCGGGCTTGTACCAGGCATCGGCGCCCTCGGTGCGGAAGGCCTCGACCACGCGCTCGATGATGGCGGGGTCGCGCAGCGGTTCGCCCGACTGCTTGGACACGAAGACCGGGATCGGCACGCCCCAGGCGCGCTGGCGGCTGATGCACCAGTCCGGCCTGGCGGCGATCATGGAATCGAGCCGGTTGCGCCCGGCCTCCGGCACGAAATGCGTCTTCGCGATGGCGTCGCGCGCCTTGGCGCGGATGGCGTTGCCGTCATCCATCGCGATGAACCATTGCGGCGTGGCGCGGAAGATCACCGGCTTCTTGGACCGCCAGGAATGCGGGTAGGAATGCGTGAGCTTCCCCGTCGCCGCCAGCGTGCCGGCGGCGCGCATCGCCTCGTAGACCGCCGTATGCGCCTTGAACACATGCAGGCCGGTGAAGCCCGGCGCGTGATGCGTGAAGGTGCCGTCGTCGTTGACGGTCTCGGGGATCGGCAGGCCGAATTGCCGGCCGAGATTGAAGTCGTCCTCACCATGGCCGGGCGCGATGTGCACGAAGCCGGTGCCGGCCTCGGTGGTGACGAAATCGCCCGGCAGCAGCGGCACGTCGAAGTCGTAGCCCGCGCCGCGCAGCGGATGGGCGGCGATGGCGCCTTCGAGTTCGGCGCCCTTCAGCACGCGCTTGATGGAATGCGCGCCGACGCCCGCCTCCTTCTCGAAGCCGGGCAGCAGCGGCAGCGCGACCAGCAGCCGGTCGCCCACCTTCAGCAGCGACCCCTCGGCCACACCCTCCACATGCAGGAGCGCGTAGTCGATCTCGGGGCCATAGGCGACGGCGCGGTTGCCCGGGATCGTCCAGGGCGTGGTGGTCCAGATCACCACATCGGCACCGACCAGGTCCTCCGCCGCCGCCTTCAGCAGGCGGAACTTCGCGTGCAGCGTCGGGCTGACATGGTCGTGGTATTCGATCTCGGCCTCGGCCAGCGCGGTCTTCTCGACCGGGCTCCACATCACCGGCCGCAGGCCGCGATAGAGCGACCCGTTCAGCAGGAACTTGCCGATCTCCCCGGCGATCATCGCCTCGGAGTCGAAATCCATCGTCGCGTAGCGGTCGGCCCAGTCGCCGGCCACACCCAGGCGCTGGAACTCCTCGGACTGCACGCCCAGCCAGTGCTGCGCATAGGCGCGGCACTCGGCGCGGAAATCCAGCACCGGCACCGCATCCTTGTCCTTGCCCTTCGCCCGGTATTCCTCCTCGACCTTCCATTCGATCGGCAGGCCGTGGCAGTCCCAGCCGGGCACGTAGTTCGCGTCGTGTCCCGCCATCTGCGACGCGCGGTTGATCACGTCCTTCAGGATCTTGTTGAGCGCGTGCCCGATATGGAGGTTGCCGTTCGCATAGGGCGGGCCGTCATGCAGCACGAAGCTCTCGCGCCCCTTGGACTGTTCCCGCAGGCGCTGCCACAGGCCAAGCCGCGCCCAGCGTTCCAGCATGGCGGGCTCGCGCTTCGGCAGGTCCCCCTTCATCGGGAAGGAGGTTTTCGGCAGGAAGACGGTGCCGCGGTAGTCGCGGCCCTCGGTCGGGCTGTCGTTCATCGGTGCCTGTCTCGGTCCGCCGGCCGCGGGGGGTTCCGGGGCCTGGCGGCGGGTCGTGGGGAATGCGCGCGGTCTGACCCGGCCCTCAGCGGAGGACCGGGAACCTAATTCGCGCGTGGATGTCCCAGGCCATGCGGGTTTATGGGGAGCGCCGGCGCGGGGCGTCAAGCGCCGCGGCCCTGCCCCGCCCCGCCCCGCCTGGCGCGCGGGCCAGGCAGCGCTCGGGAAAGCCGGCAGCCGCCCGATCCGGGACCTGCGGCGATCGGTGGGCCTAGCCGGCAAGCAGGCCAGTGGCCGGGTTCGGAATGCGGCATGGGTCGGGTTCGAGGGCGATCCCTCAACGACGCCCGGGCAGCGAGGCCATCGGCCCGCCCGTCGTGCCGAGCAGTGCCGCCAGGCAAGCCGCTTCGTCCGCGCGCGCCGCGCGTCCGGCCAGCGCGGCACAGAGATGCGGCACGCGGTCCTGCCAGTGTTCGGCAGCCGGTGGCATCCTGCCGGCCCGGAAATCCCAGCCGCCCACGCCATCCTCCGCCGCGGCCGCCGCGGCGCGCGGCCCGTCGGCACCGAGGGCCTGCGCGGCCACCGCCTCCTCCGTGGTGCGCAGCGCCGCCCCGGCGTCCTCGCCGAGGCCGATCACGATGACGATGCCTGCGCCGGCCTCGAGGCTCAGCGCGCGGAGCGCACCGAACGCCTCCTCCACCCGGCCGGCGCGCGCGACCGTGCAGCCCTCGGCGCCGCGGGAGGGAAACTCCAACACCGCCACCTGCTGTGCGAGCAGCGCGGCGACGACCGGGCGCGCCGGCGCCGCATCCTGGCCGCGCAGCAGCACCGCCGCGGCGTCGCCAGGCATCCAGTCCCGCGGCGCATCGAGCACAAGCAGGCGGGCACAGGGGATCGGCGTCGTTCCGGTCGGCCTCACCCACATCAGCGAAAGGTCGCCGAAGCTGCCGGTGCCTTGGCCGAGCGCGGACGGCGGGCCGATCGCGACCCATGCAAAGAAGCTCAGCGCGGCTTGCAGCCGCCGTATCGCCGGGAGGCACCGCATGCGGCTTCACACCTTGGCGAATGTGACCGGAATTGTACCGCCCAGGCGAGCGGGAAGGATATCGAATTCGATACCGCGGCCCCGGACACGGAGGTCACGACCGACGTCAACGGCGCGCCGCGCATGCCCTTTCCGGGCGTGGAACTGCGCCATGCCGGGTCGAACACGGCCGGATCGCCGCGCCGCGAGTTCATCATCCGCAATGATGGAACCCCCCGCCCGGCAGCGGCGCGAACTCGATGATCCCGAGCACCGCGAACCCGTCCGCCCCCCGCGGCGCGATCACCAGCGCCCCGCCCTCCGGAAAGGCCCGCCCGCCGACGGCATCGCCCGCCACCATGATGGCCGGCGTGCGGTGCCCCACCAGCACGCGGTTCGTCCCCGGCGCGACCGGCGCCGAGAATAGCCGCCGGTGCTCCGCCAGCACCCAATCGAGACGCGCGCCGGAGAAATCATCCGCCAGAAGACTCTCCGTCACCACAACCCGCGCGGCGCCGAAGGCGGCCTCCGCGGTGTCGCGCGCGCGGTAGACCGGCCCGGCCAGCACCGGCGTCTCCACCGGGATGCGCAGTTCGGCCAGGCGCGCCCCGATCCGCGCCGATTGCGCGCGCCCGGCGGGCGAGATGTTGCGCTGCCCCGCCCGGTCGCCCACGCGGTAGGTGATGTCGCAATTCTCGCCGCGCGTGTCGGCGTGGCGGAAGAACAGCACGTGTCCGCCGCCGCGCAGCGCCGGCACCAGCGCGGCACCCTCGGCGCCGTCGGCGGCCACGGGGCGCAGCCGCTCGGCCTGCGCCGCGGCCGGCAGGGTCACGAGGGCGAGGATGCCACGACGGCGCCACATGGCGCTGTTGTGGTGCAACCTGCGCGTGCTGCCAAGGCTGTGGCAGTGTCGCACCTGCCGTCCTCGCCGCCGGGAACCACCATGCCGAGCCCCGCCATCGACGCTGCCTGGTCCACGCTTCTCGCACTCGGCCGTCGGCCGAGTGCGCGCGCCATCCGTCCGCTGTTCGCCGCCGACCCCGACCGCGCGGCGCGCTTCACCCATCGCGCCGGCGACATGCTGCTCGACCTGTCGCGCACGTCGATCTCGGACGAGGTGCTCGACGCGCTGCTGGACCTGGCGCGGGCGACGGATGTCCCGGGCTTCCGCGACCGCATGCTGGCCGGTGCGGTGGTCAACCCGACCGAGCGCCGGGCCGCGATGCACGCCGCCCAGCGCGGCGGCGCCGAGCCTTCCGTGCAGGCGGCGCTGGCGCGCATGGCGGCCTTCGTCGCCGGCGTCCATGGCGGGGCGATGCGCGGCGCGACGGGGGAGCGCTTCACCGACGTGCTGAACATCGGCATCGGCGGGTCGGACCTCGGGCCCGCGATGGTGGCGCGCGCACTCTGGACGCCCCGCGCGCCGATGCGCGCGCACTACCTCGCGAATGTCGATGCCCATGCCTGGCAGGAACTGCGCGCCAGGCTCGACCCCTCGCGCACGCTGGTGCTGGTGGCGTCCAAGACCTTCACCACGCAGGAGACCATGGCGAACGCCGCGCTGGTGCGCGCCTGGCTGGTCGCGGCACTTGGCGAGGGCGGCACCGCGCACCTCGCCGCGCTGTCCACCAACCTGCCGGCGGCGGCGGAATTCGGCATCCCGGCGGAGCGCGTCTTCGGCTTCGCCGACACGGTGGGCGGGCGCTTCAGCCTCTGGAGCGCGATCGGCCTGTCGCTGGCGCTGGCCCTCGGCTGGCCGGCCTTCGAGAGCCTGCTCGCCGGTGCCCGTGGCATGGATGACCACTTCGCCGCCGCTCCGCTGCCCGCCAACCTGCCCCTGCTCTTGGCGCTGGCCGAGGTCTGGCACGTCGATGTCCTGGGCTACCCGGCGCGTGCCGTGCTGCCCTATGACGAACGGCTCTCGCGCTTCCCGGCGCATCTGCAGCAGCTGGAGATGGAGAGCCTCGGCAAGGCCGTCGGCCTCGATGGCGCGGCCGTGGCCCGCGCGACCGGGCCGGTGGTGTTCGGCGAGCCGGGTACCAATGCGCAGCATTCCTTCATGCAGCTGATCCACCAGGGCCCCACGCCGGTGCCGGTGGACTTCATCCTGGTGGCGAATCCCGACCATCCCTTCGCCGACAGCCACCGCAAGCTGCTGGCCAATGGCTTGGCGCAGGCCGAGGCGCTGCTGGTCGGCCGATCACTCGATGAGGTGCGCGCCGAGATGCAGGCCGCCGGCGCCGAGCCTGCGCGCATCGCCACCATCGCGCCGCACCGGGTCTTCACCGGCGACCGGCCGAGCAACGTGATCCTGCTGCCGGGGCTTGACGCCGCGACGCTCGGGCAGCTTGTCGCGCTGTACGAGCACAAGGTGGCGTGCCTCGGCGCGATCTGGGGCATCAACCCCTTCGATCAGTGGGGGGTGGAGCTGGGCAAGGTTGTGGCGGCCAGCACGCTGGCGGCACTGGAAGGCCGGCCCGCCGCGCTGCACGCCGCGACCGCGCGGCTGGTGGCGGAGATCGATCGGCTGCAGGCGGCGCGCGGCGGCTGACCCGCGCGCGCCGCCGCGGCGCATCGGGGC
>NZ_JACADR010000197.1 GCF_016106005.1 Roseomonas rosulenta
CCTGGCGCAGCGCCGTGGCGGGGTCGGGCAGGGGGGCGCGTTCGCGCAGGTGCAGCAGCGCATCCTGCGGCAGGCGGTCGCGCAGCGCCTGCAGCCCGCCCGGGCCGGGCGCGATCGCCATGACCCAGTCGGCGCCGGCCTGCCGGCCCGCATGCAGCAGCGGCACGGCATGGCCGCCGGACCAGGCGGTGAGAAGGCGGCGCGCGCCCGGGGCATGGCGCGCGAGAAGGCCGGTGATGTCGCGGACCGTGGGCGGCGGGCTCACCGCCCGCCGCTCAACCCTGGCGCTCCACCATCAGCTTCTTGATCTCGCCGATCGCCTGCGCCGGGTTGAGCCCCTTCGGGCAGGTCCGGGTACAGTTCATGATGGTGTGGCAGCGATAGAGCTTGAACGGGTCTTCGAGCGCATCGAGCCGCTCGCCGGTGGCTTCGTCGCGCGAGTCGGCGATCCAGCGATAGGCCTGCAGCAGCACGGCGGGGCCGAGGTAGCGGTCGCCGTTCCACCAATAGGACGGGCAGGCGGTGGAGCAGCAGAAGCACAGGATGCATTCCCACAGCCCGTCGAGCTTCGCGCGTTCCTCCTTCGACTGCAGGCGCTCGCCATCGGGCGGCGGCGGCGTGTCGGCCTTGAGCCAGGGCTCGACGGAGCGCAGCTGCGCGTAGATCTGCGACAGGTCCGGCACCAGGTCCTTCACCACCGGCATGTGCGGCAGGGGCGAGATGCGCACGTCGCCCTTCACTTCCTCGATCGGCTTGAGGCAGGCCAGCGTGTTCAGCCCGTCGATGTTCATCGAGCAGGAGCCGCAGATGCCCTCGCGGCAGGAGCGGCGGAAGGTGAGGGTGGAATCGACTTCGTTCTTGATCTTGATGAGAGCGTCGAGGACCATCGGCCCGCACTGGTCGAGGTCGATCTCGTAGGTATCGGTGCGCGGATTGGCGCCGCCATCCGGGTCCCAGCGGTAGATGCGGAAGGACCGCACGTTCTTCGCGCCCGCGGGCGCGGGATAGGTGCGGCCCTCGCCGACCGTGGAATTCTTCGGAAGCGTGAAGGTGGCCATCGGTCGGTTCCTTAGTAGACGCGCGCCTTGGGCGGGAAGACCTGCACCTCGTTGGTGAGGGTGCGCATCTTCACGTCGCGGTAGTCGAGCTTCACGGCGTACTTGTCATCCACGCGCGCGAGCGTGTGCTTCATCCAGTTCTGGTCGTCGCGGTCCGGATGGTCCTCGTGCGAATGCGCGCCGCGGCTCTCGTGGCGGGCATCGGCGCCGTGGATGGTGGTCAGCGCATTGCCGATCAGGTTGTCGAGCTCGAGCGCCTCGACCAGGTCCGAGTTCCAGATCAGGGAGCGGTCGGCGATCTTGATGTCCGAATAGCCCGCGGCGACCTTGTCCATCTTCTCCACACCCTCGCGCAGAAGTTCCGTGGTGCGGAACACCGCGGCGTGGGTCTGCATGGTGCGCTGCATGTTGAGGCGCAGCTCGGACACGCTGGTGCTGCCCTTGGCGTTGCGCACGCGATCGAAGCGGTCGAGCGAGGCCTCGCCCGCCTTGGGCGGCAGCGGCGGCTGGGAGGCACCCGGGCGGATCGTCTCGGCGGCGCGATGCGCCGCGGCGCGGCCGAACACCACGAGGTCGAGCAGCGAATTGGTGCCGAGCCGGTTGGCGCCATGCACGGAGACGCAGGCCGCCTCGCCCACCGCCATCAGGCCAGGGACCACGCGGTCCTGGTCCTTGGCGGTCGCGTTCAGCACCTCGCAATGGATGTTCGTGGGGATGCCGCCCATGTTGTAGTGGACCGTGGGCAGCATCGGGATCGGCTCCTTCGTCACGTCCACGCCGGCGAAGATCTTCGCCGTCTCGGAAATGCCGGGCAGGCGCTCGTGCAGGATGTCCGCGCCCAGGTGCTCGAGATGCAGGTGGATGTGGTCCTTGAGCGGACCCACGCCGCGGCCCTCGCGGATCTCCATGGACATGGCGCGGGAGACCACGTCGCGCGAGGCGAGGTCCTTCGCCGTGGGCGCATAGCGCTCCATGAAGCGCTCGCCCTCGGAGTTGGTGAGGTAGCCGCCCTCGCCGCGCGCGCCCTCGGTCACCAGGCAGCCGGAGCCGTAGATGCCGGTCGGGTGGAACTGCACGAACTCGTTGTCCTGCAACGGCAGCCCGGCGCGCAGCACCATCCCGCCGCCATCGCCCGTGCAGGTATGCGCCGAGGTGCAGGAGAAATAGGCGCGCCCGTAGCCGCCGGTGGCGAGCACCACGGTCTGCGCGCGGAAGCGGTGGATGCTGCCATCCTCGAGGCACCAGGCGGTCACGCCGCGGCACACGCCCTCATCGTCCATGATGAGGTCGAGGGCGAAATACTCCACGAAGAACTCGCAGTTATGCTTCAGCGACTGCTGATAGAGCGTGTGCAGGATGGCGTGGCCGGTACGGTCCGCCGCGGCGCAGGCCCGCATCGCGGGTTCCTTGCCGTAATGCGTCATGTGGCCGCCGAAGGGGCGCTGGTAGATCTTGCCGTCCTCGGTGCGGGAGAACGGCACGCCGTAGTGCTCGAGCTCGATGATCGCGGGCACCGCCTCGCGGCACATGTATTCGATCGCGTCCTGGTCGCCGAGCCAGTCCGACCCCTTCACGGTGTCGTACATGTGCCAGCGCCAGTCATCCTCGCCCATGTTGCCGAGCGCGGCACCGACGCCGCCCTGCGCCGCCACGGTGTGGCTGCGCGTGGGGAAGACCTTGGTGATGCAGGCGGTCTTGAGCCCCGCCGCGCCCATGCCGAAGGTCGCCCGCAGCCCGGCGCCGCCGGCGCCGACCACCACCACATCATAGGTGTGGTCCACGATGCGGTAGGCGCCGTTGGAAGGCTTGCTGATCGCGTTCATCGCACCCGTCTCATCCGTTCCGCGCGGCGGGGAAGATGCCCTCCGGCCCGCGCCGTGTTCCTCATGCCACTTGGGCGTTCCCCAGCATCCCGCCAGGGCTCACACGGCAATCCGCAGTACCGCCAGCGAACCCGCCAGCCACAGCAGCGCGCAGATGCCCTTCACCGCCAGCAGCGAGCCCATCCGCGCCATCTCGCCGCGCACGTAATCCTCGATCACCACCTGCAGCCCGGACGCGGTGTGGTGGAAGGCCGCCGCCAGGAAGGCCAGCAGCAGCACGGCATTGAACGGGCGGCCGATCCAGGCGGTCGCCTGCTGCCAGGTGCTGTCCGGCATCCGCGCCAGGCTGAACACCAGCCAGAGGGTCAGCGGCAGCAGGGCCACCGAGGTGACGCGCTGCATCCACCAGTGATGCGTGCCTCCCTTGGCCGAGCCCATGCCGCGGGCGCGGCCGAGCGGGGAGCGAAGCGTGCGGAGCGTGGGCTGGGACATCGCACTCAGATCCAGGTAACGAACAGGATGAGCCAGGTGAGCACGGTCAGCCCCGCCGTGCCCATCAGCACCATCCGTCCGGTGGCATAGGTGGTCGGCAGGTCGAAGCCCCGCCCGCTGTCCCAGTAGAGGTGCCGCAGCCCCGCCAGAGTGTGGTACCAGGCCGCTGCCGTTAGGGCCATCAGGCCGAGGATCCCGAAGAGGGACCCGAAGAACCACTGCGCGCCGCCGAACGACGCCTCGCCGGAGGCGGCGGAGGCAAGCCACCAGACCAGGAAGACCATGCCGATGGACCACACGACGCCCGTGATGCGGTGGGTGATCGACAGCGCGCTGGTCATCTGCAGCATGTCGTAGGCTTGCAGGTGTGGCGACAGCGGGCGGCGGACGAGCGAGCCGTCCGAACGGCGGCCGACCATCACGGCCTCCCGCACATCGGTAGTCTTGGACATGGGTCCGAACTCCAGGCGGCCGTGTGTCCCGGCTCCCGTGCCGGGAACCGCGGCCTTGAACGGGCGCCTTTGTATGGTGCGGCGCGGCAGAGCGTCAAATCTGCCTGACGCTGTTCCATGCCCAGACGGACGGCGCGCGCCGCGCCGGTCGGTCGGAGAAGACCCAGGCCCCGCACCGTCTGGCGGCCGCCACACGCCGCGCGATCCGGCCGCACGCCGACCCGGGGCGGGGGGACCGGGGCGATGCTCCGCGTCATTCGCATGGCTGCATTGTAACCCGGGGCGGGCGTTGACGGGACAGCACCATGCGCCCAGCGTCGGGAGGCATGTCATCCTGGGTGAGATGCGCCACGCACGCCACACGGGGCCGAGATGACCGCCGCTGCCACCGCGCCCACCAGCCAGGACGCCCGCATCATCGCGCTGATCGGCACCGGGCATTTCCTGTCGCATTTCTACGTGCTGACGCTGCCGCCGCTGTTCCTGCTCTGGCGCGCCGAATTCGGCGTGTCATTCGCCGAGCTCGGCCTCGCGGTGGCGCTGATGTCGGGAACCACGGCGCTGCTGCAGACCCCGGTCGGCTTCCTGGTGGACAGGCACGGTGCGCGGCCCTTCCTGGTGGGCGGCACGCTGCTGATGGCGCTGTCGATCTCGGCCATGGCCTTCGCGCCGGGCATCTGGGCGATCTGGCTGCTGGCGATCCTGTCGGGCGTTGGCAACAGCGTGATCCATCCGGCGGACTACGCCATCCTGGCGGGGTCGATCGACAAGAGCCGCATGGGGCGCGCCTTCGCGCTGCACACCTTTACCGGCAACCTCGGCTTCGCGCTGGCGCCGCCGGTGGTGGCACTGCTCGCGGAACTCATGGGCTGGCGCGGGGCGCTGCTGCTGGTTGGGCTGCTCGGCGTGCCGGTGGTGGCGGCCATCCTGGTCCAGTCGCGCATCCTGCGGGACCAGGCCAAGCCCGCGAAGACCGGGGACGAGCCCTCGGGGCGCGAGATCCTGCTTTCGCGGCCGATCCTGCTGTTCTTCGGCTTCTTCATGCTGTCCTCGATGGCCGGGTCGGGCATCCAGGCCTTCGTCATCACCGTGCTGGGCAAGTTGTGGGGCACGCCGGTGGCGGTCGCCTCCATGGTGCTGACCGGCTACATGGTCGGGGCCACGGCCGGCACGCTGGTCGGCGGCTGGATCGTGGACAAGACCAAGCGCAACCTGATCGGCTTCGTGGTGGTGCTGACCATGGTCGCGATCGCCATGATCCTCGCCCTGGGCCTGCTGCCGATTCCTGAACTGCTGCTGCCGGTGGTCGGGCTGGTGGGCGGGCTCGCGCTTGGCGCCTCGCGCACGCCGCGCGACGTCATGCTGAAGGATGCCGCGCCGCCGGGGCAGGTCGGCAAGGTCTTCGGCTTCGTCTCCTCGGGCCTGCCGCTGGGCGGTGCGATCACGCCGGTGCCGCTCGGCTTCGTCATCGACATGGGCTACCCGCAGCTGGTGCTGCCGGTGGTGGCCGGGCTGCTGGCGGCCTCGCTGCTCTGCGCCGGCTCTGCGCAGGCCGAGGCGCGCAGCCGGCGCACCGTGCCCGCACCGGCCGAATAGGGCGCATCGCGCCGGCGTGGCCTATTTCGACGATCTTCTCGCAGCGCTGACCTGGGCGGCGGTGGCGGTGCTGGCGGTGGCGGGCGCGCTGTCTGCCTCGCGCAAGCAGCTCGACCCGGTGGGCTTCATCCTGATCGCGTGCCTGTGCGCCTTCGGCGGCGGGACGGTGCGCGACGTCATCCTGAACCTGCCGGTCTTCTGGCTGAAGGTGCCGGGCATGGTGGGGCTGGCGGCGGGACTCGCGCTGCTGGTGTTCTTCACCGCGCATCTGGTGGAACGCCGCTTCGTGGTGCTGCTCTGGGCCGATGCGGTGGGGCTCGGCCTGTTCGCGGTGCTGGGGGCGGAGGCCGCGCTGCGCGCCGGCGCCAGCCCCTGGGTCGCGGTGCTGATGGGCACCATCACGGCCACCTTCGGCGGGCTGCTGCGCGACATCGCCTGCGCCGAGGTGCCCCTCATCCTGCGCCGCGAGATCTACGCCACCGCCGCGGCGCTGGGGGCGCTCACCTTCGTGCTGCTGCACGAGGCCGGGCTCGGGCGCGTGGCGGCGATCTCGGCCGGCGGGCTGCTCGCCTTCGGGGCGCGCGCGGCCGCCATCCTGACCGGCTGGTCGCTGCCCTCCTATCGCGCGCGGCCCGGGCGCGACTACCCGGACCGGCGATGAGCCAACCCACGCTCGCGGTGCTGCTGACGTTGGCGGCGGGGCTGCTCTACACGCTGGGCTACGCGCTGGCGAAGATCATGTCGGCCACGCTGGATCCGGTGCAGATCACCTTCCTGCGCTCAGCGCTGGTGCTCGCGGGCTGGGGGCTGTGGCTCGCGGTCGCGGCCGATCCGGGCGGGGCGGTGCGCCGGCTGCTCGCGCCACCGCGTGCGATGGACCAGCGCCTCGCTGCGGCGATGCTGATCTTCTCCACCTGCCTCGCCGTGCTCGGCTATTCGCTGGTGCCGGTGACCGAAGCCTCCGCCCTGGGGTTCACCGCGCCGATCATCCTGGTGGTGCTGGGCGCGCTGGTGCTGCGCGAGAGCGTCGCGCCACGCCGCTGGGTGGCCGTGGCGCTGGGTTTCGCCGGCATGCTGGTGGTGGTGCGCCCGGGCGGGGAGTTGTTCACCTGGGCGGCCGCCGTGCCCGTGGCGGCCGCGCTGACCTATGCGCTGTACCAGGTGATGACGCGGCGCATCCGCGGCGCGGCGGATGAATGGGACGCGACGCTGCAGGGCGCGCTGGCCGGCGTGGTGCTGCTGGGCCCTGCCATGCCCTGGCTGTGGCGCGCGCCGGGTGCCGCGGACATGGCGCTGGCGGTGCTCTACGCCGCCGTGCAGACCGCCGCACTGCTGTGCATCGCCGGCGCGGTACGCCGGGCCGAGGTCTCGGGCCTCGCGCCGTGGCATTATTCGCGCATCGTCTTCGCGCTGGGGCTCGATGCGCTGCTCTTCGCGCGCCTGCCCGGCGCCTGGGCGATCGGCGGCTGCGCGCTGATCGCGGCCGGCGGGCTGGTGCTCGCCTGGCCTGCTAGGCGGGGGCGATGATGCCGTTGCGCAGCGCCAGTTCGGCGATCTGCACCGCGTTCAGCGCCGCCCCCTTGCGCAGGTTGTCGCCGACGCACCAGAAGGCGAGGCCATGGGGCACCGTCGGGTCGCGCCGGATGCGCGAGACGAAGACCGAATCCTCCCCGGCGATCTCGATCGGCGTCGCGTAGCCGCCATCCTCGCGGTGATCCATCACGGTGATGCCCGGTGCCTCGCGCAGCGCGTCGCGCGCCTGCTTCTCGGTGATCGGGCGCTCGAATTCCACATGCACCGCCTCGCCATGGCCGATCATCACCGGCACGCGCACGCAGGTCGCCACCACCTGGATGTCGGGGTCGAGGATCTTGCGCGTCTCGACCGCCATCTTCCATTCCTCCTTCGTCGAGCCGTCCTCCATGAAGGCGTCGATATGCGGGATGACGTTGAAGGCGATCGGCTTGGTGAACTGCTCCGGGGTGGGCGGGTCGTTCACGAAGACGCCGCGGGTCTGGGACCAGAGCTCGTCCATCGCCTCCTTCCCCGCCCCCGAGACCGACTGGTAGGTCGCCACCACCACGCGCTTCACCTTCGCGATGTCGTGCAGCGGCTTGAGCGCCAGCACCATCTGGATGGTCGAGCAGTTGGGGTTGGCGATGATCCCGGTCTTCGGCCGCGAGGCCAGCACGCGCCCGTTCACCTCGGGCACCACCAGCGGCACGCCGAGCTGCATGCGGAACTGGGAGGTATTGTCGATGACCAGGCACCCCGCGGCGGCCGCCCGCGGCGCATGCACCGCCGAGACCGCGGCACCGGGCGAGAACAGCCCGAGCGCCGTGCCCGCGAAGTCGTAGCGGTCGAGGTCGCGCACCTTCAGCACGGTCTTCTCGCCGAAGGAGATCTCGGCCCCCGCCGAGCGCCCGGAGGCCAGCGCCACCACCTCGTCCACCGGGAAGCGGCGTTCGGCCAGCGTCTTGATGATCTCCCGCCCCACCGCGCCGGTGGCGCCCACGACCGCGACCTTCATTGCCATCACCCCTGTCCCCGACGGACGCGCGCGGCCAAAGCGCCGCCACGGGCGCCGCGTAGAGCATTTTCCCGCCGGGCGGAAATGCGCGGGCCTGGCCGGGGGCGCCGGGAGGCCTGCCGGCCCTTGACCGCCGGGCCGGCCCGCACGACCTTGGCGGCAGCGCCGCACCTCCGCGGCGCCCGCAACTGGGAGTGACATCATGGCCTGGAAGAAGCCCCGCGTGACCGAAGTCTCCGTCGCGATGGAGATCAACTGCTACGCCTGCGCCGAGGCCTGAGGCCCGGACCGGACTGACCCCGGGGCCTGTCGCCCCGGGTTTTCCAGGGAAGAATCGTCAAGGTGTCGCTGCGCGCCATCGTGCTCGGCGCCGCGGCAGGCGGCGGGTTTCCGCAATGGAACTCGGCCGGGCCCGGCTGCCTGCGCGCCCGCGCCGGCGACCCCGCCGCG
>NZ_JACADR010000198.1 GCF_016106005.1 Roseomonas rosulenta
GGCCCGCCGGATCCGCCGCCGGGGACCAGGCGCGGGTCGCGACCCCGGCCGAGGCGGTCGCCGCCGGCGCCGACTGGATCGTGTTGGGCCGCCCCATCACCGGCGCCCCGGACCCGGCCGCCGCCGCCGCCGGCATCGCCGCCGAACTGGCCGGCTGAGCCCATGCCCGCCGAGGTGAAGATCTGCGGCATCCGGGATGCCGCCGCACTCACAGCCGCCGCCGAGGGGGGCGCGGACTACGTCGGCTTCGTCTTCTTCCCGCCTTCGCCGCGATACCTGACGCCTGCGGAGGCCGCTTCGCTTTCCGCCACGTGCCCCGGCGGTCCGAAGCGGGTCGGGCTGTTCGTCGATGCAACGGACGATGCCATCGCCGCGGTGCTGGCCGCCCTGCCGCTGGACATCCTGCAACTGCAGGGCACCGAGACTCCCGAACGCGCCGCCGCCATCCGCGCGCGCTTCGGCCTGCCGGTGATGAAGGCGCTGGGTATCGGCGCGCCCGAGGATTTCGCCGCGGTCGAGGCCTTCGCCCCGGTGGTGGACCGCTTCCTGTTCGACGCCAAGCCGCCGCCGGGGGCCGCGCTGCCCGGCGGCAACGCCCAGCCCTTCGAATGGCGGCTGCTGGCCGGGCGCGACATTCCGCGCCCCTGGCTGTTGGCCGGTGGCCTGACGGCGGACAATGTGGCGGAGGCGATCCGCACCGCCGGCGCGCCGGGGGTGGATGTGTCCTCGGGCGTCGAGCGCGCGCGCGGCGTGAAGGACCCCGCGCTGATCCGCGCCTTCATCGCCGCCGCGCGGGCCTGACGGGACCGGCCCGTCACGCGGGATGCGACGCCGATCATTGCGCCCGGCGCGCGGTCGTCGGAACATGCCGCCCCCGAGGGAGGGACCGACCGATGCGCCGCCTGCTGCCGCTGCTCCTGGTGCTGATCGCCGCCGCCTGTTCGAGCGGCCCGCGGCCCGATCCGCTGCTCTACACGGGCTCCGGCGGCCAGCCGATGGGCGCCGAGCTGTGGCTGCCCGAGGGGACGGAGCGCGTGCCGCTGGTCATCCTCTCCCATGACGTGCGCGGCAAGCGCGACGCGCATCTCACCGACTACGTGAATGCCCTGAAGGGCATGGGTGCGGCGGTGGTGGTGCTGGACCACTACACCTCGCGCAGCATCGACCCGTCCCGTCCGCCGACGGAGCGCGCCTATTTCACGACACTCGACTTCGCGCTCGACGCCTATGGGGCGCTCGATGCCGCCGTGCAGCATCCGCGCATCGACCGCCGGCGCGTCGGCCTGGTCGGCTTCGGCCAGGGCGGCGGGGGCGGCGCCATCCTGGCGGCGCATACCTCGGTGGCGCAGGGGCGTCCGGCCGATGCGGCCCGCTTCCTGGCCTTCGCCGCGGTGGCGCCGGACTGCTCCTACCGGATGGGCAATCGCGACACGGCGCGGCGGCCGATCCTGGTGCTGGTGGGCAGCCGCGACAACCGGACCGGCAAGCCGGCCTGCGACGACCTGACATCCTTCCTGCGCGCCGCCGGGGGCAATGTGACCATCAACACCTACCAGAATGCCCGGCACGGCTTCGACGACCCGCCCGGCCCGGTGCGTGCCGACCCGCAGGGCGAGAACCTGACCCGCTGCGTCTGGCAGCAGGGGCCGGACGGGCTGTGGCGGGAGCGTGCCTCCGGGATCTCGGGCGTGTCGCTGTTCCGCGTCGGCGCGACCGAGGCGACGGTCGACGCCTTCGTCCGCTCCCGCGCCGCCTGCCGCACGCTGGGCACCGAGATCCAGGGCGACGCCGCCTTCCGTGGCCGCGCGGTGGGCGAGGTCTCGGGCTTCATGAAGACGAACGTGATCGACGTGCGCGTGCGGTGAGCACCTGGTGCGGCCTCGGGGCGCCGGTCGGTCCGCGGCCCTACCGGAGCGGCAGGAACAGGTCGGTTGCGGCCTCGTGCTCCGGCACGTCGGGGAAGAAGGTCAGGCGCTGGCAATAGAGCGGGACATCCCGCGCCTCCTCGCCGCTCGACGGCAGCCAGTCGCGATAGAGGAACGTCGCGGCGGGGCCGAGGTCGTCGCTTGATCCGATGACGCGTAGCACCGCGCAGCGGCCGCCGGGAATGACGCCCGGCGTCACGCCATGCGGGCCGGCCGGTATCGCCCGCCGGGTGGCGGCGCAGAGATCGACATGGAAGTCCTCGGGCCGCGCCGGCTCGGGGTTGTGGAAGATGGTGAAGGTGGCGCTGGTCCCCGGCGTCAATCGGGCGGCGCGGCGCCAGGCGATGAAGCGCCGGATGGTCGCGCCGAGCCGCGCCGCATCGCCGCGATGCTGCATCACCGCGACCATCGTGTCCGGGACGTCGACGATCCGCACCTGATCCGGCGTGAAGACGTTCTGCATGGTGATGGTCCTCGCATCCTTGAGTGGCCGCAGGGCCAGCAACCACGACGCCCAGTCGGGGGCACACCTGAAATCCCTCGGCGCCTGTCCGAAGCGCTGCCGGAAGGCGCGGGCAAAGGCTTCCGGCGTCTGGTATCCGGCGTCCAGGGCGACCCCCGTGACGGTGGCGCCGTCGCGGAAGGCCAGCCTGTAGGAGGCGCGCTTCATCTGGACCAGCTGAACGTAGCGGTGAAGGGAGATCCCGACGGTTGCCGTGAATTGCCGGTGGAAATGGTATTTCGAGAAGGCCGCCACGCCGCTCAGCGCCTCGGCGTCCAACTCGTCGTCGATGTGCCGGTCGATGTGGTCCAGCACCCGTCGCATCCGGGCGAGATAACGTTCGAGCGTCGCGTTGGTCATTGCGCCCTCCTCGGTGCGCAGGGATAGGGCATGGCGCCGGCGGCGGCCTGCCGCATCTTGCGGGAATGCGCATCCGGCGGCCGGAGATCCGCGGTGCCCGTCCTGCATCGCCGTCTATGGCCGGGCGCCAGGCTATCGGCTAAACGGGGTGCCTCCTGGGAACGCCGAGAGATCCCCTTGAACAAGCCCCTGCCCAATTCCTTCCGCCAGGGCCCCGATGCCCGCGGCCGCTTCGGCCAGTTCGGCGGCCGCTTCGTGGCCGAGACACTGATGCCTCTCATCCTCGAGGTGGAGCGCGCCTATGACCAGGCGAAGCGCGACCCCTCCTTCATGGCGGAATGGCGCCGGCTGCTGACGCATTACGTCGGCCGGCCATCCCCGCTGTGGTATGCGGAACGCCTCACGAAGCACCTCGGCGGCGCCAAGGTCTACTTCAAGCGCGACGAGCTGAACCACACCGGCGCGCACAAGATCAACGCCGTGCTCGGCCAGATCCTACTTGCCAAGCGCATGGGCAAGACGCGCATCATCGCCGAGACCGGCGCCGGCCAGCACGGTGTCGCCACCGCGACTGCGTGTGCATTGATGGACCTGCCCTGCACGGTCTTCATGGGTGCCACCGACGTCGAGCGCCAGCAGCCCAACGTCTTCCGCATGAAGCTGCTGGGCGCTGAAGTCGTACCCGTGACCTCCGGCGCCGCGACGCTGAAGGATGCGATGAACGAGGGCCTGCGCGACTGGGTCGCGAATGTCCACGACACCTACTACTGCATCGGCACGGTGGCCGGCCCGCACCCCTATCCGATGATGGTGCGCGACTTCCAGTCGGTGATCGGCGAGGAGACGCGCGAGCAGATGATGGCCGCCGAAGGCCGCCTGCCCGACATGCTGGTGGCGGCGATCGGCGGCGGGTCGAACGCCATGGGGCTGTTCTATCCCTTCCTCGACGAAGCCTCGGTGCAGATGCGCGGGGTCGAGGCGGCGGGCCACGGGATCGACACCGACCAGCACGCGGCCTCCCTCACCAAGGGCCGGCCTGGCGTGCTGCACGGCAACCGCACCTACCTGCTGCAGGACGAATACGGGCAGATCCTGGAGGCGCACAGCATCAGCGCCGGGCTCGACTACCCCGGCATCGGGCCCGAGCATTCCTGGCTGCACGACCTCGGCCGCGTGCAGTACGTGAGCGCGACGGACACCGAGGCGCTGGAGGCATTTCAGCTGTGCTCGCGGCTCGAGGGCATCATCCCCGCGCTCGAGCCCGCGCATGCGCTGGCGCATGTCATGCAGCTCGCGCCCACCTTGCCGCCCGAGACGCTGATCGTGATGAACATGTGCGGCCGCGGCGACAAGGACATCTTCACCGTGGCGAAGCACCTTGGAGTGACGATGTGACCCGCGCCCCGCACCAAGCGGCGCGCGACCGCGCACAATCCATCCGCCGCGCCGGGCGCACCAGCGCATGGCGCGAAGGCAAGGCCGGCGGATGCCGGCCGCCCGCCGTCTGAGGGTCAGGAAATGTCTTCTCGAATCGCCGCGCGCTTCGCCGCGCTGAAGGCGCAGGGGCGCGGCGCGCTCATTCCCTTCCTCGAAGCCTATGACCCCGACCCCGCCACCTCGATGGCGCTCCTGCGTGGCTTCCCCGGCGCAGGGGCGGACCTGATCGAGATCGGCGTGCCCTTCACCGACCCCATGGCCGATGGCCCGACCGTGCAGCGCGCCGGGCAGCGCGGGCTCAAGGCCGGCGCCACGCTGGCCGGCACGCTCGCCATGGTGCGCGACTTCCGCCGCGAGGACGACGCCACGCCGGTCATCCTGATGGGCTACTACAACCCGATCCTGTCCTATGGCGTGGAGCGCTTCTGCACCGATGCCGCGGCGTCGGGCGTCGATGGCCTGATCGTGGTGGACGTGCCGCCCGAGGAAGCCGACGAGATCGAGCCCGCGGCGAAGGCCAATGGCCTCGATCTGATCCGCCTGGTGGCGCCGACCACCGGCGACGAACGCCTGCCGCGCGTGCTCGCGGCGACCACGGGCTTCGTCTACTACGTCGCGATCACCGGCATCACCGGCACGCGCAGCGCGACCAGCGAGGCGCTGGCCGCCGCCATTCCCCGCGTGCGCGCGCATACCACGCTGCCGATCGCGATCGGCTTCGGCGTGCGCACGCCCGAACAGGCGGCGGAAGCGGCGCGTATCGCCGATGCCGCGGTGGTGGCCTCGGCGCTGATCGACACGCTGGCGGCGAACCTGGACGACCAGGGTCGCGCGAAGCCGGATGCGGTGCGCAAGGTGCTCGACCAGGTGCGCGCGCTGGCCGAGGCGGTCCGCGCGGTGCGGAAAGCGGCGTAGTTTTTTCGCGCCCTCGAACGGCGTGCGCCGGCCATCCGGCCGGCTCGCCTTCGCGCCATGCGCCGGTGCACTGGCGGCGACGGGCGCATTGAGCGCGGTCGCGCTGTGCGCTCCCGGATTGCGCGTTGCGCAATCCGCATCGGTTCGGCCCTTCCGAAGCCTGGCGGGGCCGACGCGCCCGGCCTGCTCCGCGGGCCGGGGGCGCCGGCATCCGCCGCCGGATCACGCCTGCTGGCGCTGCGCGTAGTCCTGCTTGAGGCGGGCATAGGCGTCCCAGAAGGGCCCCGGTTCCTCGCCCGACACCCGCGCGACCAGCACGTCCAGGTGCGCGTGCCAGCCGGCGCTCACGCTCAGGCGCATCGCCGGATCGGCCACGCGATGATGCGTCACGGTCAGCAGCACGCGGCTGCCCGCCGGCGCCAGGTCGAAGGTCACGCCGCCGGTGCTGCCCCAGGTGATGGCGAGGCGGCGCGGCGGATCGACCTCGGTGATGCGCACTGCCATGCGGTGTTCGGCGTCGGCGGCGGGCGGCCGTTCGCCGGGCGGGTCCGTGAGGTCGTCGTTGCGCCACACCAGTTCGGTGGTGCTGCCGACCTGCATCGCCATTTCCCCGGCGGCGAGCCACTGGCGGCGCAGGTCGCTGCGCGTGAGGTAGTCCCAGACGCGCTCGATCGGGCCAGGCAGGTGCCGCTGGATCATCAGCGTGGTCGGTTCGATCAGCACGCCGTGGCTGTCGATGACTGCAACGTCGTTCATGGGTCGTCTCCTGCGGGGGTGGGTGGTTTGGCGGCATCCTCCGCGCGGAGGAGCCGTTCGAGCACGTCCAGCCGGTCTGTCCAGAACTGCTCGTAGAAGCGCAGCCAGCCATGCGCGCCGGCGAGCGGGCCGGGGTCGAGCCGGCACAGATGCGTCCGCCCGCGCACCTCGCGGCGGATCAGCCCGGCATTCTCCAGCGCCTTGATGTGCTTGGACGCGGCCGCGAGCGACATGGCGAAGGGTTCGGCCAGCTGGCCGACGCTGCGTTCGCCGGCCGCCAGGTCGTGCAGCATGCGGCGGCGGGTGGCATCGCCGAGGGCGTGGAAGACCGCATCGAGCTGGGGGGAATTTAATTCAACCATACGGTTGAATGTAGGCCTGGCCGCAGATTAGTCAACTATTTTGTTGAATGATGAATCGCACCGGCCAGCCGCCAATTGCCGGATCGTGCCCCTGCGGGTCCGGCATGGATGTCCAATCGCGAGCGTGACGCAATCCGCACACGCGGCATGCGCATACCGCCGAGACGGCGCCGGCCTCGACTGCGCGGAACGCTGGAGCCGTTCCGGTTCGCCTTGGCTCACGGCAACGTCTCTAGCCTGTTGTTTTCGCGGGCAGCTTCACCCGATCGGGCGGCTACGCCTGATCGGCGTCTGCTCTAATCCGGCAGTGCGTAGCGCACATACACCGTCCCGCGCGCCTCGTTCCAATCCGCCGAGCGGTCGTATCGCAGGGTCGCCCCCAGCACGAGGTCGCGCGACAGGCTGTATTCCACGTCTCCGCGCAGGCTGCCGATCACGCCCGCCTCGCTCTTGCTGGGGTAGAAGGCGAAGATCTGCGGGTTCGACCCGACGCGCGAGGCCAGTTGCGCCTGTAGCCCGGCATTGGTCGGGAAGACCGGCGTGCTGTCCTCCGACCAGACCGCGTAGCCAAGGGACCCGCCGAGCCGCCAGCGCCAATCCCCGGACCGCGCGCGCCATTCCACCGGGATGTTCACCGCCGTGTAGTCCTGCGGGCTGAAATACCCGCCATGGCCCAGCGTGAAGAAGCGCAGGTTCTGGTCATAGGCGAAGTAGACCAGGTCCATGCCGACCGTGACGGTCTCGTCCGGGCGGCGCACCAGGGCGAAGGACCCGCCCGCGCCCATCTCGACGCGGCTGTTGTCCGCCACGCCCTGCCCGTCGATCACCGCATAGCCGCCGCCCGCGTAGAAATTCGCCGGGCCGGTGGAATACTCGACCTGCGCGCGCCCGCCGGTGCGCACCACGCCGCCCCAGGTCTCCCCGGTCAGCGCATCGCGCTGGCCCGACCAGGAGAGCAGGCTGTCCGTCACCGCGCGCCGTTCGCCCGCCACGCGCAGGCGGAAGCCGCCGCCCAGTTCCGGCGCAACCTCGAGCCCGCCCACCACGGTGGGGAAGCGGAAGCCGATCGGCGAGCTGCCGACATCGCCGCGGAACCAGCCGCGCTGGTAGGACAGGCCCAGCGCAACGCCGCTCGCGCCATCGTCGCGCGGCGGACGCATGCCGCCCGGGTAGGCGATCGGGTTAGCGCCGAAGGATTGCAGGGAAACCAGGTCCGCCGGCAGCGTGCCCGCATTGATCGTGACCGGCGAGACGCTCGCGGTCACGCGCCCGCCGATGCCGCGCGGGGAGAAGGACCCCTCGATCGGCAGCGCCACCTCCTCGAGCCGGTCGAGCCCCTGCGTGCCCGACCGCCCGCGCACCGTGGGCAGCACGGAGAAGCGCGTCGCCGCGCCTTCGCGCGCGGCCTCCACCTCGCGCCCGATCTCGGCCAGCAGCGGGTCGCTCGGCGGCGCGGCGCCGGGAATGCCGGTGCCGCTGCCGCGGAAGGGGTTGGGCCCGGCCGTGGCGAAGCCCATCGGCACGACCGAGCCGACCTGCGCCTCGCGCTGCTGCTGCGCCTGACGGGCGGCAACCAGCGCGCCACGATTGTCGCCGCGTGCGCGCGCGAGCCGCGCCTGCATCAGCGAGACCCGCGCCTCGTTCGGCGCCAGCACGCGCGCCTCGTCGATCAGGTCCTCGGCGCGGCGGAAGTCGCGCCCGGCGATCGCGGCATCGACCGCCGCGGCGCGCGCATCGAGGTTGCGCGGGTCCCGCGCCAGCACGGATTCCGCGATGGCCTGCGCCTGCGCCGGCTGCCGCGCGCCGGCATGCAGCCGCGCCAGGGCCAGGTTGGCCGCCGGGTCGTCCGGGTTGCGCGCCAGCACCGGGCGCAGGCGATCGTAGCCCGCCGCCTGGTCGCCGGCCTCGTTCGCGCGGTCGGAGGCGCGCACCGCGACGCCGGCCATGAGCGCATCGGCCTGGCGGCGCGCCTCGACAGGCAGCGAAGGGTCGGCCTCGAGCCCGCGGGCCAGTGCGGCGGCCTGCTGTTCGTTCCCGGCCTCCAGCAGCGCGCCCGCGATGGCGAGCCGCGCCGCGGGGCTCGGGTTGCGGTTGACGGCGAGTGCCACGCGCGCCGCCTCGTCCGCGCCCCTCGGGTCGTTGAT
>NZ_JACADR010000199.1 GCF_016106005.1 Roseomonas rosulenta
CGCGCGGTCGGCCAGCGCCGCGAGGCCGACCAGTTCGAGCGCCGCCGTTGCGCGGCGCGCGCGCTCGGGCGCCGGAACGCCCGCGAGACGCAGCGGATAGACCACATTGGCGAAGGCCGACCGCCGCAGGAGCACCGGACGCTGGAACACCATCGCCTGGCGACGCGCCGCGTCCTGCCCCGCCCAGGTGAGCTGCCCCTCGCTCGGCGCCAGCAGCCCGTGCAGCAGGCGCAGCAGCGTCGATTTCCCGGCGCCGTTGGGGCCAAGGATCAGCGTGGGTGCACCCGGCCCGATCGTGAGTGACACCTCCGCAAGGATTCGCAGCGCGCCCGCCGCGAATCCCAGGCCACGCGCTTCGAGCGGCAGGATGGTGTCCGGCGCGCGCATCAGCGCCCCGCCGCCCCTGGCCCGTTCGTTCCGTCCATCCGTCGCATGCCGCGCCCGTTCCCTGCCCAGCACCACATGCGTATGGCAGACGGTATCGTCAACGCGATCCGGCCTTGACCTTCCGATACGGAATGCCAGCATCTGCCGGATGCTGCCGGATGTCCTGACCCTGAAGGAGGCGGCCGCCTGGCTGCGGCTGTCGGAGCGCGCGCTCTACGACCTGGCGCGCGGGCGCCAGGTGCCCGCCGCGCTGCTCGGCGGGAAGTGGGTGTTTCCGCGGGCGCAACTCGAACGCTGGCTGTTGGCGCGCGCCGATGGCGCGGAGGCACCGCACCGCGCCGTGCCGCCGCCGGTGCTGGCGGGCAGCCACGACCCGCTGCTGGACTGGGCGGTGCGGCAATCGGGATGCGGCCTGGCCCTGCGCGCGGGCGGCAGCCTCGAGGGGCTTGAGGTGCTGGCGGCGGGCCAGGCGGTGGCGGCGGCGGTGCATGTGGTCGACCCCGACAGCGGGGCCTGGAATGCGCCGGCGGTGCGCCAGGTGCTCGGCCCGGGCGGGCATGTCGGCATCACCTGGGCGTGGCGCGACCAGGGGCTGCTATTGGCGCCCGGCAATCCGCTGGGGCTGGCCTGCGTGGCCGACCTCGCGCGGCCCGGGCTGCGCGTGGTCGGCCGCCAGAACCGCGCCGGCAGCCACCTGCTGCTCGTGCACCTGCTGAACGAGGCGGGGCTCAGGCTCGATGCGCTGACCTTCCTGCCCGACCCCGCGCTGGCCGAGGACGAGGTCGCCGCAGCGGTCGCCGAGGGCCGCGCCGAGGCCGGCTTCGGCATCCGCGCGGAGGCCGCGTCGCGCGGCCTGCACTTCGTGCCGCTGCTGCGCGAGCGCTTCGACCTCGTGATGGCGCGGCGCGACTATTTCGACCCGCCGCTCCAGGCGCTGCTGGCGTTTGCGAGAGGAGCCGCCTTCGCGGCACGCGCGAACCGGATGGGCGGCTACGACATCGCCGAGACAGGGCGCGTGGCGTTCAACGGCTGACCCGCGCCGTGGCGGTCGCGCAGCAGGGCGAGCGTTGCCGCTTCCTCCGCGGCGCGACGCGCGCGCGACCAGCCGAGGGCATCGGCCAGCGCGGCCGCCACCTCGCGCACCGCCTCCTCGCTCGCCTGCCCGCGCAACGCGATCAGGGTGCGGCGCAGGATCACGTCGGACAGGTGCGTCACCAGCTCGCTTCGCGCGATCCACGCGATCTCCCCGGTCGAATGGTCGGGCAGGCTGGCGAACGGCGCGTCGGGACCGGCGGCGATGGCCTTCGCCGCGTCGCGCGCGCGCGTGCCGTAGCGCGCCAGCAGCGCGTCGATGCGCGGCTGCGGCAGGCCGGTCTCGTTTGCCACGTCGCGCAGCCAGGCGGCGCGATCGGCCGGGAACGCCGCGCCGCCGCCGATCGCGCGCGCCTGCGTGCCGGTGCTGTGCATGCGGCCGAGCCGGCGCAGCACCTCATCCGCAGCCTGCTCGCCGAAGGCGCGGAAGGTGGTCCATTTGCCGCTGACCATGGACAGCACCGGGAAGGGGCGCTCGGGCGTGGCCTCGCTCGCGACCAGGCTGTGCGTACGCGGGATCAGGCTGGGTGTCGCGGCATCCACATGCGGCAGCGGGCGCACGCCGGCATAGCGGAAGCGGATGTGCTCGCGCCCGATCGTGACATCGGGCAGCACCTGCTTCAGCACGCCGAGGAGGTAGTCGACTTCCTCCTCGGTGCACCGCACGCCGTCGGCATCCTCCACGCGGATGTCGGTGGTGCCGAGCAGCACATTGCCGAGGAACGGGAAGACGATGCAGGTGCGACCGTCCGGCGCCTCGAAATACAGCATCGCGCCACCGAGCGCGTCGCGCAGACCGTCATGGTCGATCACCAGGTGCGATCCCTTGGTGCCGCCGATCATGCGCTGGTTGATGCCCATCGGCGCATTGACGCGGTCGATCCAGGCGCCGGCGGCGTTGACGACGATTCGCGGGGCGACGCGCAGCGCCTCGCCCGTCGTGGTGTCGCGCAGCGTCACACCCTCGGCGGTGAAGCCCTCCACCGCGGCGTAGGTCAGCGCCTCGGCCTGCGATGCGTCGTGCAGCGCGTCCAGCACCAGTTCGAGGTTGATCCGTTCGGGATGCACAACCCAGCCATCCCAGTATTCCGCCGCGGCGGTGATGCTGCGCGTCAGCCCCGGCATGGCAGCGAGCGCGGCCTCGCGCGCGAGCATGCGGTGCCGCGGCATGGTGCGCTCGCGGCGGCCGAGCCAGTCGTACAGCATCAACCCGACACGGATCAGCACCGCGCCGCGCCGCCCGGCCGCGACCGGGCGGCGGAAGAAGCGGCCGATCGCCGTCAGCGCGCCGCCCCAGCGGTCATAGAGCGGCACCATGGTGCGCAGCGGGCCCACCAGGTGCGGCGCGTTGCGCAGCAGCCGGTTGCGCTCCGTGGCCCCTTCGCGCACCAGCGCGAAATCCGCGGTCTCGAGGTAGCGCAGCCCGCCATGCACCATGCGCGACAGGGCGGAGGAGGCGCCCTCGGCGATGTCGCCGCGATCGACCAGCAGCGCGCGCACGCCGTTCAGCGCCAGTTCGCGGAACACCGCCGCGCCATTGATGCCGGCGCCGATCACCAGGACCTCCACGGCCGGGTCCTGGCGCAGCCTGTCGATCACCGCCTGGCGTGAGAGGTCGCGCATGCCCGGTGACTAGCGGTGCCGCGCAGCGTCTGCAACGGCCTTGCCGCCCGGACGGGGTACGCGCAGGCTTGCCCAACGGAGGAGAACGCCATGGCCGACCTGACCATCCGCGAGGTGCGCACCACCCTGCTGCGCATGCCCTGGCCGGAGGACCCCTGGCTCGCCGGCCATGCGCTTGGCCCCATGCGCGACCTGGTCGTGGTCGAGGTGGTGACGCAGGCCGGCATCACGGGCATGGGCTACCTGCACCTGCTGAACCTGCCGCTGCAACGCACGATCGGCGCCTGCATCGCCGAGGCGATGGCGCCGCGCATCATTGGGCGCGACGCGACGGCGGTGGAGGCGATCTGGCATGACCTGTGGCGCACGACGCTGACCGGCGGCCGGGGCGGCGTGGCGATGATGGCGCAATCCGCCATCGACATCGCGCTGTGGGACGTGGTGGGCAAGGCGGCCGGGCTGCCGCTGCACCGCCTGTGGGGCCACTATCGCAGCGAGATCCCGATCTATGGCAGTGGCTGCTTCCGCGGCGCTCGCGGCGACGGCATGATCTCCAAGGCGCAGCACTACGTCGCGCAGGGCTACAAGGCCATCAAGATGCAGGTGGCGCATGTCGGCGACCTGCGCACCGACGCCGACAACGTCCGGCGCATGCGCGAGGCGCTGGGCCCCGACATCGACATCATGATCGACGTGAACATGGGCTGGTCCGCCGATGTGGCCATCACGATGGGCCGCAAGTTCGAGGAACACGACGTCTACTGGCTGGAGGAACCGGTGCTGGCCGACGATTACGCCGGCTATCTCCGCTGCGCGCAGATGCTCGACATGCGGGTGGTGGGCGGCGAGACGCATTTCGGCCGCGCCGACCTTCTGCCGCTGCTGGAGGGCGCGCGCATCCCCATCCTGCAGCCCGACCCGATGCGCGGCGGCTTCACGGAACTGCGCAAGATCGCCACGCTGGCCGACACCCATGGCGTGACCATCGCGCCGCATCTGTTCCCCGAGCTGAACGTGCACCTGCTCGCCAGCATCCCGAACGGCATCTGGGCCGAGCAGATGGGCCTGCTGGACGATGTCTTCGTCAGCCTGCCGAAGATCGCGAATGGCATGATCACCGCGCCCGAGACGCCGGGCCACGGCCTGGCCTTCAGGCCGGAGGTGCTGACCGACTTCGTGCTGCGCTGATCAAAAGGCCATCCAGCCGCCATCGACCAGCAGGTTGTGGCCGGTGAGGAAGGTCGCCTCCTCGCTCGCGAGGAACAGCGCCGCCTGCGCGACGTCCATGGGGCGCCCGAGCCGCGGCATGGGCGTGCGCATCACGGAATACTCCATCGCATCCGTGCCCGCCCCGGCAGGCCGCCCAGTCAGGATGCGCCCGGGGGCCACCGCGTTGCAGACGATGCCCTGCCTCGCATAGTCCACCGCGACCTGCTTCGTGATGTAGGCCGCCGCCGCCTTGCCGGTGCCATAGGCGATCTTCCCCGGCGCCGCGACCATGCCGTGCTGGGAGGAGATGTTGACGATCCGCCCGCGCACCTCGCCCACCGGCTCCTGCGCCAGGAACTGCCGCACCGCCGCCTTGCAGCCGAAGAAGACGCCCTTGGCGTTCACCGCCATGACGCGATCCCAGTCGGCCTCGGCAGTCTCCAGCAGCGGCCTGCCCTCGCCGCGGATGGCGGCGTTGTTGACCATGACGTCGAGCCGGCCGAATTCCGACACGGCGCTGCCGACCAGCGCCTCGACATCATCCCACGCCGTCACGTCGCAGTGGCGGAAGCGCAGCGTGCCGCCCTCCTGCGCGACCACCGCGCGCGTCGGCGCGCCGCCTTCGAGCGGTGTCTCGGTCACGTCGCCGATCACCACGCGCGCCCCCTCGCGCGCGAACAGGATGGCGATGGCGCGCCCGATGCCCGACGCACCGCCGGTGACCACCACGATCTTGTCCCGCAGCCTCATGCCATTCTCCCCTGCGGTCAGGCCCTTGCTGGACCCCCGACCGCCAGCACCAATCATCGCCGCGGCGCCGCCGGAGGCAAGCGCGCGCAGGGGCGGGCCGCTGGGCATTGCGCGAAGCGTCGCCCGGGCAGCGACGCGCGCCTTGCATCAATCGCCGGCGCTCGCCGTCAGCGCGCCATGCTCGCCGCAGGCGAAGGGCGCGAGCTCCATCGGCGCGGCCAGCCAGCACGACGGCCATCGGACAGGCAGCGCAGGGCCTGAGGTGTCGTCCCTGGCGATCGTCGCATAGACAAACATCGCAAGCATCGCCGCCACCAGCACATGCAGCGGGCGCAATCGCTGAGGGGAACCGGGAAGCACGGCGTGTCCTCGCCGGCGTGCATCGCGCCTCATTCGCGGCGCGCCGACGCATGGCTCGGCATCGGCACGCCGAAGGCGACGCGGCAGGCCGCCGCTACCGACTCTGGCCCGCCGCGCAGGCCCTCCGCCACCTCGCCGGCGACGCTGCCGAGCGCATCGCAGAGCATGCCGAGCCGTACCGGCGACCGTTCGCGCGGCGGCTGCGCGGCACCGAGCGCGAAGGCGGGCGCACCTCCGTCGAAGGCTGCGGCAGCCGCGAAGCGAGGCCCATCAGAACCGAGTCGGCCGCCAGCCTCGTGGTCCGCGACCGTGTCCAGAATCCGCCGCGCGACGGCTCCGTAGCCGATCGCGACCACCAGGCCGGCGCCGCTGAAGCGCCGCAGCGCGGAAAGCGCACCGAAGGCCTCAGGCACGGGGTCCACGGCTTCGGGGGTCTCGGCCGCCGGGCAGGGCTCGATGCTGAGCTCGAGCACGGCAGCCTCCTCGAACAGCAGCGCGGCGACCAGCCTGTCTCGGGCCGGATCGGGGGTCCGCCAGGGCGCCAGCATGACCACCGCCGCATCGCCCGCGCGCCAGGCAGGCGGCAGGTTCAGCAACGCCCTGGAGGCACAGCCGGCAGCCTCCCCCGGGCGCGTGGCGGGAACCACCACGACCGATTCGAACCGCGCGTATTCGTTCGCAAGCGCAGGTGGCGCGGACATCAGGGCCGCGAGCAGCGACAAGCGGCACGGACCGTTCATGGCACATCTCCTCTCAGGCTCAGGGGGGAAAGGCTCACGAGGGCGAGGACGAGCGGCACGAGGGCCGCGGTCAGCACGGCATTCAGCCCCATCGCGAGGCCCGAGGCGGTGCCGGCGGCCTCGCTGTCCTGGAAGGCGCGGGCGGTGCCGATGCCGTGGCTCGCGACGCCGATGCCGAAGCCCCGCGCGATCGGATCGCGGATGCCCAGGGCGTCAAGCAGCGCCGGACCCAGCACGGCACCGGCGATGCCCGCGAGGATGGTGACCACGGCGGTGAGCGCGGCGCCGCCGCCGATCCCGGTGCTGATCGCCATCGAGACCGCGGTAGTCGCGGATTTCGGCGCCAGCGAGCGCAGCGTCACGGACCCGACGCCAAGCCAGGCCGCGATGCCGATGGTCGCGGCGATCGTGGCCGCCGACCCCAGCAGCAATGCGGCGACGAGTGTCGCGGCACGCGCCCGCAGCAGGGCGGCGTGGCGGTGGATGGGAACCGCCAGCGCGACCACCGCCGGGCCCAGCAGCAGGTGCACCGCGCCCGCGTCGCGCTGGTAGTCGAACACGTCGACACCCGCTGTCACCAGGACGCCCGCGACCAGGATGATGGCCAGCAGCGTCGGATTGAGCAGCGGATGACGACGGCCACGCTGCCAGACGACCATGGCGACGGCATAGGCGGCGAGGGTCAGCGCCAAGGCCCAGAGCGGCGGAGGGGTCATCGCGCCGCCTCCTTCGCCGCCGCGCGCGGCGCGAGGGCCGCGACGGCCGCCGTCACCGCGATGCCGATGACGGTCGAGCCGAGGATGGCGGCGAGGATCGCCGGCCCCTCCGCCGCCAGCAGCCGGCCGTGGCCCAGGATGCCGACGCCCGCGGGCACGAAGAGCAGCCCGAGATTGGCGTGCAGCCCGCGTGCGACGGCGTCGAGTCCCTCGGGCACCGCACGCGCGGCGCCGTGCCGATGGGCGCGCAGCGCCAGCAGCGCCGCCAGCGCGCCAAGGCCCAGGACCATGCCTGGCACGGGCAGGCGAAGCGCGGCGGCAGCGAGGTCGCCCAGCCATTGCAGCGCCAGGAGGAGGAGGAAGGCCTGGATCATGCGTGCTCTCCTGCCGCGACGCCGGGCGCGGCGCGGCAGGACGTTGCGGGTTCCGAAGGGTCGCCGGCATCCTCCGAACGGATGACGCGCGCCGAACACGTCACGGACAGGCTGCGACGGGCCAGGGCAGGAAGGCGGGCGAGGCGGCCGCGGGGCATGGGGCCCTTCGGAACCCGGTCTGCACGGCCGTGGCATACCTGCCGGCATCGGACGTCCCGGAGCAGGACTGAAATTCTTTCGAGGATGCGGCCCGTTTCTGGCACTGTGCCCGGGCACGCCACGTCGGACCCGGTGGAGACGACGCGATGAATCACCCACAGGCGGTCGCCCGGCGACATCCGGTCGCGTGATGCGTCCGACGCCCGCAACCCTCTCGGACCTGATCGGGTCCATCTATGACTGCGCCCTCGATACCGACCTGTGGCCGGTGGCGATGGAGCGCGTCTGCCGCAGCTTCGATTTCGTCGCGAGCCAGCTCTACGTCGTGGACTTCGACACCGGGGCGCACAGCTTCGCCCGCGGCTGGGGTGAGCCGCCCGAGGCGACCGCAGAACTGCGCGAGCGATATGGCGAGGAGTCCGCCGCCATGCAGCGCGCGGTGCTGGTGCGCAGCGACGACGACGTACCCTTCGTGATGCGCAGCGACGCGCCGCCGGGCTTCCTCGACAGCCGCTTCTACCGGGCCTGGGCGCTGCCGCTGGGCTATTGCGACATGGTCAGCACGGTGGTGCTGCGCGATGGATGGCGGGTCGGCCAATGGGGCGTGGCGCGCCATGTCGATGTCGGCCCCGCGGGTGCGCGGGAAATCGAGGCGATGCGCCTGCTCGCGCCCCATGCGCGGCGTGCCGTGACCATCGCCGATCTGCTCGAAACGCGCGCCGTCGTCGCCGAGGCGCTGGCCGATACCCTGGACCGGCTCAGCCTGGGCATCGGCATCCTGGGCGCGGGCGGGCGCATCCTGCACGCCAATGCCGCGGCACGGGCGATGATGGCGCAGGGCCGGCCGATCCGCAGCGAGGGCGGGCGGCTGGCTGCCGGGCGGCCGGAGGAGACGGCGGCGCTGCGCGCGGCGATCGACATGGCGGGCCGCGACGAGGCGCAGCTCGGCGCCACCGGCCTCGGCCTGCCCCTGCGCGCAGCGGATGGC
>NZ_JACADR010000002.1 GCF_016106005.1 Roseomonas rosulenta
GCTGCGTCGGCTGGGCCGCGAGGCCGAGGCGATCCGCCGGCTCGACCTCGCGGCGCCGCTCGCGCCCCCGGGCGGCACGGCCGAGGTGGCGGCGCTGGGCGAGACGATGGGCGCGATGAAGTCCGCGCTGCGGCTGTTCAGCGTCTATGTGCCGCGCGACTTGGTGCGCAAGCTGATGGCCGAGGGCGCGGAGGCGGAACTCGGTGGCGAGCGCCGGCGCCTGACGGTGATGTTCTCCGACGTGCAGGGCTTCACCAGCATCGCCGAGCACATGGACCCGGAGGAGCTGATGCGCATCACCTCCGCCTATTTCCAGTCGCTGACCGACGACCTGCTGGAGCACCACGCGACCATCGACAAGTATATCGGCGATGCGGTGATGGCGATCTGGAACGCGCCGAAGCGCGACCTCGCCCACGCGCTGCACGGCTGCCGCGCGGCCCTTCACGCGCGCGCGCTGACGCTGCGCCTCGAGGAGGAATTCGCCGCGCGCGGCTGGCCACGGCTGCACACGCGCTTCGGCATCCACACCGGCGATGCGGTGGTGGGCAATGTCGGGTCCTCCGACCGCATGGCCTACACGGCGATCGGGTCGATGGTGAACCTCGCCTCGCGGCTCGAGGGCATGAACAAGATGTACGGCACGCAGATCCTGGTGAGCGAGGCGACGCGCATCGGCGCGGGCAGCGGCTTCGTGTTCCGCCCGGTGGACCTGGTGCTCGCGAAGGGCACGCAGGATCCGGTCGAAGTGCATGAGCTGGTGGGCCTGTCGGTCGCCGCCGACGCGAAGGACGCGCCGCTGGTCGCCGACCGCGGGCTGGTCGTGCGCCTGCCGGCCTGGGGCGAGGCGATCCGTCGCTTCCGTGCCGGGCAGTTCGCCGCCGCGCGCGCTGCCCTGCGCGAGGCCGGCGACCCGGCGCAGGACCCGCTGGTGGCGGCCTATGCCGCGCGCCTCACGCGCTTCCCCGAGGAACCGCCGACCGGCTGGTCACCGGTGACGCGGCTCGACAGCAAGTAGGACGGCGATGGCGCAGGCGAACCGCAAGCGGATCAAGCTGGCGCTGCAGGGCGGCGGATCGCATGGCGCCTTCACCTGGGGCGTGCTGGAGCGCCTGCTGGCGGATGAGCGCATCGAGATCGAGGCCGTGGTGGGCACCAGCGCGGGGGCGATGAATGCCGCCGTGCTGGTCGACGGGCTGATCGCCGGCGGCCCGGCCGAGGCGCAGCGGCGCCTCGACGTGTTCTGGGAGGGCATCGGCAACATCGCCGCCTTCTCGCCTGTGCAGCCCACGCCGCTCGACCTGATGTTCAGCCCGGGGAACATGGATTTCTCGCCGGCCTGGCGGATCGCCGACGTGCTGCAGCGGCAGTTCTCTCCCTACGAGTTCAACCCGGCGAACGTGAACCCGCTGCACGAGCACATCGAGGCGGTGGTGGATTTCGCGCGCCTGCGCGCCGCCGCCGGCCCCGCGATGTTCGTCTGCGCGACCAACGTGCTGACCGGGCGGCTGCGCGTCTTCGACCGCGCGGAGATGAGCGCGGCGGCGGTGATGGCCTCTGCCTGCGTGCCGCTGCTGCACCAGGCGGTCGAGGTCGGCGGCGAGCACTACTGGGACGGCGGCTATTGCGGCAACCCGCCGATCTTCCCGCTGATCTACATGGGCGGCGCGCCGGACATCCTGATCGTACAGCTCAACCCGGTGAACATCCCCGAGGTGCCGCGCGACATCCGCGCCATCGTGGACCGGATGAACACGCTCGCCTTCAATTCATCCCTGATGCGCGAGATGCGGATGATCCGCTTCGTGACCGACCTGATCGACCAGGGGCAGTTGCCGAAGGAGAAGCACCTGCGCTGCTTCATCCACACCATCGACGCCGAGGCGGAGCTGGCGGCGCTGAACGCATCGTCGAAGCTGAACGCCAGCATGGGCTTCCTTCGCCACCTACGCGCGCTGGGCGCGGCGAAGGCGGAGGAGTTCCTCGATGCGCATTTCGATGCGATCGGAGCTCGTTCCTCCACCGATGTCGTCGACAAGTTCCTCTGACGCGAGATGCCGGGCGTGATCTCGAAGCGGATCGCGGATTTCGTCGAAAGGCTGCCGCTCCGGCCTGGCCTGCATGTGCTCGAGATCGGCTGCGGGCCGGGTGTCGCCGCGCGCGCCGTGGCTGATCGGATCGGCCATGGCCGCGTCCTTGCCATCGACCGTTCGGCGCGCGCGATCAGCATCGCCATGGCAGGGTCTGCGCGCGAGATCGCCAGCGGCCGGCTCGCCTTCCGTCACTGCGCCATCGAGGATTTCCGGCCCGACCCGGGCGATGCGCCCTTCGACCTCGCCTTCGCGATGCGCGTCGGCGCACTCGATGGCCGATACCCGGATGCGGGCCGGCGGGCGCTGGCGCGGCTGAAGGCCGTCCTGAAGCCGGAAGGGCTTCTGGTGATCGACGATGCCGAGCCGCTGCGCGGCGACGCAATTCCCGATGCCGGGGCGAGCGGTCAGTAGGTTCGTTCGTTGGCGCCGATACGCCCGGTCTGTCCGCCGCGCGCGGCCGACACGGCTCGCGCCACAGCCTCCACGTATTCGCCCGCCACCTCGCGATGGATCGGGTTGAGGTGCAGGTGGATGCCGTCCGGTTCCTGCTGGCGGCCGACCAGCCAGCCCTCGGCGTCCAGTGCGGCGGCGACCTTGGCGATGTCGAGCGCCGGGTCTGTCGCACGCCAGACGAAGATGCCGAGGTCGCTCGGCGCCAGGATCCCGAGGCCCGGTATGGCGGCGATGCCGGCGGTCATGATGGCCTTGGCCTCCATGATCAGACGCGCGCAGCGCAGGTAGCCCTCCTCGCCGAGGTGGTTCATCGCCGCCCAGGCCGCGGCCACCGCGCCGCCCGGGCGCGTGCCCTGCGTCGTGTAGGCGGCATAGGGCCCGCGCTGCCAGGCGCAGCTTTCGAACTTGTGCCATTCGCGATCGGCGGCATCCGCCACCAGCAGTAGCGAAGCCCCCTTTGGCGCCATGCCGTGCTTGTGGATGTCGGCCGACATCGACGTGACACCCGGCACATTCAGCTCGAAGGGCGGGATGTCGTGGCCCAGGCGGCGCACATAGGGGGCGAGGAACGCGCCCACGCAGGCATCGACATGCATCCAGGCGCCGCTTCGCGCCGCCAGCGCGGCGATGTCGGCGATCGGGTCGAAGGTGCCGAAGGGATAGTTCGGCGCGGAGCCGACCAGCGCGACGGTCTCCGCATCCATCCGCGCTTCCATCGCCGCGACATCGGCGCGCAGGTCGGCGCCGATCGGCACGCGCCGCGCCTCCATGCCGAGGGCTTCCGCCGCGCGGTCGAAGGTGAGATGCGCGGAGTTCGGCAGCACGATGTTGGGCCGCGCCACGCCGCGCTGCGTGCGCGCGCGGTTCCGCGCCGCCATCATGGCGAGGAAGATGCTCTCCGACCCGCCCGAGGTGAAGGTGCCCCCTGCCCGCTCCCCGCCGCCGAGCAGCGAGAGCGCCATGGCGATGACCTCGTCCTCAAGCGACTTCAGGCTGGGGAAGGCGCGCTGACCGAGGTTGTTCTCGGTCCAGTAGGCCAGGTAGGCCTGCTGCTGGACGCGCTCCAGCTCCTCGTCGAGCCAGTAGAAATACACGGCGAGCCGGCCGCGCCGCCAGTCGCGGTCGCCCTGCTTGCGGTCAAGCAGCGCGGCGAGGACGGCATCGGCCGGCATGCCGGTGGCGGGGATGCCGGTCATGGCGTCGCTTCCCCTCGGCCGGCTTGCAGCAGCGCCAGCACCTCGTCGTCGTCGAGTTGGTGGAAATCCTCGTAGCAGCCGCCGATGCCGCGCGGGATCGGACAGATCTCGGCGCAGACGATCCGGTCGGCCTCGGGTGCCAGTTCGTCGATGCTGTCCTGCGGGGCGACGGGGATGGCCAGCACCAGTGGCGCGGCCCCCTGCCGGCGCAGCGCGCGCAGCGCGGCGCGGGCCGAGGCGCCGGTGGCGAGCCCATCATCGACCAGGATCGCCGCGCGCCCGCGCGGATCGGGGCGCGACCGTCCGCGCAGATAGACCGCCTGGCGGCGCGCCAGCTCCTGCGCCTGTTCGGCCTGCACGCGGGTGATCGCCTCGGCGTCGAGCCCGAAGGCGCGCACGATGCCGTGGTTCAGCACGGGCTGGTCCTCGCCCTCGGCCAGCGCGCCGAAGGCGAGCTCCGGTTGCCACGGCACGCCGAGCTTGCGCACCAGGAAGGGCTGCAGCGGTGCGCGCAGCGCCTCTGCGACCGGCGCGGCCACCGCCGCCCCGCCGCGCAGCAAACCATAGACGATGGGTGCGTTCAGGCCGAGCGACCGCAGCAGGGGGACGAGGCGCTCCCCCGCCGCCCGCCGGTCGCGGAACAGGGCGATGCGCCGGGCCATGGCGCCAGGATCAGCGCAGGGAGGCGTTGATCGCCTCGAGCGCCGGTACGCCGGGACAGAGATCGGCATCGCCGAGCGCGTTCAGCGGCCCAGCCATGGTCCCCAGGTGCTCGTGCAGCGCCGAGGGCTCGGGGTCCACGTAGATCAGGCCGGTGACGATCTCTCCCGCTGCCTTGCGCTCCAGGATGTGGTGCATGGCGGAGGCGCGGTTGGTCGGGTCGTGCCCCTCGTGCAGCTTGCGCAGGCGCAGCGTGGTGCCGTCGTGCTGCGTCACCTCCGTCACCTCGCCGGGCGCGTATTGCACGGTGATCTCGTCGCGGCGGAGCATGATGTCGAGCTTGTTCAGCGCCTCGTTGTGCTCGCGCACGTAGTCGTAGGACTTCGTGCTGCCCGGGTGGTTGTTGAAGGCCACGCAGGGGCTGAGCACGTCGATGAAGGCGGCGCCGTCATGGACCAGCGCGGCCTCGATCAGCGGCACGAGCTGTTCCTTGTCGCCCGAGAAGGACCGCGCGACGAACGTCGCGCCGAGCTGCACCGCAATGGCCGCGAGGTCGATCGGCTGGTCGGTGTTGATCGCCCCCTTCTTCGCCACCGACCCCCAGTCGGAGGTGGCGGAGAACTGGCCCTTGGTGAGGCCGTACACGCCGTTGTTCTCGACGATGTAGCACATGTTCACGCCGCGCCGGATGGAATGCGCGAACTGCCCGAAGCCGATCGACGCACTGTCGCCATCGCCCGATACGCCCAGGTAGACCAGGTCGCGGTTTGCGAGATACGCCCCGGTCAACACCGATGGCATGCGCCCATGCACGGAATTGAACCCGTGCGCATTGCCGAGGAAATAGGTCGGCGTCTTGGACGAGCATCCGATGCCCGACAGCTTGGCGATGCGGTGCGGCGGCAGTGAAAGGTTGAAGCAGGCCTGGATGATAGCAGCGCTGATCGAATCATGCCCGCAGCCGGCGCAGAGCGTGCTGATCGCGCCCTCGTAGTCGCGGCGCGTCAGGCCGATCGCGTTGGTCGGCAGCTTCGGGTGATGCAGCTTGGGCTTCGGCAGGTAGCTCATGGCGTGGCCTTGCGGAAGGGCAGGATGTTGGCCGCCGCGGCGCGATTGGCGATGGCGGCGTGGATGAAGCGCGCGGTGATCGGCGTGCCGTCGAAATGCAGCACGGGAACCAGCCGCGCCGGGTCGATCTGTTCCTCGTTCACCAGCAGGGTGCGCAGCTGCGCGTCGCGGTTCTGCTCGACGACGAAGACGCGCTCATGCGCCGCGACGAAGTCGGCCACGTCCTGGTGGAAGGGGAAGGCGCGGATGCGCATCGCGTCGAGCTGGATGCCATCCGCCTCGAGCGCCGCCAGCGCCTCGCGCATCGCGGCCGAGGAGGATCCGTAGAAGATGACGCCATCGCGCGCCGGCTGCCTCGCCGGGATCATGACCGGACGCGGCACGATCGACTTCGCGGTGCCGAACTTCTTCAGCAGGCGTTCCATGTTGTCGACGTATGGCGCGCCTTCCTCGGTATAGCGCGCGTAGCGGTCGCGCGAGGTGCCGCGCGTGAAGAAGGCGCCCTTCTCCGGATGCGTGCCGGGCCAGGTGCGATACGGGATGCCGTCGCCATCCACGTCGAGATAGCGGCCGAAGGTCTTGGCTTCGTCCAGGGCCGCGGCATCGAGCACCTTGCCGCGATCCATGCGGCGGTTCGGGTCCCACTTGAACGGCTCACAGAGCCAGTCGTTCATGCCGATGTCGAGGTCGAGCATGACGAAGATCGGCGTCTGCAGCCGGTCCGCCAGGTCGAAGGCCGTGGCGCCGAACTCGAAGCACTCGGTCGGGTCCTCGGGCAGCAGCAGCACGTGCTTGGTGTCGCCGTGGCTGGCATAGGCGGCGCTGAGCAGGTCGGATTGCTGCGTGCGCGTCGGCATGCCGGTCGACGGCCCGGCGCGCTGCACGTCGAAGATCACCGCGGGGATCTCGGCGAAATAGGCGAGGCCCACGAATTCCTGCATCAGGGAGATCCCGGGGCCAGAGGTGGCGGTGAAGGCGCGCGCGCCGTTCCAGGAGGCGCCGATCACCATGCCGATGGAGGCGAGTTCATCTTCGGCCTGGACGATGGCGTAGCGCTTGGCCCCCGTCGCCGGGTCCTTGCGCAGCTTACCGCAGTATTTCTCGAAGGCCTCGGCGAGCGAAGTCGAGGGCGTAATGGGATACCAGGCGCAGACCGTCGCCCCGCCATAGACCGCGCCCAATGCCGCCGCGGCATTGCCCTCGACGAAGATCCGGTCGCCCACCGCATCCGCGCGCTTCAGCGTCAGGCCGATCGGGCAGGCGAGGTTCTCCTGTGCCCAGGCGCGGCCCTTCTCGAGTGCCGCGAAATTCGCCGGCACCAGCTTCTCCTTGCCCTTGAACTGCGCGGCGATGGCCTGCTGCACCGCCTCCACCTCCATGTCGAGCAGCGCCGACAGCGCGCCGAGATAGACGATGTTCTTGAACAGCTGCCGCTGCCGCGGGTCGGAATAGGCGGCATTGGTGATCTCGGTGAGCGGCACGCCGATGACCGTGATGTCGTCGCGGAAGCGCGACTTCGGCATGGGGCGCGTCGAATCGTAGAACAGGTAGCCGCCGGGCTCGATCTCGGCCACGTCGCGGTCCCAGGTCTGCGGGTTCATCGCGACCATCATGTCCACGCCGCCGCGCCGGCCCATTTGGCCGGCCTCGCTCACCCGCACCTCGAACCAGGTGGGCAGGCCCTGGATGTTCGAGGGGAAGATGTTGCGCGACGCGATGGGGATGCCCATCCGCAGGATGGATCTGGCGAAGAGCCCGTTGGCGGAGGCAGAACCGGACCCGTTGACGTTGGCAAACTTGACGACGAAGTCGTTCGTCGCGGTTATCGGCTGTGGCATGCGTGCGCCTTCGGCTTCGCGGTCTCGAGCAGGAACTTCTGCATGTCCCAGGCACCGGTCGGGCAGCGCTCGGCGCACATGCCGCAGTGCAGGCAGACATCCTCGTCCTTCACCATGACGCGCCCGGTCTTGAGACCGTCCTGCACGTACAGGTCCTGGTAGAGGTTGACGGCCGGCGCCTTGAGGCGCGTGCGCAGCTCGTCCTCGTCGCCATTCTCGGTGAAGGTGATGCAGTCGGTCGGGCAGATGTCCACGCAGGCGTCGCATTCGATGCAGGCCTTGGCGCTGAACACGGTCTGCACGTCGCAGTTCAGGCAGCGCTGCGTCTCGAGATAGGCCATCTCCCGGTCGAAGCCGAGCTCGACCTCCACGGTGATGTCGCGCAGCGCCTTCTCGGGCGGGATATGCGGCACCTTGTAGCGCAGGTCGGGCGAGACCGCGTTGTCATAGGCCCATTCGTGGATGCCCATCTTCTGGCTGGCGATGCGCACCTCGGGCGAGGGCCGCGTCGCCACATCGCCGCCCTGGCAGAAGATGTCGATCGACACCGCCGCCTCATGCCCATGCGCGACCGCCCAGATGATGTTCTTCGGCCCGAAGGCCGCATCGCCGCCGAAGAAGACGCGCGGATTGGTCGATTGCAGCGTGGCCTGGTCGAGCTTCGGCAGCCCCCAGCGGTCGAACTCGACGCCGGCGTCGCGCTCGATCCAGGGAAAGGCGTTCTCCTGCCCGATCGCGACCAGAACCTCGTCGCATTCGATCGTCACGTCCGGCTCGCCGGTCGGGAGCAGCTGGCGGCGACCCTTGTCGTCGAATTGCGCGGCGACCTTCTCGAAGACCATGCCGGTCAGTCGGCCATTGTCGTGCAGCACCTGCTTGGGCACGAGGAAGTTGAGGATCGGGATGCCCTCGTTCATCGCGTCCTCCTTCTCCCAGGGGGACGCCTTCATTTCCTCGAAGCCGGAGCGGACAATGACCTTCACCTCCTCGCCGCCGAGGCGACGGGCGGAGCGGCAGCAATCCATCGCGGTATTGCCGCCGCCCAGCACGATCACGCGCTTGGCGACCTCCTTCACATGGCCAAAGGAGACCGAGGCCAGCCAGTCGATGCCGAGATGGATATGCGCCGCCGCCTCCGCGCGGCCGGGCACGTCGAGCTCTCGCCCGCGCGGCGCGCCGGAGCCGACGAAGACCGCGTCGTAGCCCTCGGCCAGCAGCGCCTTCAGGCTGTCCACGCGGCGGTTCAGGTGGCTGACCACGCCGCCGCGGTCGAGGATGTAGCCGCATTCCTCGTCGATCACTTCCTCCGGCAGGCGGAAGCGCGGGATCTGCTGGCGGATGAAGCCGCCGGCCTTGGCCTGGCTGTCGAAGACATGCACCTCGTAGCCAAGCGGCGCGAGGTCGCGCGCCACCGTCAGGCTCGCAGGGCCGGCGCCCACGCAGGCGATGCGCTTGCCATTCCCCTGCGCCGGGATTGCCGGCATGCGGTGCGACACGTCGCCCTTGTTGTCGGCCGCGACGCGCTTCAGGCGGCAGATCGCGACGGGTTCTTCCTCGACGCGGCCGCGCCGGCAGGCGGGCTCGCAGGGCCGGTCGCAGGTGCGCCCGAGGATCCCCGGAAAGACGTTGGACTGCCAGTTCACCATATAGGCGTCGGCGTAGCGCCCGGCCGCGATCATGCGGATGTATTCCGGCACCGGCGTATGCGCCGGGCAGGCCCATTGGCAATCGACCACCTTGTGGAAGTAGTCCGGGGACGAGATGTCCGTCGGCTTCACGCGTGCGACCTCCCTGGGGCTGGATGCCGCAACACGGGGAGCGCGCCATCGGTCACGCGACCGAAGCCTTCTTGCATTCAGGGGACGGCGGCTGTGCCAGCGCCGGTGTCATTCCTGTTCGTCACTCCCCGCCGTCGAACGGCTTGGGAGGAAGCCTGCACCAAGGTGGCGATGGCGGCAATGCGGAGATTCGCGCCGTAACGCGGCGCAACCTTTGGTTGCGCGTCAGCCATGCTCCCGCATCATGCGCACCGTCGCGAGAAGCGCGCGCTCGTAGCGCTCGCGTTCGCGCGCGGTCACCTCGGGCGGCCAGTCGCGGAAGCCGCGGCCGGTCTTGGGGCCGAGGCGGTTCTCCGCCACCAGCCGCGCAAGAGTCGGGCTCGGATCGGGGCTGTTGCACAGCGAGGGGTAGATGGTGCGCCCGGCCTCGAGCTGCGTCTCGAGCCCCGCCAGTTCCTTCTGCAGGATCGGTCCGGCCGCGAGGTAGCGGAAGCCGAAGCAGTAGCGCACCGCGTTGTCGACATCCTCGGCGGTCGCGAGTCCCTGGTCGATCACTGCGAAGGCCTCGCGCATCAGCGCGTGCTGGATGCGGTTCGCGAGGAAGCCCGGCACGTCGCGCGCGACACGGATCACCTTGCGGCCAAGCCCGTCCATGATGGCAGCGACGGCGTCGCATACGGCGGGGTCGGTGTATTCGCCCTGCACCACCTCGACGCCGGGGACCAGGTGGGCGGGCAGGAAGAAGTGCAGGTTGGCGCAGCGCGCACGCGTGGCGATCCCGCCGGCAATGTCGGTGATGCGATAGCCCGAGGCGTTCGACACCACCGGGACATGCGCCGGCACCAGCGTATCGAGCCGCGCGAAGACCTCCTGCTTCAGCGCGAGCCTCTCGGGCACGGCCTCCACGACGATCTCGGCCGAGTCGTAGTCCGGCGCCTCCATCGCATCGAGCATTGCAAGGCGCGCGACATCGTCGGGATTGCCATCGAGCTGCCCGATCGAGGCGCGGACCCGTGCCTCGGCCTCCGGCCATCGCGCCCGGTTCGTCTCGACCGCACTGACGCGCCATCCGCCGGCGAGGAAGATCGCCGCGATGTCGCAGCCCATCAGCCCCATGCCGAGGATGACGGCATGCCGGGGCGTGCTCATGCCGCGATGCCGCCCTGGCGCAGCACGAACTCCGCGATCTCCGCCACGCCCTTGTTCTCCTTGAGGTTGGTGAAGACGAAGGGGCGCTGCCCGCGCATGCGGCGCGAATCACGGTCCATCACCGACAGGTCCGCACCCACCAGCGGCGCGAGGTCGATCTTGTTGATCACCAGCAGGTCCGACCGCGTGATGCCCGGCCCGCCCTTGCGCGGGATCTTGTCTCCCGCGCTCACGTCGATGACGTAGATCGTCAGGTCCGCGAGCTCGGGGCTGAAGGTGGCGGCCAGGTTGTCACCGCCGCTCTCGATGAACAGCACCTCGAGCCCCGGGAACTTCTCCGTCATGTCGTGCACGGCGGCGAGGTTGATCGAGGCATCCTCGCGGATCGCGGTGTGCGGGCAGCCACCGGTCTCGACACCGGCGATGCGCTCGGGCGAGAGCGCGCCAGCGCGCGTGAGGAACTCCGCATCCTCCTTGGTATAGATGTCGTTGGTGATGACGGCGATGTCGTGGCTCTCTCGCAGATGCTTGCAGAGCCGTTCGGTCAGCGCCGTCTTGCCCGAGCCGACCGGCCCGCCGATGCCCACGCGGAAAGGGCCGTTGCGCGATGTGCTCATGATCTGAACAGCCTCGTGTATTGCGTCTCATGACGCAGGGAGAACAGGTCGAGCGCGGGGCTGGAGGTGCCCAGCGTGTCGAGATCCGCGGCCAGCGCCGCCTGCGCCGCGGCCGAGACCACCGGCAGCAGCGCCGCCGTCGCCATCTGCCCATCGGTCTGCCCAAGCGGCACCAGCCGCACGCCGGCCGAGACCAGGTTCGCCGCGAAGGCGGACAGATACCCGAAGGCCGCATCGGGCAAGGCCACGCCATGCGCCGCCGCCGCCGCACCGAAAGCGACGGCATGCGCGATGCGTCGCGGATGCCGCGCGGCGAAGGCGGCGAGGCGCGGCTCCGGCCAGGCGGCGAGCGTGACATTCACGAAGGCGGTGCCCTGTGCCTCCGCTTCCAGCGCGGTCTCCGCCGTGCCGCGCCAGGCGGCGCCCAGCACCGCAACCTCGTCCAGCACCTTCGCGCGCCCCTTCGCCATGGCGCGATGCGCGGCCGCCAGCAGCGCGCCATCGACGCGCCCCGCGCCGTCACGCAAGGCTGCGGTTACGTAGGCGACCAGTTCCTCGCGGTTGCGCACCGCGCCGTCCTCGACCGCCGTCTCGAGCCCGTGGCTGTAGGTATAGGCGCCCACCGGATAGGCCGGCGAGAGCCAGGCCAGCAGCCGGTACAGCGCCTCAGTGCTGGTGGTGGTCGTGGTCGTGGTGATGGTCGTGGTCGCCGTGATGGTGGTGGTGATGGCCAGGGTGGCGATTGTGCTCGCCATAGGCGCCGCCCTCCGGGTCGAAGGGCGCGTCCACCTTGCGCAGCGTGGCACCCAGCCCTTCCAGCATGTGCACGATCACATGATCGTCGCGGATCAGCAGGCGCTCGCCCTCAATCTGCGTCGGCAAATGCCGGTTGCCGAGATGCCAGGCGAGGCGCGCCAGGTGTTCGCGCGTGGACGCCGTGATCTCCACCAGCGGTTCCGGCGCGGCGCGCACGCGCACATAGCCGCCGGTCGCCAGCGCCAGCCCGTCGCCATCGCGCAATACCGTCGCCTCCGGCAGGTCGAGCAGGAAGGCGAGCCCCCCCTGCCCCGTGTAGAGCCTGCGGCGCCGGTGCCGGTCGTCGAAATCCACCAGCACGCTGTCGCGCGCCTCCGCCTCGGGCCAGGTGCCGGCGCGCAGGACCTCGGTGGCGCGTGGGGTGCTTTCGTTGTCCATCGAGATCCTCAGAACAGGAAGTACCGCTGCGCCATGGGCAGCACCTTCGCCGGTTCGCACACCAGCAGGATACCATCGGCGCGCACCTCGTAGGTCTCGGGATCGACCTCGATGCGCGGCAGTGCGCCGTTGTGCAGCATCGCGTGCTTGCCGATCCCGCCGCGGCAGTTGCGCACGGCCGCCAGCGGGCGCGTCAGGCCGAGCCGCCCCGCGATATCCTCCTCCATCGCCGCCTGGGAGACGAAGGTGATGGCGCTGGCCCGGCGCGCCGCACCGAAGGCCCCGAACATCGGCCGGTAATGCACCGGCTGCGGCGTGGGGATGGACGCGTTCGGGTCGCCCATAAGCGACATGGCGATCGACCCGCCCTTCACCACCATGTCCGGCTTCACGCCGAAGAAGGCCGGCGTCCAGAGCACCAGGTCGGCGAGCTTGCCGACCTCGACGCTGCCGACATGCTGCGCGACACCCTGCGAGATCGCCGGGTTGATCGTGTACTTCGCGATGTAGCGCTTCGCCCGGACATTGTCGTTGTCCCCGCGCTCCTCCGGCAGCCGCCCGCGCTGCGCCTTCATCTTGTGGGCGGTCTGCCAGGTGCGGATGATCACCTCGCCCACGCGCCCCATCGCCTGGCTGTCGGAGGACATCATGCTGATGGCGCCGATGTCGTGCAGGATATCCTCGGCCGCGATGGTCTCCTTGCGGATGCGGCTCTCGGCGAAGGCCACGTCCTCGGCGATGCGCGGGTCGAGGTGATGGCAGACCATGAGCATGTCGAGATGCTCGTCCACCGTGTTCACCGTGTAGGGCATGGTGGGGTTGGTCGAGGACGGGAGGATGTTGCCCTCGCCCACCAGGCGCAGGATGTCCGGCGCGTGGCCGCCACCCGCGCCTTCCGTGTGGAAGGCCTGCAGCACGCGGCCGCGGATCGCCTTGATGGTCTCCTCGACGAAGCCGGATTCGTTCAGCGTGTCGGTGTGGATCGCGACCTGGATGTCCATGGCATCCGCCACCGACAGGCAGGTGTCGATGGCCTTGGGCGTGGTGCCCCAGTCCTCGTGCAGCTTGAGGCCGCAGGCGCCGGCGCGGATCTGTTCCTCCAGCGCGGCAGGCAGCGCGGCATTGCCCTTACCGAGGAAGCCGAGATTCATCGGGAAGGATTCGGCCGCCTGCAGCATGCGCATCATGTGCCAGGGGCCGGGCGTGCAGGTGGTTGCGAGCGTGCCATGCGCCGGCCCGGTGCCGCCGCCGAACATCGAGGTCACGCCCGAGGCCAGCGCCTCCTCGATCTGCTGCGGGCAGATGAAGTGGATATGCGGGTCGATGCCGCCGGCAGTCAGGATGCGCCCCTCGCCGGCGATGATCTCAGTGCCCGGACCGATGACGATGGTCACACCGGGCTGTGTGTCCGGGTTGCCGGCCTTGCCGATCGCGGCGATTCGCCCGTCGCGCAGCCCGACATCCGCCTTCAGCACGCCCTGCACCGCATCGAGGATCAGCGCATTGGTGATGACGGTGTCCATCGCGCCATCGGCGCGCGTCACCTGCGACTGGCCCATGCCGTCGCGGATCACCTTGCCGCCGCCGAACTTCACCTCCTCGCCATAGGTGGTGAGGTCGCGCTCCACCTCGATGACGATGTCGGTGTCCGCGAGGCGCACGCGGTCGCCCGTGGTCGGGCCGTACATGCCGGCATAGGCGGCGCGGGAGATGCGGGTGGCCATTACAGCGCTCCTTCCGTCTCGCCGCGGAAGCCGTGCACGATCCGCGCGCCGGAGAACTCCACCAGGCGCACGCGGCGCGTCTGCCCGGGTTCGAAGCGCACCGCCGTGCCGGCGGCGATGTCGAGCCGGCGCCCGCGCGCGACGGCGCGGTCGAAGCGCAGCAGCGGGTTGGTCTCGGCGAAGTGGTAGTGGCTGCCGACCTGCACGGGGCGATCGCCTGTGTTCGCGACCTCGAGCTCGATCGCGGCGCGCCCGGCGTTGAGCTCGATCTCGCCGGCGGCGGGCAGGATCTCTCCCGGGATCATCGGCGGGCTCCCTTGGCGCGGGTGGCGGGCTTGCGCTTGGCGGCCGGCTTGGGCTTCGTCCTGGCAGGTGGCTTGGCCTTGGCCGATGTCTTGGCCTTCGCGGCGGCCTTGGGTTTCGCCTTCGGCGCGGCCTTCGCCCTCGTGGCCGGCTTCGCGCGCGTCGCGCGCGCCTTCGCCACCGGATCCGCATCGCGGATCGGCTCGTGCACCGTCACGAGCTTCGTGCCGTCCGGGAAGGTCGCCTCGACCTGGATCTCGTGGATCATCTCGGCGATGCCGTCCATCACGTGGTCGCGGCTGATCACCTTGGCGCCGTCGCGCATCAGTTCGGCGACCGAGCGCCCGTCGCGCGCGCCCTCCACCACGAAGTCGGTGATCAGCGCCACCGCCTCCGGATGGTTCAGCCGCAACCCGCGCTCGAGCCGGCGGCGCGCGACGATCGCCGCCATCGCCACCAACAGCTTGTCCTTCTCCCGAGGCGTCAGGTTCATCTCGTCACGCTCCACACCCCTGCATGGCTTCCGCGCATCATGGCCGCCTCGCGCTCAACTCGTCCACAGCCGCGGCAGCCGCGCCGGCTGGCCCAGCGCCCGCGCCCGCAGCAGGCAGATCGCCGCGCCGAGCGCGTCGCGCAGCGCCACCGCATCGCCCAGCCAGCGCGCGAGCAGCAGGCCAGGGCGGATCAGGCTTGCGGCAGCGCCCGCCTCGCGCAGCGCGTCGCGCAGCGGCGTGAGCGGTTCCGGCGCGGCCAGCACCAGGCTCGCCATCGCCTCGGCCCCGCCGAAGCCGAAGCGGTCGGCGCGCCGTTCCGCCAGGTCCTCCGCCAGCGCCAGCCCATCCGCCCAGACCAGAGCGCCGCCGCGGCTGAGCCGCCAGGCGTCGCGCAGCAGGCCACCCTGCATCACCTCCCCGCGCGCGCGCCGCCCGAACACCAGCATCTCGGCGAACAGGAGCCGCGCATCGGGCGCGAGCGAGACGGCGATGCGCCGTTCCAGCCGCGCGCCGTCGAACAGGATCGTCTCCTGCGGCAGCCATTCGAGCGTGGCACCGGCGCCGACCTCCATCTCCACGTCGATGCGCGTGGCCGGGCCGAGGCTGCGATAGACCTTCTCCGCCGCCGGCGTGGACAGCGTCGCGACCGCACCGGGCCCGAGCCGCAGGTCGAAGCGCAGCGAATCCCCGCCGGCCAGACCACCCGCGGTATTGACCAGCGCCGCGAGCGGCGCCTCGCCCGGATCGGGCGTGGGAAACAGGATGCGCGCCGGCGAGGCCTGGAACAGATGCGCGATGCGGGTCGCGGCGCCGCTGCGCCGGAAATGCAGTTCGGCCCCGCCGCGGGCGCGCTGGTGTGCCGGGGCGGCTGGTCGTGAGGCGGTCATCGCCATGAGCGTCGCATGGGGCGGCGGCATTGCAAATCTGCGCAGCGACAGGGCGGGAAGAGCAGGAAGCATGCACCACCTGCACAGTGGCTGGGCGCCCCGCTCGCACGGATGACAGGCGATCCATCTCCGACCAGCACGCGCCATGCGGTTCGTGCCGTCACCCGCGCGGCCCGGGCGCTCGCAAATTGCCCCCGCGTGCGCGGCGGGCCGTGAGAGCGGCTGCCTGATCGCGTGTTGCGCCGCATGCAGCCTGCCCTTGGCACGCTTCTCGCTCACCCCCGAGGCGGATCGACCCCGGGATGGGCGTCGGCGGAGGGTCCGCCCGATGTTCCTGCCCGGGGTGCCGATCCGGTCAGGAGGATCTGCATGAGCAACACCCCCATCACCCGGATCGGCCGGCGCGTCGCCCTGCTCGGCGCCGGCGCCGCCCTCGCCGCCCCCGCGCTGCGACCGGCCTTCGGCCAGGGCGCACCGATCAAGGTGGGCGTGCTGCACTCGCTGTCGGGCACCATGGCGATCAGCGAGACCGCGCTGCGCGACACCGTGCTGATGATGGTCGAATGGATCAACGGCCGCGGCGGCCTGCTCGGCCGGCGTGTTGAAGCCGTGGTGGTCGATCCCGCCTCCAACTGGCCGCTGTTCGCCGAGAAGGCGCGCGAGCTGCTGCAGGTGCACCGCGTCGATGTGACCTTCGGCTGCTGGACCTCGGTCTCGCGCAAGTCGGTGCTGCCGGTCTTCGAGGAACTGAACGGCCTCCTGTTCTACCCCGTGCAGTACGAGGGTGAGGAACAGTCGCGCAACGTGTTCTACACGGGCGCGGCGCCGAACCAGCAGGCGATCCCGGCGGTCGAGTACCTGATGAGCGCCGATGGCGGCGAGGCCAAGCGCATCGCGCTGCTGGGCACCGACTACGTCTATCCGCGCACCACCAACCGCATCCTGCGCGCCTTCCTCAACTCCAAGGGCATCCCCGATGCCGACATCATGGAGGAATACACGCCCTTCGGCCATTCCGACTGGCAGGGGATCGTGGCGCGCGTGAAGCGCTTCGCCGGCGAAGGCAAGAAGACCGCCATCGTCTCGACCATCAACGGCGACGCCAACGTTCCCTTCTACCGCGAACTGGGCAATCAGGGCATCAAGGCGGAGGACATCCCCTCGGTCGCCTTCTCGGTCGGCGAGGAGGAACTGGCGGGCATCGACACGCGCCCACTGGTCGGCCACCTGGCGGCCTGGAACTACTTCATGTCGGTGCAGTCGCCGGCGAACACCGAGTTCCTGAACATGTGGCGCGCCTTCATCCGCAATCCGCGCCGGGTCACCAACGACCCGATGGAAGCCACCTATACGGGCTTCAAGATGTGGACCCAGGCCGTGGCCCAGGCCGGCTCCACCGCGGTCGATGCGGTGCGCGAGGCGATGTACGGCCAGAAGGTGGAAGCCCCCGCCGGCTACACCGAGGAGATGCACCGCAACCACCACCTGTCCAAGCCGGTGATGATCGGCGAGATCCAGGCGGACGGGCAGTTCAACATCGTCTGGAAGACGCCGACGGCGATCGTGGCCGAGAACTGGTCGCCCTTCATTCCCGAGAACGCCGCGCGTCGCCGCGGCTGATGGAACGCGCGGCGTCCGGGGCCCCCGGCGCCGCGCCTCCCGCCCATGAAGGTTCTTCTCGCCCTGCTCCTGGTGCTTGCCGCGGCGCTGCCGGCGCGTGCTCAGGATGCTTTCCTGGCGAACCTGCCGCGCCTCGGTGCGGGCTTCGGCGAACAGGCCGCTGCAGCCGAGGAACTGGGCGCCGCGGGGGATCCGCGTGCGCTGCCGGTGCTCCAGGCCCTTTCGGATGGGCGCCTTCTGCGTCGCGCCGACGGATCCCTGCTGATCCAGTCCGTGCCGGGCCAGGCGGTCGAGGCCGTGAGCGGCACCGCCGCCGATCCTGCCGGGGCCGAGACGGTGCGCATCAACAACCGTGTCCGCGCGGCCCTGCGGGTGGCGCTGGGGCGGCTGCAGATCGTCGCGAACGACCCCGAGGCGCGCCTCACCGCCGTGCAGGGCGTGCTGCGCAGCCGCAGCGCGTCCGACATCCCGATCCTCGAGACCGCCCTGGCGCGCGAGACGGTGCCGCGCATCCGCGCACAGATCGAACTGGCGCTGGCTGCCTCGCGCCTGGCCGCGGACAATCCGGACGTGAAGCGCGCGGCGATCGCGGGGCTGGCGGCCAATGGCAGCGACACCGCGCGCAGCATCCTGCTGGAATCGCGCGCTGCGAACCCGGCGCTCTCGGACGAGATCGCCGCCGCCGTCGCGTCCATCGACCGCACCCTGGCACTGCGCCGCGCGGCTGAAACCCTGTTCCAGGGCCTCTCGCTCGGCTCCGTGCTGCTGCTGGCGGCACTGGGCCTGGCGGTGACCTTCGGCGTCATGGGCGTGATCAACATGGCGCATGGCGAGTTCGTCATGCTCGGGGCCTACACCACCTTCCTGGTTCAGCAGGCGTGTCGTGACATCCCGTGGCTGCTGCCGTGGTCGCTGCCGCTCTCGGTGCCCGCCGCCTTCCTGGTGGCAGCCGCGGTCGGCGCCATCATGGAGCGCGGGTTGATCCGGCACCTGTATGGCCGCCCGCTCGAGACGCTGCTGATGACCTTCGGCGTCGGCATGATGATCCAGCAGGCGGTGCGCATCGCCTTCGGCGCGCAGAACCGCGAAGTGCTGAGCCCGTCCTGGATGCAGGGCACGCTGACCCTGCCGGGCGGCGTGATGGTCACCCAGAACCGGCTATGGATCATCGTCTTCGGCATCGCCGTGCTCCTGCTGGTGATGGCTGCCATCCGCTTCACCCGCTTCGGGCTCGAGATGCGCGCGGTGGTGCAGAACCGGCGCATCGCCGCCACCATGGGTATCCGCACCGGGCGCGTGGATGCGCTGACCTTTGCCTTCGGATCAGGCATTGCCGGCATGGCCGGGGTGGCGCTGTCGCAGATCGACAATGTGTCGCCCAACCTCGGCACCGGCTACATCGTGGACAGCTTCATGGTGGTGGTGTTCGGCGGCGTGGGCTCGCTGGCGGGCACGCTCGTCGGCGCCTTCACGCTCGGCATCGTCAACAAGGTGCTGGAACCCTACGCCGGGGCGGTGCTGGCGAAGGTCGCGGTGCTGGTCGGCATCATGCTGTTCATCCAGCGGCGTCCGAAGGGGCTCTTCGCCCTCAAGGGCCGGGCGGCGGATTCGTGAGCGCGGTGGCTGAGACGGCGCCCATGGCGCCACGCCGCCGGCCCTACACGACGGCGGCGCTGGGTGCGGCGCTACTGCTGCTGGCGCTGGTGCCCGTGCTCAACGGACTGCCGGATACACATGCGCTGCACGTGTCCGACTTCATCGTCTCGATCGTCGGCAAGTGGATCTGCTACGCGATCCTCGCACTCGCCATCGACATCGCCTGGGGATACGCCGGCATCCTCAGCCTCGGCCACGGCGCCTTCTTCGCGCTGGGCGGCTATGCCATGGGCATGCACCTGATGCGTCGCATCGGCGACCGCGGCGTCTATGGTCACCCCGTGCTCCCGGACTTCATGGTGTTCCTCGGCTATCCGGAACTGCCCTGGTACTGGCTCGGCTTCGACAACTTCCCCTTCGCCATGGCGATGGCGCTGCTGGTGCCTGGTGCGCTGGCGGGGTTGGTCGGCTGGCTCGCTTTCCGCAGCCGCATCACCGGCGTCTATTTCTCGATCATCACGCAGGCCATGACCTATGCGCTGATGCTGGCCTTCTTCCGCAATGACATGGGCTTCGGGGGCAACAACGGCTTCACCGACTTCAAGGACCTGCTGGGCGTGCCGCTCAACACACGCGCGGCGCGGGCGGGGCTGTTCTATGCGGCGCTGGTGTCGCTCGCGCTGTGTCTTCTCATCTGCGCCTATGTGGTGAAGTCGAAGCTCGGGCGCGTGCTGGTGGCGGTGCGCGATGCCGAGAGCCGGGTGAGATTCCTCGGCTACAACGTGACCTCCTACAAGCTGTTCGTCTTTGTTCTTTCCGCCATGATCTCCGGCCTGGCGGGCGCGCTCTACGTGCCGCTGGTCGGCATCATCAATCCGGGCGAGTTCAGCCCGGGCAATTCGATCGAGGCCGTGATCTGGGTCGCCGTCGGCGGGCGCGGCACGCTGGGCGGCGCGCTGCTCGGCGCCTTCTCGGTCAATGCCGTCAAGACCTGGCTGACCTCCTTCGCGCCGGATTTCTGGCCCTTCGTGCTGGGCGGATTGTTCGTCGCGGTCACGCTGTTCCTGCCCAAGGGCCTGGTCGGGCTGCTGCGGAGGCGCGGCGGATGAAGGGCAACAGCCTCTACCTCGATGGCGTGTCGGTGGTCTTCGATGGCTTCCGCGCGCTGAACAACCTCTCGCTGATCGTCGAGCCGGGCGAGATGCGCGCCGTCATCGGCCCGAACGGCGCGGGCAAGACCACCATGATGGACGTGATCACCGGCAAGACGCGCCCCACCGCCGGCACGGTGCGCTTCGGCGATCACGACCTCACGCGCATGGACGAGGCGTCCATCGCCAATCTCGGCATCGGGCGGAAGTTCCAGAAGCCCACGGTCTTCGATGCGCTGACGGTGTTCGAGAACCTGGAGCTCGCGCTGAAGGCCCCGCGCGGCACGCTCGCCGCGCTGCATTGGCGCCTGGGCACGGAAGCGCATGAGAAGATCGACGAGACGCTGTCCGAGATCGGCCTGACCGCCGGCGCGCAGGACCTCGCCGGCATCCTCTCCCACGGCCAGCGCCAGTGGCTCGAGATCGGCATGCTGCTGATGCAGGACCCGCAACTGCTGCTGGTGGACGAACCCGTCGCCGGCATGACGGACCAGGAGACCGAGCACACCGCCGCCCTGCTGCGCCGCATCGCCGGCACGCGATCCGTCGTGGTGGTGGAGCACGACCTGGAATTCGTCCGCGCGCTCGGCCGCAAGGTCACGGTGCTGCACGAGGGCACGGTGCTGTCGGAAGGCCCGATCGACCAGGTGCAGGGCGACCCGCGCGTCATCGAAGTCTATCTGGGGCGCTGAGGGATGCTGCAGGCCACCGGCATCGAGCTCTACTATGGCGCATCTCTGTGCCTGCGTGGCGTGGACCTGGTGGCGGAACCCGGCACCATCACCTGCGTCCTCGGGCGCAACGGTGTGGGCAAGTCATCGCTCATGCGCTCGATCATGGGGCTCGAACGCATCCGTGCGGGGTCCATCGTCTGGGAAGGCCGCGACATTTCCGCCGCATCGCCCGCCGAGCGCGCGCGCGCCGGAATCGGCTACGTGCCGCAGGGGCGCGAGATCTTCCCCTTCCTGACCGTGCAGGAGAACCTCGAGACCGCGCTCGCCGCCGCTCCGCGCGGGTCGCGCGTGTCGGACGAAGTCTTCGAGATGTTCCCCATCCTGAAGCAGTTCCTGCGCCGACGCGGCGGCGACCTCTCGGGCGGGCAGCAGCAGCAGCTGGCGATCGCGCGCGCGCTGACCGCACGCCCGCGCCTGCTGATCCTGGATGAACCGACCGAGGGCATCCAGCCCAACATCATCAAGGACATCGCCCGGGTGATCTCGCTGCTCGCGAAGGACCGCGGCATGGCGGTGGTGCTGGTCGAGCAGTACTACGAATTCGCCCGCAGCCTGGGCGACCGCCTGGCGATCATGGTGCGCGGCGAGGTCGCCCTCTCCGGCCGCGCCGGCGAGTTGGACGAGGAAGCCGTGCGCGCCCTGCTGACCGTCTGAGGTCGCCTTCGCCGCATTCTCCGGTTCGCCGGGCGTGCCGACCGGCTCGCTGATACGTCAGGCGTTCGGCCGCAGCATCTGCCGCAGCACGGTGCCGTCGCTCAAAAGGTCGAAGCCTTCGTTGATCTGATCGAGCGTGATGTGGCTCGTCTTCAGTCTGTCCACCGGCAGCTTGCCGCGGCGATAAAGGCCGAGCAGCCGCGGCAGGTCGCGCTCCGGAACGCAGGAACCCATGTAGGACCCGCGGATGCTGCGCTCCTCGCTGACCATGTTGGCATGCAGGTAGGAGACCTGCGCGTTGATGTTGGGCAGCCCGGCGCTGATCGTCTGCCCGCCGCGCGCGGTGATGGCGATGGCCAGTTGCATCGCCGGGATCGACCCCGCCGTCTCGACGACCGTATCGAGGCCGCCATCCGTCGCCTCGCGCACCTGTGCGGCGCAATCCTCGTTGCCCGCCAGGAACACGTCAGTGGCGCCCCATTGCGTCGCGAGCTCGAGCTTCGCCGGATTGGTGTCGATCGCGACGATCCGCTCCGCCCCCGCCGCCACCGCGGCGAACAGCGCGTTCATGCCCACGCCGCCCAGCCCGACCACGGCCACGCCCTCGCCCGCGTCCAGCCGCGCCGTGTTCAGCACCGCGCCGGCGCCGGTCATCACTGCGCAGCCGAAGATCGCGGCATCGTCCAGCGGCACGTCCTTGCCGATCTTCACCGCCGAGCGGCGCGCCACCACCGCATACTGCGCGAACAGCGACAGGCCGGAATTGTGGTTGATCGGCGTGCCGTCGAGCCGTCGCAGTCGCCGCCCCCCGGTGGGCAACTGCCCGGTCGCGCGGAAGGCGTTCCCGGTCGGGCAGATGTTCGGCCGCCCGCGTACGCAATAGCGGCAATTCCCGCAGGAGGGCGCGAACACCGTCACCACATGGTCGCCCGGCGTTATGTCGGTGATGCCCGGCCCCACCTCCCGCACGATGCCCGCGCCCTCGTGCCCGATCACGATCGGCAACGGGCGCGGCCGCTGGTTCTCGATGGTGGACAGGTCCGAATGGCACAGCCCCGCGGCGGCGACCTCGATCAGCATCTCGCCCGGTCCGGGGCCGTCGAGTTCCACCTCCTCCACCACCATCGGGCGCGAGGTTGCATAGGGGCGCGGCTTGCCCTGCTCGAACAGGATGGCGGCCTTCATGCGCATGGGGCGTGTCCTCAGATGATCGGCGCGTCGTCGGGATCGACCGCACGTCGCACGAAGCCGTCGGCGAGCGGTGCGTATTCCTCCCACAGCCGCCGCAGCGCGGGCAGCGGCGCGGGGTCCTTGTCGATGCGCAGGTCGACATAGGGGAAGCATTCCCGGTCCACCACGACCAGGCAGGCGGAGGTTACGTCGCCATGCTCGCCGCCCGCCGCCTCGCCCGCCTCCAGGGCACGCATCAGACGTTCGGCCAATGGCTGGCCGGACGCAGCGAGGAAGGCCGCCGCCATCGCCGGCGCCACATCCTCGTTCGCCAGGATGTTCCCCAGCGCGACGACATCGACGCCATGCGCCACGCTGCGCGCCGGCTTCACATTGGCACCGTCGAAATGCGCGGTCGCGCCGGTTCGGTCCATCACCGCCACCTGGCGCCAGCGATGATGCGGCGTGGAGGCCACCAGCGCGTCGATCGCCTCGCGCGCCGAACAGCCTGACCGCAGCAGGTCGAGCCCGCGCGGCCCCAGCCGCGGATCGGTACGGTGCTGCGTCAGCACGCCGCCCACCCCCGCCGCGAGGAAGGGCACGCGCGTGCCCACCGCGATGGAGGATGTCGTCACCGCCGCGCCGAACTGCCCCGTCCGCGCGCATCGCCCGAGAAGCGAGAAGGTCATGCCGACCCTTTCCAGGAACCGGCCGCATTGAAGGCCGCCGCGCCGCACCCGTCCAGCCACCCGCGATGGACAAGCCGCGCGCCGCTGCCATGATGCCGCCACCGCACCAGGGAGGACGCCATGTCCAGGCGCAGCTTCACCCTCATCGCGGCCGCCGCGGCGCTGTTCGCGACGGCCACGCCCGCACCCGCGCAGCAGCCCGCGCCCCAGGGCACGCTGCGCATCGTGCTCGTGAACATGCTGGCGAGCCTCGACCCTGTGCTCTCGACCGCCGCCTTCGTGCGCAACCATGGCTTCATGGTCTACGACCAGCTCTACGCCTTCGACAGCCAGGGCGAGGCGCGCCCGCAGATGGTTGAGCGCCACGAGGTCTCGGCCGATGGCATGACCTATCGGTTCACCCTGCGCGAGGGCCTGGCCTTCCACGACGGCCAGCCGGTGCGCGCTGCCGATGCGGTCGCCTCGATCCGCCGCTGGGGCCAGCGCGACATCGCCGGGCGTGCGCTGCTCGCCGCCACCGCGGCGCTGGAGGTCGTGGACGACCGCACCTTCACGCTCCGCCTGTCGCGCCCCTTCGGCCTGGTGATCGAGGCCCTGGCGCGCCCGACGGCTAGCGCGCTGTTCGTGATGCCGGAACGCATCGCCGCGACGCCGGCCACCACCGCGATCACGGACGCTACCGGCTCCGGCCCCTTCATCTTCCGCGCGCAGGACTTCCTGCCGGGCGAGCGTGCCGTCTACACGCGCAACCCCGCCTACCGCCCGCGCAGCGAGCCGGCGGACGGGCTGGCGGGCGGCAAGGTCGTGCAGCTCGAGCGCGTCGAATGGCTCGGCATCGCCGACCCCGCCACCGCGGCGGCTGCACTGCAATCGGGCGAGATCGACTTCATCGAGCAGCCCAGCCCGGACGTGCTGCCGGTGCTAGCGCGCAACCGCAACATCCGCACCTTCGCGCTGAACCCAATCGGCTCCGTGGTCTGGCTGCGGCCGAACCACCAGATCCCGCCCTTCAACAACCCGCAGGCGCGCCGCGCCCTGCTCTACCTGGTGAACCAGCAGGAGAACCTGCAGGCGATCGGCGTGCCACCCTCCGAGCAGGTGCCTTATTGCCCGGCCTACTTCCTCTGCGGCACGCCGCTCGAAAGCAGCGCCGGCGCCGAGGGGCTGCGCGAGATCGATGTCGAGCGCGCCCGCGCCCTGCTGCGCGAGGCCGGCTACAATGGCGAGCGCGTGGTCTTCCTCAACGCCACCGACTCGCCCATCAACAATGCTGTCACCCTCACCATGGCGGCCAACATGCGCCGCGCCGGCCTCAACATGGACGTGGTGGCAATGGACTGGGCGACGCTGACGCAGCGGCGCAACCGGCGCGAACCGATCGAGCAGGGCGGCTGGAACCTGTTCGTGACGGTGGCGAACGTGCTCGATGCGCAGAACCCGCTGGTGAACCTCTATCTCGGCTCGCCCTGCGAGGGCGGTCTCGCCGGCTGGCCCTGCGATGCCGAGCTCGAACGCCTTCGCGCCGCCTGGTGGGAGGAACCCGACCCCGCGAAGCGACGCCAGGTGCTGGAACAGGTGCATGCCCGCGCCTATGCGGTACTGCCCTACATCAATGGCGGGCAGTTCCGCGTACTGGCGGCGCATCGGGCCAATGTCGAGGGCCTGCGCCCGACCACCATCCCGGTCTTCTGGGGTGTGACCAAGCGGTGACCACCATCGCCATCCCCGAGGCCGGCTACCGCTTCATCCCGGCGGTCATGCAGTATTCCGGCGGCGTCGCCGCGCTGCCCGGCTTCCGGCTGGAACGCGCCCGTTTCGCCGAACCCGTGCCGATGGCGGAGGGCTGGCGGCGCATCGCGGCGCATCTCTCGGCCCTCGGTCGCCCGTTGACCGCCTTCGCGGCGTGCGAACTGCGCTCGCCCGCACCCTTCACCGAGGCCGGCTTCGCGACCTTCAACGCCGGCTATGCGAAGGTGCTCGGCGAATGGGGCGTGCTGCGAGACGGCGCGAATCCCGTCGCGCGCAGCAATGTCTGCCCGCGCCACGCACCGCCTGCCGAGCCCTGCTTCCATGCCTTCGTCTACACCCTGCGCGACGCTGGCGCCGCGCCGTCCTTCGCGGTCGCCGGCAGCGGGGAATCCGTCGAGGGCAAGGGCAGCTATCGCGACAACACCGTCGCCTATGGCGACACCTCGCCCGCCGGCATGCTGCAGAAGGGCCTGTGGGTGCTGGGCGAGATGGAACGCCGTATGGGCCTGCTCGGCCATGGCTGGGCCGACACCACCGGCGTGCAGGCCTACACCATCCACCCGCTGCCGTCGGTGCTGACCGAGGCCATCGTCACGCGCGGCGCCGCGCGCCACGGCCTCACCTGGCAGGATTGCCGCCCGCCGGTCGAGGGCCTGGAGTTCGAGATGGATTGCCGCGGCATCGGGCGGGAGATCGTCCTGCCCGGGTGATGCCTTTGCGTGCCCTCAGGCGACGAGCGCAGCCCAACCGAGGCGCCTGGCTACGCCCGACGAGCGGCGGCGGCCAGTCGGGCGATCCGCCCGCCGGGCGGCCGGCGGGAGGTTCCAACCCGGCCTCGGCATCCCCTACGGCTGCATGTGGCTGCCGCCATCCTCCAGCCAGTTCTGCCCGGTGATGAAGGACGCGCCCTCCGACAGCAGGAAGCAGATCAGCGGCGCCACTTCCGCCGGCGCGGCGATACGCCCGAGCGGAATGCGCGACATGGTCTGCTCGCGGAAGCGCTCGGAACGGATCACCTCGGTCATCGGCGTCTCCACCGTGCCGAAGCCCACGGAGTTCACGCGGATGCCGTAGCGCGCCCATTCGCGCGCCGCCGTCATCGTGATGCCATACAGCCCCGCCTTCGCGGCCGAATAGTTCACCTGCCCGATCGACCCGCGCTTGCCCGCGGTGGAGGAGATGTTGACGATCGCCCCCGGCCGCGCGTCGCCGGCCTTGGCGCGCGCGATCATGTGCCGCCCCACCGCCTGCTGCATCAGGTGGCAGGCGGTCAGGTTCACGTCGATCACCGCCTGCCACTGCGGCAGCGTCATCTTCTCGATCATCGCCGGGCGCGTGATGCCGGCATTGTTGACCAGACCGTGCACCGCGCCGAAGCGCGCGACCGCGTCATCGACGATGCGCGCGCAGACCGCCTCGTCCGTCACGTCGCCCTGGATCGCCAGCGTGCGCTCGCCGGCGAGTGCCGACGACACCGCGGCGAAGGTCTCCGGGTTGCGCTCCACCATCACCAGGTTACCGCCGAGTTCCAGCACCAGTTCGGAGATGGCGCGGCCGATCCCCTGCCCCGTGCCGGTCACGACAATCGTGCGACCGGTCAATTCCATCGGATTGCGCATGGCGTTCCCTTCCCCTGATCTCGTTGCCGGGAAGGGTCGCGCGGGGAGCGCCGCCCGGCAAGGTCAGTTCAGCCGGAGGCCCCGGATCAGATCGGGCGAGGCCGTGACCTCGCCGCGCTCGACACGCTTCACGATCTCCGTCAGCGCGGCGTTGGCGCGGGCCGCGAGGCCGATCTCGGCGCCGCGCGCCACCACGAAGCCGTTGAGAAACTCGATCTCCGTCCGCCGCCCCTTCACCATGTCCTGGCCCATCGAGGCGCGATGCGCGCCGCCACCGGGCTTCTGCGTGTCCGCCATGCGCTGCGCGTCATAGGCGCGGCGCGCCGCGTCATCGCCCTCGCCGGCGCGGGCGATGATCTCGGGGTCGAGGTGCAGGATCTCCTCGAGGTCGTAGCCCAGCGCCTGGCCGACGCGGATCGCCTCGGACCCCAGCCGCGCGGCGAAGGCGCGGATCGCGTCATCCGCCGTCGCCTCCTTCGCCACCAGCCCGGTCGCGGCGGCGATGCCGTTGCCCATCACGTTCGCCACCAGCTTCGACCAGCGCTCGCCCCACAGGTTCGTCGTGGTCAGGGCGGAATCCGACAGCGCCAGCAGCGACGTGATGTATTCGGCGCGCGGCGAGATCCGCCCATGCGGCTCGCCCACCCGGTAGACGGTGTGCGACGCACCGGACTTGCCGGCCGCGCGCTTCACCAGCCCCGGGCCCGACAGCTCCACCGTGATCAGCGAAGCGATGGCGCCGAGCACGCGGCCCCAGCCGACGATTCCCGCGATCACTTCCTCATTGATGCAGTTCTGCAGCGAGACGACATAGCCGGAGGGCGCGAGGTACTGCGCGATCATGGTCGTCGCCCAGGCGGTGTCGTAGGACTTCATGCAGACGAAGGCGACATCGACCGGGCGTTCCTTCGCGAAGGACTGCAACTCGGTGATATGGATCGCGCGCACCGGCACGGTGAAGGCCGGCACGTCCTTCAGGTGCTCGATGGTCAGCCCGCGGCTGCGCATCGCCTCGACGTGCTCGGGCCAGGGATCGACGAAGGTCACGTCGTGGCCGGCCTGCGCCATGTAGGCGCCGGCATAGCCGCCGACGGCGCCGGCTCCGATGATGGCGATGCGTGGCTTCATTGGCGTTCCGTCCCGTCATTCGATCCACGTCAAGGCGCCCGCGCCCCGCATGTGGGAGGCATGTTCCGGTGAAGCCCGCCTCCCGGCAAGGGCACACGAGGACAGGACCACGCCGATGAAGACGACGGCCGCCACGCTCTATGTCTACGATCCGCAGTTCGAGGCGAACGCGAAGGCCTTCCAGGAGGAGATCGGCGGCGATTGCGCGATCCGCCCGGTGACCGGCTTCGACGACCTGGTCAAGGCGCTCGACTCCTACACCCAGGTCGGCTTCCTGGTGTTCGACACCCATGGCGAACCTGGCAAGGTCGCGCTGGCGGATGGCAGCCGGGTGGAAGGCTTCGACTTCCGGCTGCTGCGGCTGCTGCCGAAGGAGTTGCTGCGCAAGGACGCGCGCGTCCTGTTCTACGGCTGCAACATCGGCGAAGGCGCGGCCGGGGATACCTTCCTCGACGATTTCGGCCTGGCGGCCTTCCGCGGCAAGGGCGGCACCGCCGGCGCCAGCACCGTGACCAACTTCTCCCTCTCGCTCGGTCCGCTCGGCTCGGTCGAGACATGGATGGAACTCGAGAGCCCCTTCGCTGCCCGGCTCAAGGTGGCGCGCTTCAACGAGGCCGGCACGCGCGAGGCGAGCATGAGCGTCGATCGCTGGGGCAACCGGGACTGACGCGCGCCGCCCAGCCTCAGCCGGCGGCGATCGCCGCCTCCACCGCCAGCGCCACGGCCAGCGCGCGCCGCCCCGCCGCGCCGTCCACCGCCACCGGCGCGCCATCGAGGCAGGCGGCGACGAAGGCCGCCTGCTCGGCCTCCAGGCTGTCATGGTCGGTCCAGGTGGCGCGGTCGATGCCATGGCCCGGCATGTTCGCGACCGCCTCCGCCCCGCCGCGGCGCAGCACCGCGAGCGAGCGGTCGAGGAAGTCCACGCTCATCTCGCCCTCGGTGCCGAGCACGCGCAAGCGGCGCTCCATCGCGAGCGACACCCGCGATGCCGTGATCACCGCCGCCCGCCCGCCCGGGAAGCGCAGCCGCGCCACCGCGAAATCCGGCCGTTCCGAGGCCACCGCCGCGCCGACCGCCTCGATGCCCTCGGGCTCCGCCCCGGCCAGGGTCAGCACCAGGTCGATGTCGTGGATCATCAGGTCCAGAACGACCGACACATCCAGGCTGCGCGGCCGGAAGGGCGCGGCGCGCACCGCCTCGAAGGACAGGGCGCGGCCGCCCGAGGGTGCGCCAACAACGGCGCGGAAGGCGGCCGAGAAGCGCTCGATATGGCCGACCTGGAGCACCCGCCCGGCCGCGGCAGCCTGCGCGACCAGCGCATCGGCCTGCGCCAGCGTGGCCGCGATCGGCTTCTCGATGAAGACATGCCGACCGGCCGCCAGCGCCGCCTCCGCCAGGTCGAAGTGAAAACGCGTCGGCACCGCAACGATCACCGCGTCGGCGGCGGCGATCAGCGCGCCGGCCTCCATCGGCGCCGCCCCGACCTCGGCCGCCACCGCGGCGGCGCGGGCGGGGTCGGCGTCGTGCAGCCCGACCAGGCGGATGCGCGGGTTGGCGGCGGCCTTGAGGGCGTGGAAGCGGCCGAAATGGCCGACCCCCAGGATGCCGAGGGCGAGTCGAGGGTCCGGGGCGTTCATGCCCCGCTCCTACCCCCTTCGCGGGGGCATGGAAATCCGCCCCCCGCGCGGGGTTGCATCGCCCCTCCCCCCTCGCCATTGTCCGCCCGCTTCGAACCTGGGGTGCCGTCTGCCGATGCTGAATTTCGCGCGCTGGAAGACCGCCGCGATCCTGCTGGTCTGCCTGGCCGGGGTGCTCGTCAGCATCCCCAACCTGCTGCCGCGCGCCGCCTTCCCGGACTGGTTCCCGGTGCGCCAGGTGAACCTCGGGCTCGACCTGCGCGGCGGGTCCTACCTCCTGCTGGAGGTAGACCTCAACACCGTGGTCCGGGAGCGGCTCGACAGCATGGTCGATGCCGCCCGCATGCGGCTGCGCACGGCCAATGTGCGCTACGTGAACCTCGCCTCCGACACGGCGAACCGGCGCATGGGGCTGCGCGTGACCGACCCCGCGCAGATCCCCGCCGCCGTCGCCGTGCTGCGCGAACTGGCCAACCCGATCCAGGCCAGCACCGGCCAGTCGGTGCCCGACCTCGACGTGACCAGCCAGCCGGACGGGCAGGTCTGGGCCGCGCTGACCGAGGCCGGGCTGCGCGCCAAGGCGTCCTCCGCCGTCGAGCAATCCATCGAGATCGTCCGCCGCCGCGTCGACGAGACCGGCGTGGCCGAGGCGCTGATCGCCCGCCAGGGCCAGAGCCGCATCCTGGTCACGCTGCCCGGCATCGAGGACCCGGACCGCATCAAGACCCTGCTCGGGCGCACCGCCCGCATGACCTTCCACCTGGTGGACGAGGCCGCCTCGCTTGCGGCAACGCCGCCCCCCGGCGTGATGTTCCTCCCCGGCGAGCGCGAGGGCGAGCGCTTCGCCGTGCGCCGCCGCGTCGAGGTGGACGGCGCCAACCTGACGAACGCCCGCGCCGGGCAGGACGGGCGCACCGGCGAATGGGTGGTGAACTTCACCTTCGATTCGGTCGGCACGCGCCGCTTCGCGCAGATCACGCGCGAGAATGTCGGGCGCCCCTTCGCGGTGGTGCTGGACGAGAAGGTCATCACCGCCCCGGTGATCCGCGAGCCGATCGTGGGCGGCCAGGGCCAGATCAGCGGGTCCTTCAACGCGCGCAGCGCCAACGACCTGGCGGTACTGCTGCGCGCCGGGGCCCTGCCCGCGCCCCTCACGGTGGTGGAGGAACGCACCGTCGGGCCCGAGCTGGGGGCGGATGCGATCCGGGCGGGCATGATCTCGCTGGCCGCGGGCACGATCTTCGTCTTCCTCTACATGGGCTTCGCCTACGGCATCCTCGGCTGGTTCGCCAACATCGCGCTCGCCATCAACATCATCCTGCTGGTCGCCTTCATGTCGCTGATCGAGGCGACGCTGACCCTGCCCGGCATCGCCGGCATCGTGCTGACGCTCGGCACCGCGCTCGACGCGAACATCCTGATCAACGAGCGTATCCGCGAGGAGGTGCGCAACGGACGAACGCCGATCAGCGCGCTCGAGGCCGGCTACACCAAGGCCTCGGGCACCATCCTCGATTCGAACCTGACCAATCTCATCGCCATGGCCTGCCTCTATGGCTTCGGCTCCGGCCCGGTGAAGGGCTTCGCCGTCACGGTCGCGGTGGGCACGGTGGTGCAGATGTGGACCGCGACCGTGCTGACGCGGCTGTTCGTCTCATGGTGGTACAAGCGCACGCGGCCCAAGGAACTGCCGGTCTTCCAGCGGCCCGGCCTGTCGCTCTACGAAAGGCTGCGTCGCCCGCTCTTCCGCATCTTCCCCGACAACACGCGCATCCCCTTCATGAAGGGCGCGCGGATCGGGCTGGTGGTGTCCGCGCTGCTGTCCTCCGCCTCGGTCGCGATCGCCTTCCATCCGGGGCTCGAGAAGGGCATCGACTTCAAGGGTGGCATCGAGATGGAGGTGCGCACGCCCACGCCGGGTGACATCGGCATGCTTCGCGCCGCGGTGGGCGGGCTCAACCTCGGCGACGTCACGCTGCTGCAGTTCGGCGATGCATCGACCTATGCGCTACGCCTGCCCGCCCAGGGCGACGAGGGCGCGGTGCAGCGCTCCGTCAACGCGGTGCGCAGCGCGCTCGAGCAGGTCGCGCCGGGCACGCGGATCCTGCGGGTCGAGGCGGTGGGCAACCGCGTCTCGAACGAACTGTTCATCGGCGGCCTGCTCGCGCTCGGGCTCTCCTTCCTGGCGATGCTCGTCTACATCTGGGCGCGCTTCGAATGGCAGTTCGGCATCGCCGCCATCACCACCCTGATCCTGGACGCCACCAAGACCATCGGCTTCATGGTGCTGTTCCAGATCGAGTTCAACCTGACCACCATCGCCGGCATCTTGACCGTGATCGGCTTCAGCGCGAACGACAAGGTGGTGGTGTTCGACCGCATGCGAGAGAACCTGCGCAAGTTCAAGCAGATGCCGCTCGAACAGTTGGTCGATCAGTCGATCAACGAGACGATGAACCGATCGCTCGGCACGTCCATGACGTTGCTGCTCTCGGCATTGCCCCTGGCGCTGTTCGGCGGCGATACCCTGTCGGGCTTCGCCTGGGTGATGGTGGTGGGGATCGTGATCTCGGCTGGGTCGTCGGTGTTCATCGCGGCACCGATCGTGCTCTTCACCGGGCGGACCCGGCTGCGGCGCGGCGAGGCCGAGGCGCCCGCAGGAGCGAACCCCGCAAAGCCGTGATGCCCGCGGCGTGGCCCACGTCAGTGAGCCACGCCGCCTGACGGATCAGCCCGCCCAGGCGCGCCGGTAGAGCGCGACGATCTCCTCGGCGCCGGGCACCGCCGGGTTGTTCGCGGGCGAGCCCGAGGCCAGCGCCTGCGCCGCCATGGTCGGCAGCAGCCCGTCCCACTTCGCGGCATCAATGCCGAAGGCGGCGGGCGTGGGCACCGCCAGGTCTCGGTTCAGGTCGCGCAGTTCCTGCAGCAGCCTCGCCGCCGCCGACTGGTCGCCCTCGGCCGCCGTCGCGACGCCCATGGCGCGCGCCGCCTCCGCATAGCGCGGCAGCGCGGCGTTCAGGCTGTATTCCGTCACCGCCGGCAGCAGCATGGCGTTGGACAGCCCATGCGGGACATGGAAATGCGCCCCGATCGGGCGCGACATGCCATGCACCAGCGCGACCGAGGAATTGCTGAAGGCGATGCCCGCCAGCGTCGCCCCCTTCATCATCGCCGCGCGCGCGATGGCGTTGGACGGTTCGCGATAGACCGTGCGCAGGTTGGGCGCGATCAGCCGCATGGCACGCAGCGCGTATTCATCGGCCTCGTCATTCGCGCGCTTGCTCACGAAGGCTTCGAGCGCATGCGTCAGGCTGTCGATTCCGGTATCCGCCGTGATGCGCGGCGGCAGCGAGTAGGTCAGCTCGAAATCCACCACCGCCGCCAGGGGCAGAGCCCCCAGGCCGGCGATCAGCATCTTCTCGTCGCGCTCGGTGTCGGTGATGACGGTGAAGCGCGTCGCCTCGCTGCCCGTGCCCGCCGTGGTCGGGATGCAGATCACCGGCAGCGCGGCGCGGTTGGCCTGCGCGGGCACCTTGAAGTCGCGCATCTTGGCACCCGGCGGCGCGGCGCCCAGGATCGCCATGGCCTTCGCGGTGTCCATCGGCGATCCGCCGCCGAAGCCGACCAGGCAGTCGTAGTCGCCACCCTTCATCGCGGCGACGCCGGCCTCGATCACCGCATCGGTCGGGTCGGGCACGGTGTCGCTGAACACGCCCGGCGCGATACCCGCGGCGCGCAGGGGTGCCAGCGCCTTCTCCACCGTGCCGGAGGAGACCATCCAGGGATCCGTCACCAGCAGCGGGCGCGACAGACCGAACTGCGCCAGCACTTCGGCCAGCTTCGCGACGGAGCCGCCGCCGATCATCATCAGCCGCGGCGAGACGAAGGTGGTGGTCATGCCCGCTGCCCCGCCCGGATCATGGTGATGATGCCGGAGAAATCCTTGCCCCCGCCGCCGCCTTCGACGAAGCGGTCGAAAAGCGCCAGCGCCAGCGCGCCGACCGGCGCATCGACCCCCGCGTCCTTCGCCGCCTGCTGCGCGAGGCCGAGATCCTTGCGCATCAGCGCCGCGGTGAAGCCCGGCGCGTAGTCACGGTTGGCCGGGCTCGCCGGTACCGGCCCGGGCACCGGGCAGTAGGAATTGAGCGCCCAGGACATCGCGGTGGATTTCGAGCAGACGTCATACAACGCCTGCGCCGGCAGTCCGAGCCGCTCGGCCATCACGAAGGCCTCGCTGGTCACGGCCATGGTCGCCGCCAGCATCATGTTGTTGCACAGCTTCGCGACCTGGCCCGCGCCGGCCTCGCCGCAATGCACGATGGTCTTGCCCATGGCTTCGAGGACGGGGCGCGCACGTTCCACAGCCGCGGCGTCGCCGCCGACCATGAAGGTCAGCGTGCCGGCCTCGGCCCCCATCACGCCGCCCGAGACCGGCGCATCGAGGAAGGGGCGGCCGGTCGCCGCCGCGACCTCGCGCGCCGTCGCGACATCGATGGTCGAGCAATCCATCAGCAGCGCATCCGCGCGGGAGGCCTTGGACAGGCCGCCCTGCCCCAGCCAGGCGTCGCGCACCTGCTCGCCCGCCGGCAGCATCGTGATGACCACATCGGCGTCCTTCGCCGCGGCCGCGGCCGAGAAGCCCGCCACGGCGCCCGCCGCGACCAGCGCATCGACGGCCGGCTGGACGATGTCGAAGACCACGACCTGATGCCCGGCCTTGAGCAGGTTGCGCGCCATCGGCCCGCCCATCCTGCCGAGGCCGATGAAGCCGATCCGTGCCATGGCGCCTTCCCTCCGTGTTCAGCGCCCGGGAGGGTAGGCGCGGGCGGGTGCGGCGTCACCTCCTCGGCGCGGTGGTCACGGCTCCGAGGCGTGGCGGACGGCCTCGATGTCCTGGCCATTCGGAGCGAAGACGAAGGCGGCGGCGAGGCCAACATGGTCGATGACCATGCGGCACCTTGGCGTCGTGGAAGCGACGCGGCCTATAGCGAGGCGGCGCGCGCCCTCGCATAAAGCGCGAGCCGCATCGCCGCGGCCGGCGCCAGCCCGCCGCTGAGGTCGAGCCCCGCCGGGGGCAGCGTCTCGGCGAAGTGGCAGGCTGCGGCGTGCCCGTCCGACAGCGTGCGCAGCGCCGGTTCCTCCTGGCGGCAGCGCTCCTGCGCGAAGGCGCAGCGCGTGTGGAATCGGCAGCCGGGCGGGATGTTCATCGGGCTCGGCACGTCGCCGCCGAGCGGCTTCACCTGGCCGCGGCGCTGCGGGTCGGGATGCGGGATCGCCGCCAGCAGCGCGCGCGTATAGGGGTGGCGCGGGGTGGCAAACAGGTCGCGCTTGCGCGCCGTCTCGACGATGCGCCCGAGATACATGACCGCCACGCGGTCCGCGACATGCTTCACCACCGCAAGGTCATGCGCGATGAACAGGTAGGCGAGGCCGAAGCGCCGCTGCAGGTCCTTGAGCAGGTTCACCACCTGCGCCTGGATCGAGACGTCCAGCGCGCTGACCGGCTCGTCGCAAACGATCAACTCGGGCTGCACCGAAAGCGCGCGCGCGATGCCGATGCGCTGGCGCTGGCCGCCGCTGAACTCGTGCGGATAGCGTTCCGCGTGGAAGCCGCGCAGCCCGACCAGGGAGAGCAGCTCCGCCACCCGCGCGCGGCGCGATGCGGCATCGCCGATGCCGTGCACCTGCATCGGCTCGGCGATGGTGTCCGCCACCGTCAGACGCGGGTTGAGGCTCGCATAGGGGTCCTGGAAGACGATCTGCATCCGCCGCCGCATCGCGCGCAGCGCGCCGCCCGAAATGCCGGTGATGTCGCGCCCCTCGAAGCGCAGCGTCCCGGCGGAGGGCTCGATCAGGCGCAGCACGAGGCGCGCCGTGGTGGACTTCCCGCAGCCGGATTCGCCCACCAGCGCCAGCGTCTCGCCACGGTCGAGGGTGAAGGAGACGCCATCCACCGCGCGCACCGTGCCGACCTGCTTCGCCAGCAGCAGGCCGCGGCGCACGGGGTAGTGCTTGGCGAGGTCGGTGACCTCCAGCAGCGGCGCGCTCATGCGGCGAAGGCCTCGACGGGCGCACGCAGGCAGGCGGCCTGGTGGCCTGGGGCGATGTCGCGCAGCGGCGGCGGTTCGGCCTTGCAGGCCTCGGCGGCGAAGGGGCAGCGCGGGTGGAACCGGCAGCCCTTCGGCAGGGCGAAGGGCGGCGGCACCGAGCCGTCGATGGCGAGCAGGGTCTCGCGGTCCTCATCCAGCCGCGGCACCGATCCCAGCAGGCCGAGGGTGTAGGGATGCATCGGGTCGCCGAACAGCGCGCCGGCCGGGGCGCGTTCCACCACGCGGCCGGCATACATCACCGCGACCTCGTCCGCCATTTCAGCCACCACGCCGAGGTCGTGGGTGATCAGGATGATGGACATGCCGGTCTCGGCCTGCAGGTCGCGCAGCAGGTCCAGGATCTGTGCCTGCACGGTCACGTCGAGCGCGGTGGTGGGCTCGTCCGCGATCAGCAGCTTCGGCCGGCAGGCCAGCGCCATCGCGATCATCACGCGCTGGCGCATCCCGCCCGATAGCTGGTGCGGGTATTCCTCGAAGCGCCGCGCGGGCGCGGGGATGCGCACGCGCGTCAGCGCCTCGATCGCGCGGTCGCGCAGCTCGGCGCCGGTAGCGCGCGTGTCGTGCGCGCGCATCGCCTCGGTGATCTGGAAACCGACCGTATGGACCGGGTTCAGGCTGGTCATCGGCTCCTGGAAGATCATGGCGACCTGGCTGCCACGCACATCGCGCATCTGCGCGCCGGACAGCGCCAGCAGATCGCGCCCGTCCAGCACCACGCGCCCGGCCGCGACGCGGCCCGGATGCGCCACCAGGCGCATCACCGACAGCGAGAGCACCGACTTCCCGCAGCCAGATTCCCCCACGATGCCGAGCGTGCGTCCGCGCGGCACGGAGAGATCAACGCCGTCCACCGCGGCGATCTCCCCGCCATGGGTGCGGAAGACCGTGCGCAGGCCCTCGATGCGCAGCAGCGGTTCCGACATCACGACCAATGGAAGGTCGGCGGAGCGATCTTCTCCGGGCTGCGATGCGCCCAGTCACGCTGCGTGACACCCGCGGCGACTCGCTTCTGCGCCTCGTGCAGGTGCTCGGCCGCCTGGCGGTAGTCCATGGTCAGGACCTCGCCATCCTCGACGACCTTGTTGCCGTCCACATAGACCGCCTTCAGCGCGCGGTCGCCGGCGGAGTAGATCAGGCTGCGGATCGGATCATAGGCCGGGCGGATCATCGGATGCGTGATGTCCACCAGTGAGAAATCCGCCTTGCAGCCCACCGCGATGCGCCCGATGTCGTCCCGCCCGAGCGCCTTCGCACCACCAATGGTGGCCGCATTGAACAGGTCGGTGGTCTGCAGCGTGCGCGGATTGCCCGCCTGCGTGCGTGCGATATGCGCGGCGAGGCGCATCTCATCCAGCATGTTGTGCGGATAGGTGTCGGTGCCGATGCCCATGTTCACGCCGCGGCGGATGTAGCGCCCCAGGTCCTTCATCGCGATGCCGCGCCGCGCAAACACGGTCGGGCAATGCGCGACGGTGGTGCCGGTGTCGGCCAGGCGGTCGAGGTCGGTCTCGGTGTGCCAGCGCGTGGAGGGATGGTCGTCGAGGAAGATGCCATGCCCGATGATGCTGCGTTCGCCCAGCAGCCCCATCGAATCCAGCCAGCCGATCGGGGTCACACCATGCCGGCGCGTGATCTCGTGGAACTCCACCACCGACTGCGCGGCGTGGATCTGCCAGGACAGGCCACGCTTGGCCGCTTCCGCGTGACTGTCCTTCAGCAGCCCGGCCGAGCAGGTGTCGATCTGCGCGGGCACCACCATGCCGAAGAGACGGCCGCATTCGTGCTGCTCGGCGCGCTCGACCAGGCGCAGCGCCTCCTCCATCGCCTTCTCGCCGGCCTTCTCGTCCCATTCGTATTCGACGACATGGCCGTTCTTGGTGAACCACCGCGCCGAGCGGAACATCGGCGCGATGCACACGCGCATCCCCGCCTCGGCCAGCAGGTCGAGCCAGCCCGGATGCGCCATCGACAGGTCGGCGAGCGTGGTCACACCCGACAGCAGCAGTTCCGACAGCGCGACCCGCACGCAATGCGGTACGGCGTCCGCATCGGCGCGGAAGATCGGCATGAACTCGTAGAGCGAGGAGTTATACAGGCCCGGCGAGCCGATCTCGTCGAGGAAGCCCTTGTTCAGCGGCTCGCTCGATGGGTGCGAATGGATGTTCACGAGCCCCGGCATGACCATCAGCCCGCGCCCGTCGATCACCGTCTCGGCCGCGCCCTCGTAGCCGCGGCCCATAAAGGTGATGGTGCCGCCCTCGAAGGCGACATCCGTGTCGGGCATGTAGCTGTGCGACCTCGCCGTGGAGTCCCACCCCACGACGAGTTCCGCGTTCCTGATGAGCGTGATGGCCATGCCAGTGGTCTCCTTACCGCGTCAGCCGGATGTCGAGGCCCTTGTAGAGCGCCACGCCGTAGATGCCGTGCGCGCGCACGCCCTCAACGCGCTGGGCCGAGGCCACCCAGAGCTGCTCCCGCGCCACCGGCATCCAGACGTTGTTCTCGGCGATGATGCGCTGCGCGCGCGCGATCGCCGCGGCCCGCACCGCCGGATCGATGGCGGTCTGGGCCTCGCGCAGCGCCGCATCCGTCGCCGGGTCCGACCAGTTCATGCGGTTCGGCGTCGGACGGTTCGCGCTGTTGAAATACAGCGAGAAGGCATCGGTCGCCGTGACATAGGGGTACGACATCACGAAGGCATCGAATTCCTGCGTCGCGAGCCGGCCCCAGCCCACGGTCGCGTCCCACATCTGGATGCGCATCTCGATGCCCACACGCCGCAGGTCCGCCTGCACCGCCTGGAGGTACTGCTGTGCCGCCTGGGTCTGGATGGAATAGACAAGGAAGGAAGCGCGCTGGCCGTCCTTCATGCGCACCCCGTCGCTGCCCATGCGCCAGCCAGCCTCATCCAGCACGCGCCGCGCCCCGTCCGGGTCGAACCCAGGCACCAGGCGACCCGCCTCGGCATCGAAGCCGGCCGTGGCCGGGTTCAGATAGGCATCCGCCACGGTCGCCGCGCCGAACCAAGTGGCGCGCACCAGCGCCTCGCGGTTCACCGCCATGTTGATGGCGCGGCGCACGGCGGGGTCGCCCACCACGGGCTTGTCGACCTTGAAGCCCATGAAGTGGTCCCAGAAGTAGTTGGGCTGTTGGGACATGCGCACATTCGGCGTGCGCTGCAGCTGCGCGATCGCGATGTACGGGATGTACTGCGTCACGTCGCCCTGCCCCGTCTGCAGCGCGGCAAGCCGCGTCTGGCTCTCGGGCGAGACGCGCCACACCACGCGCTCCACCTGCGGCGCGGGGTTCTGGTACATCCCCGGCGGCCCCCAGCGGTAGTTCGGGTGGCGCTGCAGTACCAGTTCCTGCCGCGGCGTCCAGGACACCCAGCAATACGGCCCCGTGCCATTGAAGCCCTGCACGCCGAAGTTCTGCCCCAGCCGCTCCACCGTGTTGCGATCGACGATCGAGGCGAAGAACAGCGACAGCTGGTACAGCAGCTCGCCGAAGGGCTCGTTCAGCTCGTATTCGACGGTGTGCGCGTCGCGCGCGCGGATCTCCTTCACCGGGCCGGCGCGCCAGCGCACCGGGCTGCGCGTCGCGGGGTCGATCCAGCGGTTGATGGAATAGACCACGTCATCGGCCGTGAAGGGCCGCCCGTCGCAGAAGGTCACGTCGCGGCGAAGGTGGAAGGTGTAGGTGCGCCCGTCCGGGCTGACCTCCCAGCGTTCCGCCAGCAACGGGCGGATCGTCTGCATGTCGAAGTCGAGCGCCACCAGCGTGTCGCTCATCATGTAGATGACCTCGCCGGCCGAACGTGCGGTCGATCGCGGCGGGTCGTAGTTGTCGGAATCGATCTCCCGCAGCACCACCAGCGTGTTGCGCGGATTGGCCGCCTGCGCGAGGGCATCGCCCACCGGCAGTGCGGCCGCCATCGCGACCAGCGCGGCGCCGAGCGTCTTCCTCATCATTCCACCTCTCCCGTTCAAATGCGTAGCCTGGGGTCGAGCGCGTCCCGCAAGGCGTCCCCGAGGACGTTGAAGGCGAGCACGACGATGAAGATCGCGATGCACGGCACCACCGCGATATGCGGCGCGAAGAACAGGAAGTTGCGCCCCTCGCTCGCCATGGCACCGAGTTCCGGCGTGGGCGGCTGCGCGCCGAGGCCGAGGAAGGACAGCGCCGAGCCCAGCAGGATCACCTGCCCGAAGCGCAGCGTGGCAAACACGAAAATGGACGACAGGCAGTTCGGCGCCAGGTGCCGCCAGATCAGCCGCGCATCTGTCATGCCGGTGGCGCGTGCCGCCTCGATGAAGTCGAGCCGCATCACGACCATGGCGGATCCGCGCACGATGCGCGCCATCAGCGGCACCGTTGCGACCGAAAGTGCGAGCACCACCGAGAAGATGCCCGGCCCGAAGATCGCGGCGATGGCGAGCCCCACCAGGATCGCCGGAAAGGACAGCATCATGTCCACCAGGCGCATGATCGGTCCGTCCAGCCAGCGATGGTAGAAAGCGGCCAGGAAGCCGAGCAGCGCGCCGAAGGACCCGCCCAGCGCCACCGCCGCGAAGCCCATCAGCAGCGACACCCGCAGCCCGTAGAGCAGCCGTGTGACCATGTCCCGCCCCTGCGCATCGGCGCCGAGCGGCAGGCCCGGGCTGCCCGGCGGCTGCATCGCGAGAGAGAGATCGTTGTCGTAGGGATCGGTCGGCGCCAGCACCGGGGCCAGCACCGCCGCCGCGATGATCAGCACCACCAGCACCAGTGAGACCGCCGCCGCGGGTTCGCGCAGCAGCCGCGACAGAATGCCCGGGCGCGGCGGGGCAATGGGCTCGGCGGTGTCGGTGCTCGCACTCATGCCGCGCGGATCCGCGGGTCGAGCGCGGCGTAGAGCACGTCCACCGCCAGGTTCACCAGGATGAAGCCCATCGACAGCACGATGATGGTGCCCTGCGCCATCGGCACGTCCGTCTGCAATATGGCGCTGACGGCGAGCCGGCCGATGCCCGGCCAGGCGAAGACCGTCTCGGTCACCACCGCGCCGCCCAGCAGGAAGCCGATCTGCAGGCCGATCAGCGTCACCACCGGCACCAGGGCGTTGCGCAGCGCGTGGCGCAGCACCACCAGGCGCTCGGTCAGCCCCTTGGCGCGCGCGGTGCGCACATGGTCGGCCGAGAGCACGTCCAGCACCGCCGTGCGCGTCATGCGCGCCACCGGCCCGATGAACACGCCGCCGAGCGTGATGGCCGGCAGGATCAAGGACCGGATGCCATCCATCGTCCAGATCGGCCCGCCGCGCCCGGTGAAGGGCAGCCACTGCCACTGGAAGCCGACGAACCAGATCAGCACGAGGCCGAGGAAGAACACCGGCACCGACACGCCCGCGACGGACACTGCCATGATCACGCGGTCGATCACCGAGCCCCGCCAATACCCCGCCAGCGTGCCGAGCAGGATGCCGAGCGGGATGGACCAGAACAGGCTCGCGACCATGAGTTCCAGCGTCGGCCCTATGGTGGCGGCCAGTTCCTGCGTGACCGGCACGTTGTTGATGATGGAGGCGCCGAGATCGCCCTGCACCAGCCGCCACAGATACAGGCCGAACTGCACGTAGAGCGGCCGGTCGAGGCCGAGATCGCTGCGGATCGCCGCGATCACGTCCGGTGTCGCGGTCGGCCCGGCACGCACGGTGGCCGGGTCGGTCGGCACCACCTGCATCAGCAGGAAGCCGATCAGCAGCACGCCGAACATCACCGGCACGGCCTGCAGCAGGCGATGGAGCGCGTGGCGCAGCATCAGGCGAAGGCACCGTGGCGGTCGAAGATGGGCGCGCCGTCGCGCAGGGTCAGGTCCGCCTGCACGGAGCGCATCTCCTCCGCGTCGATGGCGAAGACGTCGCGCGAGAGCACCGCGATGTCGGCCTGCATCCCCGGTTCGAGCGTGCCACGGCGGTCCTCGGTGAACTGCGTGTAGGCGCCGCACCAGGTGTAGCAGTGCACCGCCTCCTCGGCGGTCAGCCGCTCCTCCGGCCCCATCACCGTGCCGCGGTTGGTCTTGCGCGTCAGCATGGTGAACAGGTTCACGAAGGGATCGACGGTCGAGACCGGACAATCCGAGGACGCCGCCGGATGCGCGCCCTCATCCAGCCAGGTCTTCATCGGATAGGCGTGCATCGACCGCGCGGGGCCGAGATTCTTCACGTACAGGTCGCCGAACTCGTACATGAAGATCGGCTGGGGCACGGGCAGGATGCCGCGCGCCTTCATCCGACGCCGCTGGTCGCGCGTGACGAAGCCGCAGTGTTCGATGCGATGGCGCCGCCCGGCGAAGGGATGCGCGGCGCTGTCGGCAGCCTCCATGCCCAGCAGCACCTGCTCGATCGCCGCGTCGCCGATGGCGTGGATGTCGAGCTGCCAGCCCTGCTCATGGTACTGCTTCAGCAGCGCGTGGATGGTCTCGTCGGGGAAGGTGAACACACCCGTCCCCCCTTGCAGGTAGGGCTCGAAGAAGGCCGCGGTCAGCCCGCCGGCGGAGCCATCGGCGAAGACCTTCACCGCGCCCCAGCGCAGGCTGTCGTCGCCATCCATCGGCCGCATGCCGGCCGCCCAGGCCTCCGCGGCGATGCCTTCCGGATTGCCCGCCAGCACCTGCCACATGCGCAGCGTCAGCCGGCCGGCGGCCTTCGCCGCCTCATAGGCCGCGACTTCCGCGAAGCCCGCCGTCATGCCGACATTCATGTCGGTGGCTGAGGCGAAGCCGAGCGAGGCCAGGTGGTCGCAGGCGGCGCCGATCGCGCCCACCATGGTCGCCTGGTCGGGCGGCGGGATCACGTCGCGCACCAGGCGCATCGCGCGTTCCTGGAACAGCCCGGTCAGCGCGCCGCCCTTGCGTTCGATGACGCCGCCTTCGGGGTCTGGCGTGTTGTGCCCGACGCCCGCCAGCTTCATCGCCAGCGTGTTCGCGACCGCCATGTGCCCGCAGGTGCGCACGATCGCGACGGGATTGTCCGGTGCGGCGCGGTCCAGCTCGCTCGCCAGCGGGTGCCGCCCGACATCGAGCTCCGCATGGTCGTAGCCGCGCCCGAGCACCCAGGCCCCCTTGGGCGCCGCCTTCGCGGCATCGCCGATGCGCCGCAGCACCTCGTCGAGCGTCCGCACCTCCTCGGCGCGCAGGTTCACCTGCGCGAGGCCGAGGCCGTAGGGCAGCAGGTGCATATGCGCCTCGTTGAAGGCAGGGATCGCCACGCGCCCGGCGAGGTCGACGCGCCGCGTGCCCGCACCCGCCGCCCCGCGCGCGTCATCGCCCAGTGCGAACACACGCCCGTCCTTCAGCGCGACCGCATCGGAGAACCCGCCGGCGAGGCCGCGAAAGACGCGCCCGCCCTCGATCAGCGTGTCGGCCGTCACGAACGGTAGTCCGGCTTCCCGTCCTCGATGAGCCGCAGCGCCGAGGCCCAGGCCATGTCGAAATGCTTGCCGTCGCCGCCGCGGTTGAACTGCGCGGCGGTGTGCAGCCGCACCTGTTCCGGCGGCAGCACCAGCTCCGCTCCGCCCGCCAGCGCCGAGATCTGCGCCTGGCAGGCGCGTTCCAGGTAGTAGATGTTGAGAAAGGCCTCCGCCGCATGCCGCCCGCAGACCAGCAGCCCGTGGTTGCGCAGGATCATGGCGCTGTGCGGCCCCAGGTCGCGCACCAGCCGCTCGCGTTCCTCAAGCTCGAGCGCGATGCCCTCGTAGTCGTGATAGGCGAGATGCCCGTAGAACTTCAGCGCGTGCTGGCTGATCGGCAGCAGCCCCTGCCGCTGCGCCGAGACGGCGATGCCGGCCTCGGTATGCGTGTGGATCACCACCGCCGCATCCTCGCGCGCCGCATGGATGGCGGAATGGATCACGAAGCCCGCCGCGTTCACCGGCTTCGACCCGGCGCCGTCCTCGACCACGTTGCCGTCCAGATCGATCTTCACGAGGTCGGAGGCCCGCATCTCGTGGAACAGCACGCCGTAGCGGTTGATCAGGAAGTGGTGCTGGGGCCCCGGTACGCGCGCGCTGATGTGCGTGTAGATGAAGTCGGTCATGCGGAAATGCGCAACAAGCCGGTACAACGCCGCGAGGTCGCAGCGGATCCGCCATTCCTCCTCGGTGATGCCGCGAAGCGCGGCCGGCGGGCTGACGACATTCATGAAGCGGTCTCCGCGAGAGCTTGCGAAACTGTCATCTCGCGCGCCCGCCGCGTCAACCGGCCGCACGCCTGCGTAACGCAGCGTCGCGCCGCGCCTGCGTGCCGGCCAGGCAGGCCTGGCGCGACGGCGGGCAGCGCCTCAGGCCGGCACCGGGCCTTCCGCTTCCTCGAGATCGACGCCCACCCACAGCCCGTGCTCGCCCCCGCCCAGGATGACGCCGCGCAGCGGGCTGACATCGCCGAAATCGCGCCCCCAGGCGAGCACCACATGCTCGTCGCGCACCACGATGTCGTTGGTCGGGTCGAGGCCCACCCAGCCATGCTCCGGCCCCAGCCAGGCCTCGACCCAGGCATGCGACTGGTCGGCGCCACGCCGCGCCGTCCCGCCCGGCGGCGGACGCGTGCGCACATAGCCCGAGACATAGCGCGCCGGCAGGCCGAGCCCACGCAGGCCGCTCACCATCACGTGCGCATAGTCCTGGCACACCCCGACCCGGCTCTCGAGCACCTCCGCCACCTGCGTGTTCGGACCCGTCGCGCCGGGCTTGTAGGTGAAGTCGCGCCGGATGCGCGCCATCAGCTCGAGCAGCCCGGCCAGCACCGGACGGCGCGCCGGAAACGACGCCGCCGCATAGCCCCGCGCCGCCGGCACCAGCGGCGCGAGCGGGCTGCCGAAGGTGAATTCCACAGCCTCGGAGCCGCGCGCGATGTCGCGCACCACCTCCCAGGGCAGCGTGGTCGCGGGCGCAGGTGGCTCGGGGAAGCGCACCTCGACCAGAGCCTCGGCCACCACCTCGAAGCGCGCATGGGGAACGTCGATGAAGACGCGGGTCGCGAGATTGCCGAAATGGTCCGGCGCCTCGCTCACATGGGACGGCGCGGGCGTCACCTCCAGCGTCGCGCGCGCCACCTGCTGATGCGCGAGGCTCCGCGGCGTCAGCAGCAGCAGGTGCGCCGCGAGGTCCACCGGATGCGCATAGGCATAGGTGGTAACATGCCGCAGCCGATAGATCACGCCGCCCCCCGGAAGGCGGGCGTCGCACCTTCGATGCCGACCATCTGCGTCAGCGGCAGCAGCGCGAAATAGCGCCGCGTCACCGCATCCGACAGCGCGGCAATGCGGTTCGCCATCGCCTCCAGCCGCGGCGGCAGGCCGGCCGCCGCCACCGCCTGGTCCGGCGCGCGGATCACATCGGCCACGATCGCCTCCGCCTCCGCGAGCAGCAGCGCCGCCTCGCCCGGCAGGGCGGGGTCGTCCTCGCGCGCCACCTCCGACAGGCTGCGGCTGATCGCTTCCAGCTGGAAGGCGAGCGCGCGCGGATTGGACGGGTCCGCCAGCACCAGGTCGAGCGCCGGCGCCGGCTGCAATATGGTGAGGTAGCGGCTGCGATAGGTGATGACGCTGTCGCACAGTTCGAGCATCAGCCGCAGCCCGCCCTCGATGCGCGCCGGCGGCTGGTCGAGCGCGAACTGCACTTCCGAGGCGATCGCCTGTGCGCGCTCCACCCGCCGCCCGAGGTCGAGGAACAGCCAGGCGCCGCCGCGCACCATGCTCTCCGCCGCAACCCCCGCCACCGCGGTGGCGAAGCGCAGCACCGAGATCATCGCGCGGCCGATCGTCTCGAGCCCGTCGCCGGCGGCCAGCATCTCGGCCCGCGCGGTGCGCAGCGTGAGCGTGAAGGTCGCATGCATGTCGGCGGTCAACCGGTCGCGCACCATGGCGGTCAACGCCGCGATGCGTTCCGCCAGCGCCGGCAGCGCGCCGCCTTCGCGCAGCGCCGCGGCGATGATCCCCGGCAGCGCCTGCGCGGCGGAGGACCCCGCGACCTCCTCCGCGCCGGTGAAGCCGGCCTGGCCCAGGCAGCGCGCAAGTGCTGCGACCTCCGCCTGCTCACGCGGCAGCACCACCCCGCGCGAGATGCGCGCCTGCGTCGCGCGCACCAGCCGTGCGGCGCGCTCCAGCCGTTCCGTATACCGCCCGAGCCAGAACAGATTGTCCGCGACGCGCGAGGGCAGCGCGCCGGGCTGCCGGCGGATCGGCAGCGGCGGCAGTTGCAGCGCCGCGGGGCCGATGATGTCGGCCCCTTCATCGGCCAGCACCCAGACATCCTTCGACAGCCCCTGCACCGGCAGCGCGCCGCCGATCGACGCCGCCTCGCCGATGCGCGCGAGGCCACCCGGCATGACGCGCCACGCCGCGCCGTCGAACACGGCGAACATGCGCAGCATCAGCGGGCGCGGCTCCAGCCCCTCGCCAACCACGCAGGGCACGACGGAGGCGACCGGCAGGCGCGTCGCGGCATAGGCGGCGGGCCGTGCCTCCGCCCCGATGGCATTGGCCCAGGCATCGAGCGGCACGGGGGTGGGTGCGGCGCCATCGGTCGCACCGCGCACCAGCCAGCCGGGCTCGTTCGCCAGGCGCGCGCGCGCCGCGGCATCGCCGAGCCAGAGCGTCTCGACCGAGGGAAGCAGCAGCGCCTGCCCCAGCAGCCGCGGCGCCAGCGCCTCGAGGAAGCCGGCCAGCGCCGGCGCCTCGGCCAGTCCAGCCCCCGGCGCGTTCAGGATGCGCACCGCCCCCTGCCGCGCGGCATCGAGCAGCCCCGGCACGCCGGAGACGCCCGCCTGCGCGCATTCCAGCGGGTCAAGCGCCGCGCCCTCGATGCGCGAGAGCAGCACATCCACCCGCTGCAGGCCCTGCAGCGTCTTGAGGTACAGCGCGCCGCCGCGAACGGTCAGGTCGCCGCATTCCACGAGCGCGCAGGAAAGCTCGCGCGAGAGCAGCATGTCCTCGAACCAGCGCGGATGCTGCGTGCCGCGCGTGAGCAGCGCCACCGCCGGATCGCCGCGCTCGGGCGGGGCAAGGCGCTGCAGCGCATCCTGCCACAGGTCGAAGAAGGGCCGCATGGACCGGACCTGCGTGCCGCGGAAGGCTTCCGGCATGACGCGCGCGAGCAGCCGGCGGTTCTCCCGCGCCAGGCCCGGCCCGGCCGGCGCCGTGGTGCGGTCCGCCAGCACGCGCCAGGCGCCATCGGGGCCGCGCAGCAGGTCCGCCGCGTACAGGTGCAGCATCGGCCGTGCCGGCGCTTCGCCCGCGTGCCGGCACGCGCGCAGGAAGGCGGGATTGGCGAAGACCACCTCAGGCGGGATCGCGCCCTCGGCCAGCAGGCGCTGCGGGCCATAGAGGTCGGCCAGCAGCGCCTCCAGCAGCGCCGCGCGCTGCGCGATGCCGGCCTCGAGCTGCGCGAACTCGGCCGCCGGGAGCACCATGGGCAGCGGGTCGCAGCGCCAGGCGGCCTCGCGCTTCGAGCCCGGCAGCACGCCGGCCATGCCCTCGTCCTCGAAGGCGCGGTCGAGCCGCCGGGCGCGCTCGCCCAGCACCCCCTCGCCCATGCCGCCCAGGATGCCGAGCAGGGTGCGCCAATGCGGGCGCACGCCGCCCCTGCCATCGACCATCTCGTCGAGCGGCGGGACGGCCTCGGGCTCAGCCATGACGTCGCAGGTCGAGGGTGAAGGGCAGTTCGAGGCCGGGCGGCGGCTCGGGCGGCGCCAGGCGGCCGGGCGTATGCCCGAAGGGCTGCACGCGGGCACGCCGGCGCGCCTCGGCCTCGTTGGCATTGACCGGATAGCGGTCGTAGCTCCGCCCGCCCGGATGCGCGACGTGATAGGTCATGCCCCCCAGGCTGCGCCCGTTCCACCGGTCGAAGACATCGAGCACCAGCGGCGTCTGCGGCCGGATGGTGGGGTGCAGCGACGAAGGCGGGTTCCACGCCTTGAAGCGGATGCCCGCCACGTATTCGCCGGCACGCTCCGTCGCGCGCAGCGGCACCGCGACGCCATTCACCGCCAGCGCGTGGCGATCCGGCACCCAGTTGGTCACGCGCGCCTGCACGCGCTCCACGCTGCTGTCGACGTAGCGGGCGGTGCCGCCGGCCACCTGTTCCTCGGCCAGCACGTGCCAGGGCTCGAGCGCGTGGCGCAGTTCGAGGCCGATGTCGCGCACGCTCGCCTCCCCGATCAGCGGGAAGCGGAAGGCCATGTGCGGGGCGAACCAGTCGGGGTCGATCGGCGCGCCCAGGTTACGCAGCTCGTCGATCGCGTCCTGAAAATCCTGCCCGCAATAGTGCGGCAGCATGAACTGGTCGTTCAGCCGCGTGCCCCAGCGCACCAGCCGGCGCTCATAGGGGCGCTCCCAGAAGGCGGCGAGGGCCGCGCGCATCAGCAGCATCTGCACCGCCGACATCTCGGCGTGCGGCGGCATCTCGAAGCCGCGGAACTCCACCAGCCCGCGCCGGCCGCCGCTCGTCGCCGGATCGTACATCTTGTCGATGCAGAATTCCGTGCGGTGGGTGTTGCCGGTCATGTCCGCGAGGATGTTGCGGAACAGCCGGTCGGTCATCCAGGGCGGCACCTCCTGCCAGGCATGCACCTTGGAGAAGGCGATCTCGAGCTCATGGATCGCATCCATGCGCGCCTCGTCGATGCGCGGATGCTGGCTGGTCGGGCCGATGAACAGGCCGCTGAACAGGTAGGACAGCGAGGGATGGTTGTGCCAGAAGCCGACCAGCGACTTCAGCAGGTCGGGCCGGCGCAGGAAGGGGCTTTCCGCGACCGTCTCGCCGCCCATCACGACATGGTTGCCGCCCCCGGTGCCGACATGGCGGCCATCGGTCATGAACTTCTCGGCGGCGAGGCCGACCTGGCGGGCTTCCTCGTAGAGCGCGACGGTGCGCCCGACCACCTCGTCCCAGCTGCCCGCCGGGTGGATGTTCACCTCGATCACGCCCGGATCCGGCGTGACCGAGAAATGCAGCAGCCGCGGATCCGACGGCGGCAGGTAGCCTTCCAGCACCACCTTGCGGCCCAGCTCGGCCGCCGTCGCCTCGACCGCCGCCACCATGTCGAGCCAGTCCTCCGCGGCGAAGAGCGGCGGGAAGAAGACGTGCAGCATCCCCTCCCGCGCCTCGATGGTGAGCGCCGTGCGCACCACGCCGGCGTCGGACTCGCCCACCACCGGGATGGGCTGCGGCTGCGGGCGGAAATCCTCGATGCCCGAGGCGGTGCCCTCGCCCGCCAGCGGCGCGCGGAGCGCGCGCTGCACCAGGCTCTCGGGCATCTGCTGCGCGCGCAGCGCCCGCTGCGCCATCAGCGCCGAATGGGGCGGCAGGTCGGCGCGCCAGGCGAAGGGGTCGGCCTCGTGCTGCTGCACGCGCGCCGCATCCTCCGGCGACATCCAGGGCAGCGCGGCGAGCGGCAGGCGCAGCCCGATCGGGCTGTCACCCGGGATGAGGAACAGGTGCTCACCGCGGAAGAACCAGCGGCCCGACTGCCAGCGGCGCACGCCGTCCTGCATGACGCGGCGGATCGGCAGCACCGATCCGACCTCGGCCGAGAGGCCCTGGCCGAACACCTGCGCGAGGCGCTTGCGCTCCAGCGCATCGGCGAGCCTCGCGTCCTCGACCACGACATTGGCGGGCAGGCGCTGTTCCTTCCACAGGTAGTAGTGGATGTCCTCGTGCGCGCCCTGCACCAGGGCGGGGTCCACCTGCAGGCGCTCGGCCAGCAGCCGGGCGAAGCGCGCCGCGTCCGCTGCGGTGGCGGTGTCACGGTCGTCGTCGGAGGCGAGCAGCGTGGGGTCGGTCCAGACCGGCTCGCCATCGGCGCGCCAGTGGGAATGGAGCGCCCAGCGCGGCAACTGCTCGCCCGGGTAGTGCTTGCCCATGTTGGTGGTCAGCGCGGCACCCGGCGACCACAGCTTCACCAGCCGGCGCAGCAGCCGCCCGGCATAGGCGCGCTTGGTGGGTCCCAGCGCATCGGTGTTCCATTCCGCGGCGTCGCGGTCGGAGGCGGCGACGAAGGTCGGCTCGCCACCCATGGTCAGGCGCATGCCCAGCGCCTTCAGCTTGCGGTCCACCGCCTCGCCGGCGGCGCGGATCGCGTCCCACTGGCCGGGCGCGTAGGGCTTGGTGACGCGCGGCGTCTCGCGGATTCGGCGGACGCTCATCTCGAATCCGAATTCGGTCTCGACCTTCTCGAGCCCGCCCGAGATCGGCGCCGCGGATTGCGGCTCGGGTGTCGCCGCCAGCGGGATGTGCCCTTCGCCCGTCATCAGGCCGGAGGTCGCATCGAGGCCGATCCACCCCGCGCCGGGCAGGTAGACCTCGGCCCAGGCATGCAGGTCGGTGAAGTCGCTGGTCGGTCCCTCGGGCCCTTCGAGCGGCTTCTGGTCGGCCACCAGCTGGATCAGGTAGCCCGAGACGAAGCGGGCCGCGAAGCCGAGCCGGCGCAGCAGCTGCACCAGCAGCCAGGCGCTGTCCCGGCACGATCCCCTGCCCTGCTCGAGCGTGGTGTCGGGTGACCAGACGCCGGGCTCCATGCGCACGACATAGGCGATGCGCGACTGCACCAGGGCATTCAGCGCCACCAACATGTCGACCGTGCGCTGCTCGGTGCGCGGCACTTCGGCCAGCAGGGCCTCCAGCAGCGGGCCGGAGGGGTCGATCCGGCGGAACGGTGCCAGTTCCTGCTCGAGCCCCGGATCGTAGGCGAAGGGCCAGGTCTCGGCCTCGGGCTCGAGGAAGAAGTCGAAGGGGTTGATCGTCGCCATGTCGGCAACGAGGTCCACGGTCACGTCGAAATGCGTCACGCGCTCGGGAAACACTACGCGGGCCAGGAAATTTCCCTGCGGGTCCTGCTGCCAGTTCAGGAAGTGGGGCTTGGGTTCGACCTTCAGCGCATAGGAGAGCACAGGCGTCCGGCTGTGCGGCGCCGGTCGCAGTCGGATGGTCTGCGGGCCGAGGCTGGCAGGCCGGGCATAGCGGTAGCTGGTGCGGTGCGTCAGCGCGACGTGGATGGACATGTCCGGGCCTGGATCGGTTGGGTCCGTTTCACACGGATGCGACAGGCGATGCAATCCGCGGTCCAACCGAGCGCCCGTCGTCCGGTCTTGCGCTGCGTCAAGACTTCGGCCGCGGCGATCGCCTAGGCAGGCGGGACAGGATCGAAAGGACCAGGCATGCCGGCTGCCCTGCTTCTGGCCGCATATGCGGTGCTGGTCATCCTGCCCGTGGCCCTCGGCTGGGCGCGCGTCGGGCCGGCGCGGCCCTGGATGGACGAGCTGTCCTCCGCCCTCGCCATGGCGGGCTTCGCCGCGCTGCTGCTGGAATTCCTGCTCTCGGGCCGCTTTAGTGCCATCAGCGGGGGCATCGGCATCGACCGGACCATGCGCTGGCACCAGGCCTTCGCCCGGGTGCTGACGGTGGCGCTGCTGGCCCACCCCTTTCTGTACGACTACGCCGCCTTCCGCTTCGCCCCGCCGATCCCGGCGCAGGACCTGGCGGCGGCGGACCCGGCGCGCGCGGCGGTGCTCGGCCTCACCGGCGGGTCCGCCGCGACGGGGTGGATCGCCTGGCTGATGCTGTTCTGCCTCACCGGCCTCGCGATCTTCCGACGCGCCACGCCCTATACCTACGAGGGCTGGCGGGTGATGCACGGGCTGACGGCGGCTGCGGTTGCCCTCACCGGGCTGCTCCATGCGCTGGAGGCCGGGCGCTACAGCGCCGACGCTCCGCTCGCCGCCTATTGGGGCGTGCTGACGGCGGTGGCGCTGTTCACGCTGGTCGAGGTCTACATCCTCCGCCCGCGCCGGCTCGCCCGCCGCCCCTGGCGCATCGCCGCCGTCACGCCCGCGGCCGAGCGCAGCTGGGAGGTGACGCTGACCCCCGCCGGCCATGACGGGCTTGCCTTCACGCCCGGGCAATTCGCCTGGCTGCGCCTCGCCTGCTCGCCGCATGCGGTGCGGGAGCATCCCTTCTCGATCGCCTCCGCCCCCGGCGAGCCGGAAGGCCGGCTGCGCTTCCTGATCAAGGAGGCCGGCGACTTCACCAGCACCATCGGCAGCCTGCCCGTGGGCGCCCCGGCCTATGTCGACGGCCCGCACGGCGTGCTGGTCACCGAGGGGCGCGCCGCGCCCGGCATCGCCATGCTGGCGGGCGGGATCGGCCTCGCGCCGATGCTCTCCATGCTGCGCGCCGCGCGGACGGCGCGGGACAGCCGGCCGATGCTGCTGCTCTACGGCAACCGCCATGCCGGGCAGATCCTGGCCCGCGAGGAACTGGCGGAGCTGGCGCGCGCCCTGCCGCTCGAGGTGGTGCATGTGCTGAGCGAACCGCCCCCCGGCTGGGCGGGTGCCACGGGGATGCTCTCGCGCGACCTGGTCCGCGCGCGCTGTGCCGAAGCCGCCAGGGCCGGCTGGATCTTCGTCCTGTGCGGCCCGCCCGCCATGCTGCGCGAGGCGCGGGTGGGCCTCGCCGCGCTCGGCGTCCCGGGCTCGCGCATCCTCGAGGAACGCTTCGTCTACGATTGAGCCCCCGCCCCGCTGCGCCTAGGCTGCCCGCGAACGGGACAGGAAGCGCAGGCCATGGCCGATCTGGTGATCCGCGGCGGGACGGTGGTGGACGGCACGGGAAGCGCGCCCATCGAGGCCGATATTGCCATCGAGGGCGGCCGCATCACGCAGGTCGGCCGCGTGGCCGAGCGCGGGCGCGAGGAGATCGACGCGCGCGGCCACCTGGTCACCCCCGGCTTCGTCGATATCCACACCCATTACGACGGCCAGGCGGTGTGGGATTCGCACCTCGCCCCTTCGGCCTGGCATGGCGTGACCACGGCGGTGATGGGCAATTGCGGCGTCGGCTTCGCCCCCTGCCGCGCGGCCGACCGCGACAAGCTGATCGAACTTATGGAGGGCGTGGAGGACATCCCCGGCCCCATCCTGCACGAGGGCCTCGACTGGCGCTGGGAGAGCTTCCCCGAATACCTCGATGCGCTGGACGCCAGGCCGCGCGACATCGACATCTGCGCCCTGCTGCCGCATGGCGCGCTGCGCGTGCATGTGATGGGCGAACGCGGCCTGGCGCTCGAGAACGCCAACCAGGCCGATATCGCACGGATGCGTGAGATCACCGCGGAAGCCGTGCGCGCCGGCGCGTTTGGCGTCTCCACCTCGCGCACCATCAGCCACAAGACCCTGAAGGGCGACCCCACGCCCACGCTTCGTGCCCAGGAGGAAGAACTCCACGGCCTGGCGCTCGGCCTGCGCGACGGCGGCGGCGGGCTGCTGGAACTGGTGTCGGACTGGAACACGCCCGACCCCGCCACCGAATTCGCCATCGTGCGCCGCGTGGTCGAGGCGACCGGGCAGCCGGTGGTCTTCTCGCTCACCGCGCGCCACGACCGGACCGAGGCATGGAAGGAACTGCTCGCCCTGTCCGACGATGCGGCGGCGCGCGGCCTGCCGATCCGACCGGTGTTCCCGCCGCGGCCGATCGGCATCCTGCTCGGGCTGAACGGCAGCCAGAATCCCTTCGCCGGCTGCGCGTCGTACAAGGAGATCGCGCACCTGCCCGCGCCGGCGCGCGCCGCGGCCATGCGCGACCCGGCGCTGCGCGCGCGCATCCTCTCGGAGGACCGCATCAGCGGATCGACCTTCCCGCTCATCACGCGCCTCGGCTTCGAGCGCATGTTCCCCTTCGGCGATCCGCCGGACTACGCCCCGCCGCGCGACGCCTCGATCGCCGCCATGGCCGCGCGCGAGGGCCGGACCGCCGAGGAGGTCGCCTATGACCTGCTGGTCGCCGATGACGGCGCGGGCTTCATCTTCGCCCCGCTCACCAACTTCGCCGACTACACGCTCGCGGCCAGCGCCGAGTGCCTGCGCCACCCCAATGCCATCGCCGGCCTGTCGGATGGCGGGGCGCATGTGGGCTTCATCTCGGACGGGTCCTTCCCGACCTTCCTGCTCGCCTACTGGGCGCGCGACGGGAAGGAGGCCGTATTCCCGGTGCAGGAGATCGTCCGCCGCCTGACCTCCGACACCGCGCGCGCGGCGGGGCTGCACGACCGCGGCGTGCTGCGCCCGGGGCTGCGCGCCGATGTGAACGTGATCGACCTGACGGCGCTGGCGCTCGAGGCGCCGCGGATGGTCGCCGACCTGCCCGCCGGCGGGCGGCGGCTGCTGCAGCGTGCGCGCGGCTATGCCGCGACGGTGGTGGCCGGCGCCGTCACCTATCGCGACGGCGTGGCCACCGGTGCCCTGCCCGGCCGCCTGGTGCGCGCCGGACGGCACGCCGCGCTGTGATGCAGGCCACGGACAGGCCGCACAGGCGCGCCGCAGGCTAGCCCCGCCGTCCCCATCAAGGGGCGGCGGGAGCAGGAGGCGCCCATGCCCGGCCCGCGGCTGCACATCCTTGTCGGCCTCGTCATCGCCTGCGCCGTCACCGCCGGCGCGGCGCGCGCCTCGCTGGTGCTGCCCGCGCGGGACCGCTGCCAGCTCGCCGGCCCCTACGCGAGCCTGAGCGACGCGATCGAGGCGGCGCAGGCCGCGCGCGAGCGCGGCGCCAACCCCACCACCTTCCGCACCGAGGACGGCTACTTCGTGCGTGCCTGCTGACGCGCTTCCAGCAGCCGCACCAGCGCGGCGTCGCGCCGTGCCGCCAGCTCCGCGGTGGTGGCGCCGCCGGTGCCCTCGGCGACACCTTCCACCAGCATCCGCTGCACCGCCGCATCCACCTTCGGATCGCCGAGATCCATCCACCAGGATTCAAGCGCCGGCAGCAGGTGGTGCAGGAAGTGGTCGATGCCGCCCTCCCCACCGGCCAGGTGGAAAGTGGTGTGCGGGCCCATCAGCGCCCAGCGCAGCCCGGGGCCCTCGCTGATCGCGGCATCCACGTCGGCGACGCTCGCCACACCTTCCGCGACCAGGTGCACCGCCTCCCGCCACAGCGCCGCCTGCAGGCGGTTCGCGAGGTGGCCCGGCACCTCCTTGCGGATCTCGATCGGGTGCTTGCCGATGGCGCGGTAGAATTCCATCGCCGCGGCCACCGCCTCGGGGCTGGCCTTGGCGCCGCCCACCACCTCGACCAGCGGGATCAGGTGCGGCGGGTTGAAGGGATGGCCGATCACCACGCGTTCGGGATGCGCGCAGCGTTCCGACAGCCGGCTCGCGAGCAGTCCCGAGGTCGATGACGCGATCACCACGTCGGGCGGCACGGCAGCATCGATCCGCGCCAGCAGGTCCTGCTTGATGTCGAGCCGCTCCGGCGCGCTCTCCTGCACGAAGTCGCAGCCCGCGCAGGCTGCCGCGGGATCAGCGTCGAAGGTCCAGGCATCCGGATCGGCATCCGCCTTGCCGCCGAGCCGCATCAGGGTCGGCCAGGCGCCGGCGATCATCCGCCGCAGCAGGTCGGGCGCACCCGGCGAGGGATCGCTCGCGCTGACGCTCAGCCCGCGGCTGAGGAAATACGCTGCCCAGGAGGCGCCGATGGTGCCCGCGCCGATCACCGCGACGCGCTTGATCTCGGTCCGCATGTCGTTCCCTCGCCTTGCCGCGCGCAGGCTAGCCCGCCCTGGCCACGCGCAGGAAGCGGGGCTAGCCTCCGCGCCGGCAGGAGGAACGCCCATGCAGGATCTCGTCGCGCGGATGAACGCCATCTGCGACGCGCAGCCCTTCGACACGACCTGGTACGTGAAGGACCTCGCGACCGGCTGGGAGGCCGATCGCGGCGGCGACGTCGTCACGCCCTCCGCCAGCACGCGCAAGACCTCGATCCTGATGCACGCGCTCTCGAAGGTGCATGAGGGCAGGCTGCGGCTCGACGAGCCCTGCACGATCGAGGCGCGGCTGCAGGAAGGTGTCGACAGCGGCACCTACCAGTACATGACGCCGGGCTGCGTCATTCCGCTGCGCGACGCCTTCGTGAACATGATCATCACCTCGGACAATGTCTGCACGCAGATCGTCCTGGAACGGCTGGATCGCGACGAGCTCAACGCCTGGTGCCGGGGCATCGGCATGACCGGCACGACGCATCGCGTGAACTTCCCCCCGCCCGGCCTGGCCTGGGACCACCAGATCGACGCGGTGGCGAGCACCACGGCGCGCGACCAGGGGCTGCTGCTCGACCGCATGGTGAAGGGCGCGACCGACGCCGCGGAACCGGCCGCGATCGGTGCCACGCCGGAGCTCTGCAGGCTCGGCCTCGACATCCTGTCCTGGCAGCGGCTGCGCAACCTGATCCCATCCCTCCTGCCGGCCAAGACGAAGGTCGCGAACAAGACCGGGCGCGGGCCGCGCGGGCGGATGGATGCGGGCGTGGTGTATCGCGGCGAGGTGCCGCGCTTCATCATCTCGGTCTATTGCGACCGCGTGCCGGACACGCTGCCCGACGGGCTGCCGGGCTATACCGCCGCCTACGCCACCGCCGGGCGGCTGACCCGGCTTTGCTGGGACACGATGAACTGACATGACCGACGCGGAATTCGAGGCGGCGATCGCCGCCCTGCAGGACTGGGTGGGGCGCGAGCGGATCGTCGAGGACGAGATCGGCCTGTCCTCCGCGCGCCGCATCGCCGGCATGCTCGACATCGACCCGGCCTCGCTGAAGCAGGGCGACGCGCTGCCGCCGCACTGGTTCACCATGTTCTTCCCCGACATCGCGAAGCAGTCCGACATCGGTCCCGACGGCCACCCCAACAAGGGCGTGTTCCTGCCGCCGATCCCGCTGCCGCGGCGCATGGGCGCGGGCCGGCGCGTGACGATCAACGAAGCCCTGCGCATCGGCACGCCGGCCATCAAGCGCGCCATCGTGGCACAGGTGCTGCCCAAGATCGGCCGCACCGGTCGCATGGCGATCCTGACCATGCGCCACGTCATCGAATGCGAGGGCCGCACCGTCGCGGTGGACGAGTTCGACGCCATGTACCGGGAGGCGCCGCCGCCCGGCCAGCCGAGCCCGCAGACGCCGCCCAACCCGGCGCCGACGAACGGCATCTATGCCGACCGGGTGCTGCTCTCCTCGGCGCTGGTGTTCCGCTATTCCTCGGTGACCTGGAACGCGCATCGCATCCACTACGACGCGGATTATGCGCGCAGCGAGGAAGGCTATCCCGCGACCGTGCAGAATGGCGGGCTGACCATGCAATTGCTGCTCGATGCCGCGCTGAAGCGTGCGCCGGGGCGGCTCGCCGGGTTCACCGCGCGGCTCGCGCGCCCGCTCTGGGTGGGTGATACGGTCACGCTGTGCGGTGCGGCGCCGGTCGATGGGAAGATGGCCTGCTGGGCGACCGACAAGGACGGCAACCTCTGTGCCACGATGGAGCTGGCTTTCGCATGACGCGCCCTGCCCCCGCCACCTGGCGGTCGCTGATGTTCGTGCCCGCCAGCGGCGAGAAATTCGTCGCCAAGGCGCATACCCGCGGCGCGGATGTGGTGATTCTCGACCTTGAGGATTCCATCCCGCCCGGCGGCAAGCAGGCGGCGCGGGATGCGCTGCCGGCCGCTGCGGCAAGCGTCGGCCAGGCGGGGGCGGAGGTGGCGGTGCGCATCAACCGCGCGCTGGAGCTTGCCATCCCCGACATCGCCGCCGCCGTGATGCCGGCGGTCGGCACGCTGATGCTGCCCAAGGTGATGGGGCCGGAACACATCCGCCTGCTGTCGGAGGTGGTGGCGGCACGCGAGGCCGCGCTTGGCATGGCGCCGGGCCATACGCGCTTCGTCGCGGTGGTGGAGACGCCCGATGCGCTGCCCTTGCTGGGTGCCATCGCCAGCGCCGACCCGCGCGTGGTGGCGCTGGGCATCGGTGCGGAGGATCTCTCGACGGAGCTGGAGGCGGTGCCCGGCGCCGACCTGCTCTACCATTTCGGGATGATGGTGGTGGCGGCGGCGCGCGCGGCGCGCGTGCAGCCCATGGGATCGGTCGGGCCCTTCGCGGATTTCTCGGATCTCGAGGGCTATCGCGCCTCGCTGAAGCGGTCCCGCGCGCTGGGCTTCGCCTGCCAGGCCTGCATCCATCCCGCACAGGTGGCGGTGATCAACGAGGAATACGGGCCCTCGCCCGCCGAGGTGGATCGCGCGCGCCGGCTGATCGCCGCCTTCGACGCCGCGATCGCGCAGGGCCAGGGTGCGGTGGCCTTCGAGGGCCAGATGATCGACCTGCCGGTGGTCGAGCGCGCGCGCAGGCTGCTGGCACGGGCGCGCTGAAACGGCTTGCAACTGGCGACCGGATTACGATATAGGAATTATATCAGCGCCTTCCTTGCGCCCGGCACGCAGTGCCGAAGCAGCCTTCGCTCGATGCAGGCGCAGAGTCATCAACGCTGCGCGAAGGGCCTGAAGGCCAGCAACGCAGGAGTTTCACCGCTGTACCCGTCAGGCGCCGGTCGGGGCGCCCGCGGGAAGCTTGGCGTCGCGGCACGCGCCACAGCGCCCCTCTGGCCTGCAGCTCGGGCTTTGGTACGGCGGAACTAAAGGCCTAAAAGCCTAAAGGTCGGTCACAGCTCGCACATGGTCAGCACGCGCCCGTCGATCAGCGGCGTATAGGCTTCGCGCACCTTGGGCATGCGCGGGTTCGCCACATGCGCCTTGACCGCCGCCTGGTCGGTATAGACCTCGACCAGCATGATGCGGCTCTCGTCGCGCGTGCCGTCGGCGTTCATCGGCTGCAGCACGTCGAAGCGCTCGCAACCGGGCTCCTCGGACAGCGTGAGGCGCGCATGCTCGCGGATCAGCGCGTCGAAGGCGGCGTGCTGGCCGGGCTTCGGCTTGAACTCGACGTGGATGGCGACCTTGGGCATGGCGGTTGCTCCTGTGTGCCACCCAAAGTGGCAAGGAACCGCCGCGCCGTGAAGGTCACGCCGCCGCGTAGCGGTCCAGTGCCAGGTCGGCGGTCTCGATCTCCGGCTTGCGGCCCGTCACCAGGTCCGCCAGCACGCGCCCCGACCCGCAGGCCATGGTCCAGCCGAGCGTACCGTGCCCGGTGTTGAGGTGCAGGTTGCGCAGCCGCGTCGGGCCGACCACCGGCGTGCCGTCCGGCGTCATCGGCCGCAGGCCGGTCCAGAAGGACGCCTCGGCGACGTCGCCGCCGCGCGGGAACAGGTCGGTCACCGAGTGCTCCAGCGTCTCGCGCCGCGGCTTGCGTAGCGCGGTCGAGAAACCGGCGAGTTCGGCCGTGCCGCCGACGCGGATGCGGTCGCCCAGGCGGGTGATCGCGACCTTGTAGGTCTCGTCCATCACGGTCGAGACTGGCGCGCCGCCCTCGTCCCTCACCGGCAGCGTCAGCGAATACCCCTTCACCGGATAGACCGGCACGCGCAGGCCGAGCGGCGCGAGAAGCGCCGGTGTATAGCTGCCCAGCGCCGCGACATAGGCATCGGCGGTCTCGGTGCCGGCCTCGGTCACCACGCCGGTCACGCGGTCGCCCTCGGTCGTCAGGCCCTTGATGGTGACGCCGTAGCGGAAGCGCACCCCGATCGCCTCGGCCATGGCGGCCAGGCGCTGCGTGAAGATATGCGCGTCGCCGGTCTCGTCATCGGACAGGCGCAGTCCGCCGACGAACTTGCTCTGCACGTGGCGCAGCGCCGGCTCGGCGGCGACGCAGCCGGCCGGGTCCAGCACCTCATAGGGCACCTTGAAGGTGTCGAGCACCGCCTTGTCGCCGCCCACCGCATCGAGCTGCTTCTGCGTGCGGAACAGCTGCAGCGTGCCGAGCGAACGCCCGTCATAGGCGATGCCGGTCTCGCGCCGCAGGTCGCCCAGGCAGTCGCGGGAATACTCGGCAAGCCGGACCATGCGCGTCTTGTTGAGCCGGTAGGCCGCCTCGGTGCAGTTCGCCAGCATGGCGGCGAGCCAGGTATAGAGGCGCTGGTCCGCGCGCGGCCAAAGCACCAAAGGCCGGTGGCGCATCATCAGCCACTTCAGCGCCTTCACCGGAATGCCCGGGCCGGCCCAGGGGGCGGAATAGCCGTAGGAAAGCTGCCCCGCATTGGCGAAAGACGTCTCCATCCCCGCCGCCGGCTGGCGGTCGAGCACGGTCACCTCATGCCCCGCGCGGGCCAGGTACCAGGCGCTGGTGACGCCGACGACGCCGCTGCCGAGCACGATGACGCGCATGGTGGTGAACCCCCTCGATCCGATGCGGCAATCATGGCGGACGGGGTGTGGCATTTGCTGCGGAAGATTCGTGCATTCCGCCAAATGGGGCATTATCCTGCGCGGATTCCGCCACTCCTTCGCAGATTCTGCCCATGCTCGACGACGCCGACCAACGCATCCTGAAGGCCCTGCGCCAGGATGGGCGCATGACCAATGCCGCGCTCGCCGAGGCCGTGGGCCTGTCGCAATCGGCCTGCCTGCGCCGGCTGCGGCTGCTTGAATCGCGCGGCGTGATCCGCGGCTACACCGCCATCATCGAGGAACCGCAGCACGGCGACACCGTCACGGTGATCGTGCAGATCACGCTCGACCGACAGACCGAGGAACACCTCTCGCGCTTCGAGACAGCGGTGAAGCGCCTGCCGGAAGTGCGCGACTGCTTCCTGATGACCGGCATGTCGGACTATCTACTGCGCGTGGAGGTGCGCGACGCGGCGGATTACGAACGCATCCACAAGGAACAGCTCTCGCGCCTCCCCGGGGTGGCGCGAATCCAGTCCTCCTTTGCGATCCGCCGCGTGATCGGCGGGCGCGGCTAGGCGGCCGCGGCTAGGCGGCCGCGGCCAGCCTTTCCGTCCGCGCGAGGCGGACCAGAAGGTAGTCCACCTCGCCCGCGGTCTCCGCGCTCAGCTTCGGCCCAGGCGCGCGCAGCGTCGCATGGGCGATGATACCGCGCTTCACCAGCACGTACTTGCGGATGGCGAGGCCAAGCCCCGGCTGCACCTCGGTGCGGATCAGCGGCAGGTGGATGTCGAAAAGGTCCTGCGCGGCGTCGCGCTGCCCGGCCCACATCATCCGGCACACATTCACCAGCATCTCGGGGAAGGCGTAGCCGGTCATGATGCCATCCGCGCCGCGCGCGAGTTCCTCCGGCAGGAACTGCCCGCCCACGCCCCCCAGGATCGACAGGCGCGGCATCTTTCCCTCGGCCTCCAGCCGCCGCACCGCGGTCAGCTTGTCGAGGCCCGGCCAGTCCTCCGCCTTCAGCATCACCACGCGCGGGTCGGCCGCCATGCGCGCGATCATCGGCGCCGTCATGGTGATGCCGGTGAGTTGCGGGTAGTCCTGGAGCACGAAGGGTGCATCCACCGTCTCGACCGCCTGCGCGATGTAGGAGACCGCCGCCTCGTCGCCCTTCAGCCCAGGCGGCGGCGAGACCATGATGCCCGCAGCCCCGAGGTCCAGCACCGCGCGCGACAGCGCCTTCATCTGCGCGAATCCCGGCGACGACGCACCCACCACCACCGGCACCCGCCCTGCCACGCGCTTCAGCACGCGATCGACGAAGGCGACGGATTCCTCCTGCGTCAGCTTGGGCGCCTCCCCCATCACGCCGAGCAGCGTCATCCCGGCGGCACCGGCCGCGAGGAAGGCGTCGGTCATCCGGTCGGCGCTGGCGAGGTCGAGCGACCCATCCGGCAGGAACGGCGTGGGGGCAATGACGAAAACGCCCTTGGCGGATCGGTCGAGCATGGGCATCCCTTTCAAGACGACACCGCCAGCATAGCGCCGCAGGAGCAGACCGCCAGATGGACCAGGCCTTCATCCCCGCCGTGTTCATGCGCGGCGGATCCTCCAAGGGGGTGTTCTTCCACGCGAAGGACCTGCCGCGCGACCGCGGGAAGCAGGATGCGATCTTCCTGTCGGTGCTGGGCAGCCCCGATCCCTACGGGCGGCAGCTCGACGGTATGGGCGGGGGGATCTCGTCGCTGTCGAAGGCCGTGATTGTCGGGCCGCCGACGCATGCGGACGCCGATGTGGACTACACCTTCGCGCAGGTCGCGGTGGATCGCCCGCTGGTGGACTGGTCGTCCAACTGCGGCAACCTTTCCTCCGCCATCGGCCCCTTCGCGGTGGATGAGGGCCTCGTGCGCGCCTCCGACGGCGAAGCGCTGGTGCGCATCCACCAGGTCAACACGCAGCGCATCATCCATGCGCGCTTCCCGGTGCGCGGCGGGCGCGCGGCGGTGGCCGGCGACTTCGCCATGGCCGGCGTGTCGGGCACCGGCGCGCGCATCCGGCTCGACTTCCTCGCCCCCGGCGGTGGCGCGACCGGATCGTTGCTGCCCACCGGCGCCGCGCTCGACACGCTGGACCATGACGGGCGCCGCTACAGGGCCACCATGGTCGATGCCGCCAATGCCTGCGTCTTCCTCGATGCGCACGAGCTCGGCCTGACCGGCACCGAGAGCCCCGAGGCGATCGAGGCCAGTCCCGCAACGATGGCGCTGCTCGATGCGCTGCGGCGGATCGCGGCGGTGCGCAAGGGCCTCTGCGCCACGCCCGAGGCGGCGCCGCTCGCCATCCCGAAGGTCGCGGTCGTGGCACCCGCCGCGCCCTATCGCGCGCTCGACGGCGCGGAGCATGCCGCCGGCACGCACGACATCGCGGTGCGCATGATCTCGATGGAACGTGCCCATCGCGCCGTGCCGCTCACCGGCGGCATGGCGCTCGGCGTCGCCTGCCGCATCGCCGGTTCGCTGCCGCAATCGATGGCCGGCCTCATCGCGGGCGACGAGGTGCGCGTTGCAAATCCCTCCGGCATCCTCTCGGTCGGCGCCGAGGTTTCGCGCCGCGAAACCGGCTGGTTCGCCGACAGTGCCGTGGTGTTCCGCACCGCGCGGCGCCTCATGCAAGGTGCGGTCGCGGTGCCGATGCGCCTGCTTTGAGGGCGCGGCGCGACGTGCGATAGGTGGCGCGTCCAGGAAGCACACGGAGAACCATCCGATGGTCAGCCGCCGGCATGCGCTTGCCGCCGCCACCCTGCTTGCCGCGCCCGCGGCGCGGGCGCAGGCCACCTGGCCCGACCGGCCGATCCGCGTGGTAGTGCCCTTCGCAGCCGGCGGCAATGCCGACACCATCGCCCGCATCCTCCAGCCGCGCCTGCAGGAGAAGCTCGGCCAGCCGGTGGTGGTCGAGAACCGGCCCGGCGCCGGCGGCGCGGTCGGCGCGGCGGAGGTCGCGCGGGTTCGCCCGGATGGCTACACCCTGCTGATCGGATCGAACGGCCCGCTCAGCGTGAACCCCGCGGTGCAGGCCCGCCTGCCCTACGATGCCGAGCGCGACTTCGCGCCCGTCGCCATGGCCATGCAGGTGCCGCATTGCCTGATGGTGCAGCAGGGCGCGCCCTATCGCAGCCTGGCCGATGTCGTCGCCGCATCCCGCGCGCAGCCCGATGCGCTGGGGGCGGGCACCGCCGGGGTCGCGAGCGCCACGCATCTCTCGCTGGAGGCCTTCAAGCTCGCCTCCGGCGCGCGCATCCTGCACGTGCCCTATCGCGGCGGCGGCGCCGCGCTGCCGGATTTCATCGCCGGCAACATCCCGCTGCTGTTTACCGAATTCTCGACCGCGCTGCCGCTGCACCGCGACAGCAAGGGGCGCATCCTGGCGGTGGCCTCGACCACACGGCTGGCAGCGGTGCCGGAGGTGCCGACCATGATCGAGCAGGGTATCGCCGGCTTCACCGCCGCCTCCTATGTCGGCCTCATCGCGACGGCCGGCACGCCGTCGGAGGCGCTGCGCAAGCTGGGCGAGGCGATGACGGCCATCGTCGCCGAACCGGATTTCCAGCGTCGCATGGAAGCAATGGGCGGCGAGACGGCGTCCGGCGCGCTCGCCACCCCCGAGGGCTTCGCCGCCTTCATCCGCGACGACCTGCGCCGGTCGCGCGAGGTGGTGCGCTCCGCGGGGATCACCGCGCAATGACGCCGCGCGAGACACCCTCGGGCGCGACCGACTGCCACTGCCACATCTTCGGCCCCGCCGCGCGCTTTCCGTATGCCGAGCCGCGATCCTACACGCCAGAGGACGAGACGCTCGAGGACTACCTCGCCTTGCTCGACCGCCTGCAGCTTGACCGCGGCGTGATCGTGCAGCCCTCCGCCTATGACCGCGACAATGCCTGCACGCTGGATGCGCTGCGCCGCGCGCCGGACCGGCTGCGCGGCGTGGCCGTGGTGGGCAGCGAGGCGACGGCGGACACGCTGCGCGCGATGCATCGCGACGGCATCCGTGGCCTGCGCGCCAACGAATACCGGCGCGACGGCGTCGCCGCCTATCATGGCGGGGTGCGGCTCAGCGAGATCGAACCGCTCATGCCCGTGATGGCCGAGCTCGGCTGGCACCTGCAGCTCTGGATCGACGCGCGGCACCTGCCGGAGCTCGAACCGCGCCTCGCCAGGCTGCCCGTGCCCATCGTGGCGGACCACATGGGCCGCATGCACCACAGCCACGGCACCAACGACCCCGGCTTCCAGGCGCTGGTCCGCGGCGTGGCCGAGGGCCGCTACATGACCAAGCTCTCGGGCACATATCGCCTGGGAGCAACGGCGCCGGACTACCTCGAGGCTAAGCCCTTCCACGACGCGCTGGTCGCAGCCAATCCCGATGCGCTGGTCTGGGGCACCGACTGGCCGCATCCGCGCCCCGATGGCGGGCGGCCGGATGCGGCGCGGCTGCTGCGGGTGTTCCTCGACTGGACGACCGATCCCGTGCTGCGGCGGAAGATCCTGACGGACACGCCGGCGCGCCTCTACGACTTCCCGCAAGGCTGACCGCCCATGGCTTCCGACCGCCGCCCCACCTTCGTCCTGCCGCCCGGCACCTGCGACACGCATGTGCACATCTGGGGGCCCTTCGACCGTTACCCGGTAGCGAAGGGCGCGCCCTACACGCCGCCCGAGCGCACGCGCGAGGATCTGGTCGCGCTGCATCGCCGGTTGGGTGTCGAGCGCGCCGTCATCGTCCAGACCACCGTCTACAAGTCCGACAACCGCGCCATGCTGGACGGCATCGCGGCCAGCGGCGGCGCCTGGCGCGGCGTGGCGCTGGTGGACGAGGGCTTCGGCGACCGCGACTACCAGGCGCTGCACGATGGCGGCGTGCGCGGCGTGCGCTTCGGCTTCCTGCCGCATCTGGGCGGCCTGCCTGACATCGCCTTCCTGCGCCGCACGGCGGACCGCATCGCGGCCATGGGCTGGCACCTGGTGCTGCATCTCGATGCCGCCAGCATCCTCGCGCAGGAAGCCCTTCTGCGGAGCCTGCGCCTGCCCGTGGTGGTAGACCACATGGGACGCGTGCCGGTACCCGAGGGCACGGACCACCCCGCCTTCCGCATCTTGCTCGAACTGCTGCGCGAACCGAACTGGTGGGTGAAGGTGTCGGGGGCCGAACGCATCTCCGCCGCCGGCCCGCCCTTCCGCGATGCGGTGCCCTTCGCGCGGAAGCTGATCGAGGCGGCGCCCGACCGCACGCTCTGGGGCACCGACTGGCCGCATCCGAATGTGCGCTGGGAACCGGACGAGGCCGACCTGGTGGACCTGCTGCCCGACTTCGCCGATGCCGCGGCGCTGCGGCGCGTGCTGGTGGACAACCCCGCGCGGCTCTACGGCTTCCCATGACGGGCGACCTGCAGTCCTGGGTCGGGCGCACGCGCACGGTCAGCGACGAGATGGCCGCGCCGCTGGTGCGCCGCATGGCCGCGCTGACCGACCGCGACGGCGTCGCGCTGGCGCATGGCGCGCCAGTGCCGCCCCACTGGCTCTGCATGCTGTTCGACGATGCCGCGCCACAGGCCGCCCTCGGCCCCGATGGCCACCCGGCCAAGGGCGACTTCCTGCCGCCCGTGCCGCTGCCGCGGCGCATGCTGGGCGGCCGGCGCCTGACCTATTCCGCCGCGCCGCGGGTCGGCGACGCGCTGGCGCGCGAGACGATGATCGCCGCCATCACGCCGAAGGTCGGGCGCAGCGGGGCGCTGATCTTCGTGACGCTGCGCCACAGCATCACGCGCGGCAATGACGTGGTGGCGGTCGAGGAACAGGACATCGCCTACCTCGAGGCGAAGCGCAACGCGCCGGAACCCAAGGCGGAGAAGCCCGCGCCGGCACCGCAGACCGCCTGGCGCGACGCCTTCGCGCCCGATCCCGTCATGCTGTTCCGCTACTCCGCATTGGCCTTCAACGGCCATCGCATCCACTACGACGCGGACTACGCGCGCGACACCGAGGGCTACCCGGCGCTGGTGGTGAATGGCGGCGTGACAACGCTGTTCCTGCTTGAAGCCGCGCTGCGCCGCCAACCGGGCGCGCAGGTGCTGGAGACGAGCGCACGCACACTGAAGCCGCTGTTCTGCGGCCACGCCGCGACGCTCTGCGGCACCGTGCCCGACGCGGAGGGTCGCAGCACGCTCTGGGCGGAGGACGAGACCGGCGCCGTGGCACTGCGCATCGAGGCGAGGATCGGCTGATGGCGGGACCTCTCGACGGCGTGCGTGTGCTGGACCTCTCGGCCGTGGTGGTCGGGCCGATCTGCACGCATGTCCTGTGTGAACAGGGTGCCGAGGTCATCAAGGTCGAGGCGCCGACCGGCGACCTCCTGCGCCACCTGGCCGGCAAGGGGCGCAGCCCCGGGATGAACGGCAAGTTCCTCAATTTCAACCGCGGCAAGAAGTCGATCGCGATCGACCTGAAGCAGCCGGCGGGCATTGCCGCGCTGCGGCGGCTCGCGGCGACGGTCGATGTCTTCGTGACCAACATCCGCCCGGATGCGCAGCAGCGCCTCGGTGTCGATGCCGATGCGCTGCGCGCCGCGGCACCGCGGCTGATCCACTGCTCCATCACCGGCTTCGGCAGCGGCGGGCCCTATGCCGGGCGCGCCGCCTACGACACCGTCATCCAGGGTGCCTCGGGTGTCGCGGGCGCCTTCGCCGCTTCGACCGGCGAGCCGCGCTACGTGCCCTTCCTGGTCGCCGACCACACGGTCGGGCTGATCGCCGCGCAGCTGATCGGCTTTGCGCTCTACCGCCGCGAGAAGACCGGCACCGGCGAGGCGATCGAGGTGCCGATGTTCGAGAACATGGCCGCCTACATCATGCAGGAGCATCTCGGCGCCGCCTCCTTCCGCCCGCCGCTCGGCCCGCCCGGCGACCACCGCGTGCTGAGCCCCGACGGCAAGCCGCTGCCCACCAAGGACGGCTTCATCTGCATCTCGGCCAATACGGACGCGCAGGCGCATGCCTTCTTCGACGCGATCGGCCGGCCGGAGCTCAAGACCGATCCGCGCTTCGCGAAAGTGGCGCAGCGCGTGCAGCACACGAAGGAATACTTCCACATCCGGGCGACGTCGCTCGGCAGCCGCACCACCGCGGAGTGGCTGGAGATCTTCGACCGCATGGACGTCCCCGCCTCGCCCTACAACACGCTGTCCTCACTGATCGACGACCCGCACCTGCGCGCCGTCGGCATGGTGCGCGAGGAAGACCACCCGACCGAGGGTGCGACCTGGGCGATCGGCGCGCCGAACCGCTTCTCCGGTGGCAACGCACCGCCGCGCCCGCCAGCGCCGCGCCTCGGTGCGGATGGCGCGGCGGTGCTCGCCGACGCTGGGCTCACGCCCGATGAGATCGATGCGCTGCGCCGCGAGGGCGTGCTGATCGAGGGAATGCCATGACGCGCATCACCCGCCGCGCCGCCATCGCCGGCGCCACGCTGCTGCCCCTTGCCGCGCCGCGCGCGCAGGTGCCCTGGCCCGACCGCCCGGTGCGCCTGGTGGTGCCCTTCACCCCGGGCGGGTCCACCGACATCCTCGCCCGCGCGATGGGCCAGCGCCTGGCCGAGATCTTCGGCCAGCCCTTCGTCATCGAGAACCGCCCCGGCGCAGGTGGAACTCTGGGCTCGGAGCAGGTCTTCCGCAGCGCGCCGGACGGCCACACGCTGATGATGGGCCATATCGGCACGCTCGCGGCCAACCCCGCGCTGTACCGCAATCTCACCTTCGACATCGCTGGCTTCGTCCCGGTCGCGCTGGTGGCGAATATCGCGAATTTCCTGGTGGTGACGAACCGACTGGAGGCGAGCGACGTGCGCTCGCTGGTCGCGCTGGCCAAGCGCGATCCCGGGCGTCTCACCTATGGCAGCGGCGGCAACGGGAGTGCGGCGCATATCGCCATGGTCGCCTTCATGGAGGAGACCGGCACGGAGATGACCCACGTACCCTATCGCGGCACCGGGCCGATGATGACCGACCTGATCTCGGGCACGATCAACCTGACCATGACGGGCGGTCCGCCGGCGCTGCCTCCGGTGCGCGCGGGTCAGTTGCGTGCGCTGGGCATCGCCTCGCTCGAAAGGCTGCCCTCGGCGCACGACATTCCCACCATCGCGGAACAGGGGCTGGCCGGCTTCGACGTGCAGCAATGGTACGGCATCGTGGCACCTCCCGGCACGCCGGCGCCGCTGGTCGCGCGGCTGAACGAGGCCTGCAACCGCCTCCTCGGCGAGGCGCCCTTCCGCGCGCGGCTCGAGACCGAGGGTGCCACCGCGCAGCCCATGACCCCCGCGCAGTTCGGCGACTACATCACGCGCGAGCGCGAACGGTGGGGCAGGCTGATCCGTCGCAACAACGTGGGACTCGGCTGATGCAGCGACCATTCGAGGGTATCCGCATCATCGACGCCACGCATGTACTGGCAGGCCCCTTCGCGGCCTACCAGCTCGGCGTCCTCGGCGCCGACGTTATTAAGGTCGAGCATCCCGACGATCCCGACCAGAGCCGCGGCTCCGGCCCGGACTGGGACCTCAACCGCGCTGGCATGGGGACGTATTTCCTGACCCAGGGATCGAACAAGCGGTCCTTGACGCTCGACCTGAAGCAGGCGGCGGCGCGCGAGGTCTTCAAGCGCCTGGTCGCGCAGGCCGACGTGCTGGTGGAGAACTACCGCCCCGGCGCCTTCGAGGCCCTGGGCCTCGGCTACGAGGCACTGTCGGCGCTGAACCCGCGGTTGATCTACTGTTCGATCTCCGCCTTCGGTCAGGGCGGGCCGCGCGGCGGGCAGACGGCCTATGACCACGTCATCCAGGCGACGTCGGGCATCATGGCCTGCACCGGCACGGAACAGGTGAACCCGCTCAAGCTCGGCGCGCCGGCGATCGACTACGCGACCGGCACCATGGGCGCCTTCGCGCTGTCGGCCGCGCTGTTCCAGCGCGAACGCACCGGGCGCGGGCAGCGCATTGACCTCGCGATGCTCGATGTCGCGATGATGATGATGGCCTCGCACGTCACAGCCCATTCGCGCACGGGGCGCCCCGCGCGCCCGCGCGGCAATGACCACGAGTACGCGACCAATTCCGCCTATCCGACGAAGGACGGGATGGTGATGCTGGGTGCGTCCAACCTGCGCCAGCAGAAGCGACTCTGGGCGGCTCTCGGCCGGCCGGAGATGGCGAAGGCGCGCAACGAGGACCGGGTGGCGGACCGCGACCGCGAGGCCGCGGCGCTGCGCGAGATCATGGCGACCCGCACCGCCGATGACTGGGAGGCCTTCCTGCAGTCCCGCCACGTCCCCGCCGCGCGCGTGCGCCGCATGGACGAGGCGCTGGCCGACCCGCACCTCGCCGCGCGCGGCCTGGTGCACCGCTTCGAGGCGGCCGAGGGCGTGCCCGGCCCCTTCGCGGTGCCCGTCGCCGCCTTCGGCCTGGCCCATGGCGGGCCGCGCGTCGATGCGCCGCCGCGCCCGCTCGGCGCCGACACCGATGCGATCCTGGCCGAGCTCGGCTACGACGAGGCGGCACGCGCCGCGCTGCGCAGCACCAGCGCCATCTGACAAGGACACGCCCATGGCCCGCTTCACCTTCGACCACATCCACCTGCGCAGCCCGGACCCGGAGGCGACCGCCGCCTTCTACGAGCGCGTCTTCGGCGTGACGCTGACGCGCAGCCCGCAGCGCATCGACTTCAACTTGGGTGGCCAGCCGATCTTCGTCTCGCCGATCAACGAGCCGACGACCGGCGATGCGCCCTCGGCACCCTATCGCGGCCTCGAGCACATCGGCCTGGCGGTGACCGGCATCGACGCCATCGTCGCGGAGCTGAAGGCCAAGGGCGTGGCCTTCACCATGGAACCCACCACCATCCGCCCCGGCGTGCGCATCGCCTTCCTGCGCGGGCCCGAGAACGTGTCGATCGAATTGCTGGAACGGAGCGCCGCCTGACCCGCCAGGTTCTCGTCATCGGCGCCGGCCCCGCCGGGCTGATGGCAGCGGAGGCGGCGGCGGAAGCGGGTGCGGCCGTCACGGTGCTGGACCACATGCCCTCGCCCGCGCGCAAGCTCCTGATCGCCGGGCGGGGCGGGCTGAACCTCACGCATTCCGAGCCGCTGGAGCGCTTTCTCGACCGCTACGGCCCGGCGCGCGACCGCATCGCGCCCTTCATCCGCGCCTTCCCGCCCGAGGCGCTGATCGCCTGGTGCGAGGCGCTCGGCCAGCCGACCTTCGTGGGCAGTTCCGGGCGCGTCTTCCCGCACGCGATGAAGGCCTCGCCGCTGTTGCGCGCCTGGCTGGCGCGCCTTGCCGCGCAAGGCGTGGTGCTGCGGACGCGGCATCGGTGGGTGGGCTTCGGCCCCGACGGCGCGCTGCGCTTCGCCGCCCCCGAGGGCGAGCGGCTGGAACGCCCGGACGCCTGCGTGCTGGCGCTGGGCGGCGCCTCCTGGCCGCGCCTTGGCTCCGATGGCGGATGGACCGCGCTGCTGCCCGATGTCGCGATCGCGCCGCTGCGCCCGGCCAACATGGGCTTCGCGGTCGCCTGGTCCGAACATCTCCGCACGCGCTTCGCCGGGACGCCGCTCAAGCGCATCGCGCTGCGCTTCGGCGATGCCGGCACGCGCGGCGAGGCGATGATCACCGTGCAGGGCATCGAGGGCGGCGCCGTCTATGCGCTGTCGGCACCGCTGCGCGAGGCCATTGCCGCGGAGGGCAGCGCGACATTGCACATCGACCTGCGCCCCGACATCGACCGCGATGCGCTGGCGCGGCGCCTCGGCACGCGCCCGGCCGCCGTCACGCTGTCCAACCATCTGCGCCGCACCGGCGGGCTTGCGCCAGTCGCCATCGCGCTGGTGCAGGAAGCGCTGCACGCCGGCGCGCCGCGTGACGACCTCGCCGCGCTGGTCAAGGCGCTGCCAGTCACGCTGACAGCGCCCTTCCCCATCGCGCGGGCCATCTCCTCGGCCGGCGGCATCGCCTGGTCGGAACTGGACGAGAGGCTGATGCTCCGCCGCCATCCAGGCATCTTCGCCTGCGGCGAGATGCTGGACTGGGAAGCGCCGACCGGCGGCTACCTGCTCCAGGCCTGCTTCGCGACCGGCCGCGCGGCGGGGCGCGCGGCCGCGGGGTGACCTACAGCCGCTCGCCGGCGCCGAGCCCATCGGCCGGCGTGGGCACGCACCATTCCGCGCCACGCGCGGTGGTCACGTACTCCGGCCATTTCAGGTCGACCGGCGCGGCGAAGTCCGGCGGCAACAGCGGCGCGACCCATTTCGACCCGCCCATGCCGCCGCCGGTGCGCTCGCGCCATTCGGCCTGCGCGGCCTCGAGCAGGCCGGGCTTCGCGGCGAGGTCGACCAGCGTCAGCGCCATGGTCCTCGCCGCCACGAACATACCCGGGTCGATCGCCGCCGGCAGGCCGCCCAGCGCGTTGTAGGACCACATGGGGTAGTCGGTGTTCGCATCGGGTGCGCGCAGCCGCGGCCGCGCGGTCAGCAGCCGCACGGTCGGGCAGTGCCAGCAGAACTCCACGTAGTCGTCGGCCGACAGGTGCCACTGCCAGGGCGGCAGGAAGTGGCGCATGCCGGCCTCGAATTCCGAGGGCGGCGTCAGCTTCGTGTTGGCCGGCGAGAACGGATCCTCCATCGGCGCAAGACCCAGATTCGTCTGGATCTCCCGCGCGAAAGCCTTGGCCGCCTCGTCATAGGAGGGCGGGCCGACCTCCAGCAGGTTCGCCCAGGTCGCATCGGTCAGCACGGTGTTCGCAAGCCCCACGCGCGTCTTGGTCACCCAGCGCAGATGCGCGGTGCAGGCGGTGGCGGCCGCAGCGCTGCGCGCATTCGCCATCAGCACGTTCGCAATCTGCTGCGCCATGGGCAGGGACGGCGTGCGCCACGAGTACTGGATCTGCGTGAAACGCGGCGCGAGGTTGTCCGAGGTCGCGTCCCCGCCATGCAGGATGCACTCGTTCAGCGTCCAGGCGCCGGCGTGGGGGAACATCGCCTCCTTGGTGTACTTCGTCGTCGTGTACATCAGGCATAGCGCGTCGGTCGCGCCCGGCGCGCGGGCCGCAGCGTGGCCGACATCGCGGATCGGCAGCAGCGACTTGTCGATCCAGGTCTCGGGGCTGTCGCAGGTGAAGGTGATGACGGCCGACCAATAGGCGCCAAACTGCGTCTCGGCGGTGACCGTGTTCTGCAGGTGCGGGTGGTAGACCACGGCCGCATCGAGCCCGTCGTAGTAGCCCTTCGCCGCATGCACGGGCTTCGACCCGCAGACCTTCTCCGCCGGCTCGCCGAACAGCGCCAAGCGCCCCGGCGTGCCGGAGGATTGCAGCGCCGCCTTGGCCGCCAGTACCGCGGTCAGCGCCGCTGTGCCGAGCGAGGAATGCGGGTCGGTATGCCCCGCCGCATAGGGGTGCATCCCCGCGCGCGGTTCGCACCGCGGCACCACCGCCTGGCAGTTGCCCGGCACCGCATCGTATTCCGAGAAGGAGGCCAGCAGCGGCCCGCCGGAGCCCCAGCGCCCCACGAAGGCGGTCGGCATGCCGCCCGAGCCTTCCTCCACCTCGAAGCCCTCGGCGCGCAGGAATTCCACATAGGCGCGGGCGGATCGGTATTCGCGCCAGGCGGGTTCGGCTAAGTGCCAGATGCGCTCGTTGAAGGCGGACATCCGCGCGCCGTTGGCGCCGATCCAGTCGAGCGCCGTGCGGCGCAGGGCAGGCAGGTCGGTCATCGCGGGATCCCCTTCCGGTGCCCCGCGATGATGCGACGCGCCTCAGCCGCGCGCCAGTCGCCGTGCGACGAAGTCGAGCCGGTCCTGGCCCCAGAAGATGTCCTCGCCGATCACATAGCATGGCGCGCCGAATACGCCGCGATCCAGCGCCGCCTGCGTATCCGCCAGGCGCCGCTCCTGCCAGCGTGGCTCGGCGCCGAGCGCCATCACCGCCGGCGCATCCAGCCCGCATTCGGCGATCAGGGCCGCCAGCGTGCCGGGGTCGGCGGGGTTCTTCTCCTCCTCCCACAGCGCCTTCAGGATGCGGTGCGCGAGGCGGATCGCCGGCGCATCGCCCATGGTCTCGCGCAGCGCGATGACGCAGCCGCAGCCGGGCAGTTCGTTGTGCGGGAAATACTTCGGCTGGATGGTGATGGGAATGCCGAGTGCATCACGCCAGCGCGCGAGTTCCTGCAGCCGATAGGCTTGGCGCTGCGGTGACCGCTTCGGCAACGGCAGCCCGCCGGAATTGGCGAAGATGGTGCCGAAATCCACCGGGAAGATGCGCAGGCTCGCGCCATGCTGCGCGGCAAGCGCCTCGATCCGCGCCCCCCCCAGATGCGTCCAGGGCGAGTTCAGCGAGGCGTAGTAGTCGATATACATGCGTGTCACTCCGTGACGGGACAGGCGGTCGCGGCGCGGACCTGGTCCAGGCCAACGCCAGGGGCCAGATCATGCACCTTGAAGCTCTCGCCGGTCGGTGAAAACAGGCCGAGCTCGGTCACCACCAGCGTCACCACGCCGCGCGCCGTGATGGGCAGGGTGCAGCGCGCAAGCAGGCGCGGTGTGCCGCCGCGCATGCGGTGCTCCATCATCAGGAAGACGCGCTTCGCGCAGGCGGCGAGGTCCATCGCCCCGCCGATCACGCCGCCCTTGGCCCCCTTCACCTTCCAGTTGGCGAAGTCGCCATTCGCCGCCGCCTCGTAGGAGCCCAGCACCGTCACGTCGATCCGCCCGCCGCGGATCAGCGCGAAGCTGTCGGCGTGGTGCACGATGGCGGCCCCCGGATTGAGCGTGATGTGGCGCCGGCTGGCATCCACCAGGTTCACATCCTCCTGCCCGGGCGGCGCGACGGGGCCGAAGCCGATCACGCCGTTCTCGGCGTGGAAGATCACCTCACGGTCGCCCAGCGGCACGTCGCAGATCAGCGTCGGCATGCCGACGCCGAGGTTGACGATCCAGCCATCCTGCAATTCGCGCGCGAGGCGCTCGGCCATCTGCGGGCGCGTCCAGCTCATGGCGTGGCCTCCTTGCGGCTGGGCCAGGATCCGTCGGGCGGGATCTGCACCAGGCGATGCACGTAGATGCCCGGCGTATGCACGTCGTCCGGGTCGATCGCACCGGCGGGCAGGATCGGCTCCTCGACCTCGACGATCACCAGCTTCGCGGCCGTCGCCATCAGCGGGCCGAAATTGCGCTGGGCACGGCGGAAGCGGAGGTTGCCGGCCTCGTCCGCCTGGTGCGCGCGCAGCAGCGCGACATCGGCGGGCAGCGCGTATTCCAGCAGCACCTCGCGGCTGTTGATGATGCGCGTCTCGCGCCCCTCAGCGAGCTCGGTGCCCACGGCGGTCGGGGTGTAAAAGGCGGGAATGCCGGCACCGGCGGCGCGCAGGCGCTCGGCCAGCGTACCCTGCGGGACGATCTCGGCATCGACCTCGCCGCGCTCGTAGAAGGGCGTGAAGGGCAGCTGGTCGGAGGCGCGCGGCGCGGCGGTGAAGGAACAGATCACCTTCGCGACCTGGCCGTTCTCCACCAGCATGCCGATATCCGGGTTGCGCGGCTTGTGCGCACCGCCGGTGGTGTTGCCGATGCAGGTCAGCCGCTTCGCACCCTGGCGCAGCAGCGCGGCGATCAGGTTGAAGGGCGATCCCGGCAGGGCGAAGCCGCCGAAGGCGATGGTCGCGCCATCGGGAATGTCCGCCACCGCCGCGTCGAAACCACCGACGATCTTGCTGCGTCGCGCCATGCTGCGTTCCCTTGCCCTTGGCGCATCGTCCGGCGTGGCGCAGGCCCTGTCCAGGGGGTCAGCGGCGCCGGCTCTCCGCCACTGCCAGGGTGATCCCGCAGGCCACGATGATGCCGGCACCGACCCAGGTGAAGGCATCGGGGAACATGCCCGAGACCAGGTAGCCCACCAGCACCGATCCGATCATCTGCCAGTACTGGAAGGGCGAGATCACGCTCGCCTGGCCATAGGTCATGGCCTTCGCCACGCACCAATGCCCGCCCGCGCCGAGGAGGCCGAGTGCCAGGTGCAGCGCGAGGTCGGTCGCGTTATGCGGCGTGGTCCAGACGAAGGGGACGACGCAGCTCATCACCACCGTGCCGATCAGCGCGGAATACATCACCGAGGTCTCGGGCCGGTCGATCCCCGCGACCTTGCGCGTGAACACCTGGTAGACCGCGTAGCAGAAGGCCGACCCCACGATCAGCAGCGAGGCCGCCTGGAACACCTCGCTGCCCGGCCGGATCACCACCAGGACCCCGCAGAAGCCAACCAGCACGGCCGCCAGCCGCTTCGCGTCGATCCGCTCGCCCAGCATCGGCACGGCCAGCAGCGTGACGAAGAACGGCGTCATGAAGGAGATCGACGCCGCCTTCGCCAGCGGCACGTGCTTCACCGCGAAGAAAAACAGCGTGGTCGAACCGAGCAGCAGCAGCGATCGCGAGATCTGCGCCCCGGGCCGGCGCGTCGCCAGCACCTCGAACCCGTAGCGCGGCACCACGAGCAGCAGCACCACGAGCAGATGCCCCGCGGTGCGCGCCCAGATGATCTGCTCCGACGGGTAGGTGCGGCTGAGCACCTGCACGATTCCGTTCATGATCGGAAAGGCGGTGGTCGCCACGCACATGAAGAAGATGCCGAGCCAGAGCCTGCGCAGCGCATCCTGGCGCGTCTCGATCATCGTTGCCGGCTTGGACGTCTCACGAACACAGCCTGTCGCGCCGCGTCCGCCCGGTCAACGCATGCCATGCCCTGCACGCGCCGACGCATGACGGCACGTTGCGCGCGTCACCGCACGACGGGAGTTCGCGCGCGTGACCGCACGACGGGAGTTCGCGCGCGTCACCGCGCGACGGGAGCTCGCGCGCGTCACCGCGCGACCGGCCGCCGCAGCGCCCAGAACGCCACCGCGCCGGCCGAATAGGCCAGGATCGACAGCACGAAGGCCGGCCGATAGGTGCCCGTCAGGTCGAACAGCAGCCCCGCCCCCCAGGCGCCGATCCCGGCGCCCAGCCCCGATCCCACCGTGATGACGCCAAGGATGGTGCCGAGCCGTGGCCCACCGAACAGGTCCGCCGTTTTCGCCGTAATGGCCGGCCCGCGCGCGCCCCAGGTGATGCCGAAGAAGCAGGCGTGCAGCCACAGCATCAGGTGCTGGTCGGCACCTTCGATCCGCAGCGCCGCCGCGACGCCGACGATCGAGATGCCATAGGCCAGGATCGCCGCCCGCTCGCGCCCGATGTAGTCGGAGACGGTGCCGGTGAGGATCACCCCCGGCAGCGCCAGCAGACTGCCCATGCCCAGCACGAAGGCGGCGTAGAGCGGTTCGAACCCCTGTCCCACCGCGAAGGCCAGCTGGTGCAGCGAAACCAGGAAGCTGCCGATGCTGGTCAGCATGTAGACCAGGAACAGCAGCCAGAAATGGCGCGTGCGCGCGGCCTCGGCCAGCGTCCACGCGCGCCCGTCCACAGCCTGCGCCGCGCCGCCGGCGCCGGCCGGAATGGCGGCCTCCGCGCCGCGGAACATCGCCCCCAGCGGGATCACCAAGAGCGCCATCAGCCCGGCCTGCATCAGGTAGGCCTGGCGCCAGCCGGCCTCGTCCACCAGCCATTGCGCGATCGGCGCCGAGATGGCGCGCCCGAAGCCGTTCGCCGATTGCAGCAGCGAGATCGCAAGCCCGCGCTGCGCGACAAAGAGCCGCGAGACCAGCGGCACAAAGACCACGAGGCCGATACAGTTCGCCCCCAGCGTCATCACCACGCCATAGAGCAGCACCACCTGCCACAACGTGGTCGCCTGCGAGGAGCCGAGCAGCCCCGCGGTCAGAAGGCAACCGCCCAGCAGCACCATGCGCCGCGCACCCAGCCGATCCACCAACCCGCCCACGAGGGGCGACGACACGCCGCCAATGATCTGCCCGACCGAATAGGCGAGGCTGGCATCCGCGCGGGACCAGCCGAAATCCTCGATGAAGGCCAGCAGGAACACGGTGTAGGCGTGCATCAGGCTGGCGCTGACGGTGAAGGCGATGAAGCCGCCGCCCACGATCAACCAGGCCTGGCGGGAGGGACGGCCTGTCATCGTGCCGGCGGAATCCTGGGTGCGTGCGTGTGCGACAGGCTAGCGCCCTGCTGCGGCATGTGGCGAGAGCCGAGCGAGTCGCGCGGCATCATGACACCGAATGCAACCCATGGTCGTATCGTCGATTACTCAATTGCGCCCTGATTTCGTTGGAGAAGTCGCTCCCGACCGGCGGCGCAAAGGCGCGTCATGGCACCGTGAATAGGCCGTGAGCCTTACAAGGACCGGTGATTTCTTTGTTGTCCACAGTCACGGGATGCGCATTCTCTCGTGATTGTTGGGTCAGGCAATTATTGGGGTCAGAGAAATGTTGAGAGTCCATCGCGCCGCGAATGCATCGCGCGCAACAGAGGGGTGCGCCGCAAAGGCAGCCCATCCGATCGAAGCGGCGACCTCGGCGGTGGCCGAGGCACTCGCCGACGCACATGAGCGCGGCGATGCCGGGTCGGTACGGATCCTGCACGCCGTGCTGGCGCTCCTCTCGGCGGCGCCGAAGCACGACGAGCACTGAGGCGAGGCGCCGGCCGGACTGCGCCTAGGACGCGGCCGGCCGGCGGCGCCGCGGGGTGCCGTGAAGGGAAATGGTGTGCCCGCCGGGACTCGAACCCGGGACCCCATGATTAAAAGTCACGTGCTCTACCGGCTGAGCTACGGGCACGCCGGACCCGGCGCCGGGTCGTGATGGCGCCGGGGTGATAGCCTCACGCCGCGTCGGCGGCCACCCGTATCGCGCGGATCTTGTCCGGGCCCTGCACCATGCCGGACATGCCGGCACCGCGCTTGATCTTGTCGATCGCTTCCATGCCCGCGGTGACCTGCCCCCAGATGGTGTACTGCCCATCGAGGCTAGAGGCCGGGGCGAACATGATGAAGAACTGGCTGTTCGCGCTGTTCGGGTCCGAGGTGCGCGCCATGCCGCAGGTGCCGCGCTGGAAGCGCGCGACACCGGGCGGGCTGAACTCGGCCGGGATATCGGGCAGGTCGGACCCGCCCGTGCCGGTGCCGGTCGGATCGCCGCCCTGGGCCATGAAGCCCTCGATCACGCGATGGAAGGGCACATCGTTGTAGAAGCGGCGGCGGACCAGTGTCTTGATCTGCTCGACGTGTTTCGGCGCCAGGTCGGGCCGCAGCGCGATGGTGACGGTGCCGTGCTCGATCTCGAGGATCAGCGTGTTCTCGGGATCGGCGGCGGTGGTCTCGGTCATCGGGAAGTCCTCAGCGGATGTCGGCGGCGATGCGCGCGGTGCGGATGCGGTCGGCGGGCGCGGGCACCTGGCCGGACTGGCCCACACCGCGCTTCAGGCGGTCGACCGCATCCATGCCGGAGATCACGCGCCCCCAGATGGTGTACTGCCCATCGAGGCTCGGCGTCGGCGCGAACATGATGAAGAACTGGCTGTTCGCGCTGTTCGGGTTCTGCGTGCGCGCAGCACCCACCGTGCCGCGCAGGAAGCGCGCGCGCGACGGCGGGCTGAACTCGGCCGGCAGGTCCGGCAGGGGCGACCCGCCGGTACCGGTGCCGGTCGGATCGCCGCCCTGCGCCATGAAGCCCTCGATCACGCGGTGGAAGGGCGTGTTGTCATAGAAGCCGCGGCGCGTCAGCGTCTTGATCCGCTCGACATGCTGCGGCGCGAGCTCGGGCAGCAGCTGGATCCGCACCTCGCCCGCGGGCAACTGCAGCACCAGGATGTTCTCCGGGTCCGGCGCCGGGGCGGGTGTGGTCTGCGCCGGCGCGTCCGGCGCGCAGGCAACGAGGCCGAAGGCGGCGGCGGCGGCGCCCAGAAGCGTCCTGCGGTCCATGTGTGCGTGTTCCCTCAAGATGATGTTGCGCGCAGCTTCGCGAGCGTGCGCTCCAGCGTCGTCCTGGGCACGAAGCCCGAGATGTCGCCGCCCAGCCTCGCGATCTCCTTGACCAGGCGGGAGGCGATGAACTGGTTGGTCTCCGATGCCATCAGGAAGACCGTCTCGATCTCCTGGTCGAGGCGACGGTTCATGCCGACCATCTGGAACTCGTAGTCGAAATCCGCCACCGCGCGCAGGCCGCGGATGATCATGCGCGCACCGATCTCGCGCGCGTAGTGCACCAGCAGCCCCTCGAAGGGCCGCACCTCGATGATGGTGCCGTTGCGTGCGGCGATCGCGGCCGTCTCGGCCTTCACCAGCGCGACCCGTTCCTCGAGGTCAAAGAGCGGCCCCTTGCCGATGTTGATCGCGACCCCGACCACGAGGCGGTCCACCAGCCGCGCCGCGCGGCCGATGATGTCGAGATGCCCATTGGTGACCGGGTCGAAAGTGCCCGGATACAGCGCGACGCGCTCAGTCATTGCCCTGCACCGCGTCTTCCTCCTCGCCCTCATCCGCCACGGGGAAGCAGGAGATCACGCGCTCCCCGTCCGACAGCCGCATCAGCGTCACCCCCATGCCCTGCCGGCCGGTGATGCGCACGTCGTCGGCCTCGATGCGGATCAGCTGGCCGCCATCCGTCACCAGCATCAGGTGGTCGCCGGGGCGCACGGGGAAGGTCGCGACAACCTCGCGCCCGGTCCGCTGGGACAGCGTGATGCCGGCAACGCCCTGCCCGCCCCGGCCAGTCACGCGATACTCATGCGCCGAGGTGCGCTTGCCGAAACCGCCATCGGTGACGGCGAGGATGATCTCCTCCGCCTCCGCCAACTCGTCGAAGCGCTCGGGGGTCAGCGCGATCTCGACGACCGGCTCATCGGCGTCATCGGCGGCGGCGGGCGCCTCGGCCTCATCCTCGCCGGCGCGGCGCTTCGCCGCCGCCGCCTTGAGGTAAGCGGCGCGCTCGGCGGCGCTCGCCTCGACATGGCGCAGCACGGACAGCGCGATGACGCTGTCGCCCTCCATCAGCCGGATGCCGCGCACGCCGTCCGAATCACGCCCGGCGAAGAGGCGCAGCGTGTCCGGTTCCGCCTGGAAGCGGATGCAGCGGCCCATACGCGTGGCGAGCATCACGTCGTCGCCCTCGCGGCAGGTCGCGACGCCGATCAGGCTGTCGCGTTCCTCGAGCTTCATGGCGATCAGCCCAGAGGCGCGCACGTTGCGGAAATCGCTCAGCCGGTTGCGTCGCACATTTCCCTGCAGGGTGGCGAAGACCAGGTGCAGCCCGTCCCACAGGGTCTCGTCCAGCGGCAGCGGCAGGACGGCCGTCACCGTCTCGCCCTCCTGCAGATACAGCACCTGGCGCAGCGAGCGACCGCGCGCGGCGGGGCCGGCTTCGGGCAGCTGCCAGACCTTCTCGCGGAAGGCCATGCCGCGGCTGGTGAAGAACAGCACGTGCTGATGGGTGTGGGCCACGAAGGAGCGGATGACGACATCATCCTCGCGCGTGCCCGCCCCGGTCCGCCCCTTCCCGCCACGGCCCTGGGCGCGGAAGGTGTCGAGCGGCGTGCGCTTGACATAGCCGTCGCGCGTCAGCGTCACCACCATGGTGCCGGGCTCGATCAGGCTCTCGTCGTCCACGTCGGCCACGTGATCGACTATCTGCGTCATGCGGGGCGAGGCGATCTTCTCCCGCACCGCGCGCAGCTCGGCGTCCATCACCTCCATGCGGCGGACGCGGCTGCCCAGGATGTCGAGGAGGTCCCGGATGCGCTCGCCCACCTCGCCGAGTTCGCCGGTGATCTTGTCGCGCTCGAGGCCCGTGAGGCGCTGCAGGCGCAGGTCGAGGATGCCGCGCGCCTGTTCCTCGGTCAGCCGCACCGTGCCCTCGGGCGTGATGACGTTGCGGTAGTCGTCCACCAGCGCCAGCAGCGCGCCGACATCGCCGGCCGGCCAGGCGCGGTCCATCAGCGCGGCGCGGGCGGTCGCGGCGTCCGCGCTGGCGCGGATGACGCGGATCACCTCGTCGATATTGGCCACCGCGATGGCCAGGCCGATCAGCAGGTGCCCGCGCTCGCGCGCCTTGGCCAGGCGATGGCGCGACCGGCGCAGGATCACCTCCTCGCGGAAGGCGATGAAGGCCATCAGCGCGTCGCGCAGTCCCATCTGCCGGGGCCGGCCATTGTCCAACGCCAGGAAGTTCACCGCAAACGACGTCTGCAGCTGCGTCATGCGGTACAGCTGGTTCAGCACCACCTCGGCGGTCGCATCGCGCTTCAGCTCGATGACGATGCGCATGCCCGAGCGGTCGGATTCATCGCGCAGGTCCGAGATGCCCTCGATCGCCTTGGCGCGCACCAGCTCGGCGATCTTCTCGAGTAGCGTGGACTTGTTGACCTGGTAGGGGATCTCGCTGACCGCGATGCACTGGCGGTTGCCCTTCATCTCCTCGATCTCGGCGCGCGCGCGCAGCGGGATGGAGCCGCGCCCCGTCTCGAAGGCCGCGCGGATGCCCGAACGCCCCAGGATCAAGCCGCCGGTCGGGAAATCCGGCCCCGGGACGATCTTCATAAGGTCGTCCAGCGTGAGGGAATTGTCGGCGATCAGCGCCAACGTCGCGTCGATGATCTCGGTCGGGTTGTGCGTCGGGATGTTGGTCGCCATGCCGACGGCAATGCCGTTGGCGCCGTTCACCAGCAGGTTCGGGAAGGCCGCCGGCAGGACGCGCGGTTCCTCCGCGCTCTCGTCGTAATTCGCCTGGAAGTCGACCGTGTCCTCGTCGATGCCCTCCAGCAGCGCCATGGCCGAGGGCGCGAGGCGCGCCTCGGTGTAGCGCATCGCCGCCGGCGGATCGCCGTCCACCGAACCGAAGTTCCCCTGCCCGTCGATCAGCGGCACGCGCATCGAGAAGGGCTGCGCCATGCGCACCATGGCGTCGTAGATCGAGGCATCGCCGTGCGGGTGATACTTGCCCATGACGTCGCCGACCACGCGGGCCGACTTGCGGTACGGCTTGTCGGCCGTGTAGCCGGCCTCCTGCATGGCGAACAGGATGCGGCGGTGCACCGGCTTCAGCCCGTCGCGCGCATCCGGCAGGGCGCGCGCGACGATCACGCTCATGGCGTAGTCGAGGTAGGAGCGGCGCATCTCCTCCTCGAGCGCCACGGGCTGCGTGTCGAAGGGGGGCTGCTCAGGGCTGGTGGAGTCGCTCACGCGGGAAACTCGATCCGATGTCTTGGGTCAGGCGGCGCCGCGGCGCGCGGGGTCGTGGCGCCATAGGCCCCGCGCGGCGGTCTGCGTCAACCGCCGCGCGCGGCGCGCGTCAGAACGGGATTTCGTCGTCGAGGTCGGTCTTCTTGGAATCCCAGCCGCCACCGCGCGAGGGCGCCCGCGAGGACCCGCCGCCGCCCTCGCTGCGGGCCGGTGCCGGCGCACGGTCCTGGTAGCCACCGCCCATGTCATCGCCGGCGCCGCCGCCGCGCCCGCCCACCAGCTGCAGCTCGCCACGATACTGGCGCAGCACGATCTCGGTCGTGTAGCGGTCCTGGCCGTCCTTGTCCTGCCACTTGCGGGTCTCGATCTGTCCCTCGATGTAGACCTCGCTGCCCTTGCGCAGGTACTTCTCGGCCACTTCGCCCAGGCGGTCGTTGAAGATCGCGACGGAGTGCCACTCCGTCCTCTCCTGCTGGTTTCCCTCGCGGTCCTTGTATCGCTCGCTGGTTGCGATGCGCAGGTTCACGACCTTCCCGCCGTTCTGGAAGTTCCGCACCTCCGGGTCGCGGCCGAGCCGCCCCAGGATGATGACCTTGTTGATACCCGCCATGCCGCGCAGTCCCTTGGTTTGCGGTTGTCACACTAGCCCGGCGCGCGGCGCGGGGCCACCCTTGCGCCCCCTTTGCAGGTTGCGGGAGCAGCCGCATATATGGTGAGAACATCCCCAGAACACCAGCAGCGCCTTGCCCCGGAGTCCCCCCAGCTCATGACCGGCCATATCCGAATCCGCGGCGCGCGCCAGCACAACCTCAAGGATGTCGACCTCGACATCCCGCGCGACACGCTGACCGTGGTTACCGGGCTGTCCGGCTCGGGCAAGTCGTCGCTGGCTTTCGACACGATCTACGCCGAGGGCCAGCGCCGCTACGTCGAGTCGCTGAGCGCCTACGCGCGGCAGTTCCTGCAGCTGATGCAGAAGCCCGACGTCGATTCGATCGAGGGCCTCAGCCCCGCCATCTCCATCGAGCAGAAGACCACCAGCCACAACCCGCGCTCGACCGTGGGCACGGTCACCGAGATCCACGACTACATGCGCCTGCTCTGGGCGCGCGTCGGCGTGCCCTATTCGCCCGCGACCGGGCTGCCGATCGAGGCGCAGACGGTCTCCCAGATGGTCGACCGCGTCATGGCCATGGAGGACGGCACGCGGCTGCTGCTGCTCGCCCCCGTGGTGCGCGGCAAGAAGGGCGAATACCGCAAGGAGCTGGCCGAATGGCAGCGCCGCGGCTTCGAACGCGTGAAGATCAACGGTACGCTGCACCAGATCGGCGAGGCGCCGAAGCTCGACAAGAAGCTGAAGCACGATATCGAGATCGTGGTGGACCGCATCGTCGTGCGCGAGGGCGTGGCGCAGCGCCTGGCCGATTCCTTCGAGACCGCGCTGGGTCTCGCGGACGGCATCGCCTATGCCGAGAACGCCGACACGGGCGAGCGCACGGTGTTCAGCGCGAAATTCGCCTGCCCGGTCAGCGGCTTCAGCATCGAGGAAATCGAGCCGCGGCTCTTCTCCTTCAACTCCCCGCACGGCGCCTGCCCGGCCTGCGACGGCCTCGGCACCGAGACCTTCTTCGACGCGCAGCTGGTCGTGCCGCAGGACGATGTCTCGCTGAAGGACGGGGCGATCATGCCCTGGACCGGCGCGCAATCGCCCTACTACACCCAGACGCTCGAAAGCCTGGCGCGCCACTTCAAGTTCGCCATGACCACAGCCTGGCAGGACATCCCGGCCGCGACGCGCCAGGCCATCCTGCACGGCACCGGCGATGAGGTGGTGACGCTGCGCTACAAGGACGGGCTGCGCGCCTATGAGGTGAAGAAGCCCTTCGAGGGCGTCATCCCGAACCTCGAGCGCCGCTTCAAGGAAACCGACAATCCCTGGGTGCGCGAGGACCTGGCCCGCTACCAGGCCGACAAGCCCTGCGCCACCTGCACCGGCTTTCGCCTGAAGCCGCAGGCGCTGTCCGTGAAGGTCGCGGGCCGGCACATCGCGGAGGTGAGCGACCTGTCGATCCGGCGCGCGCGCGACTGGTTCGGCACGGTCATGGAGACGCTCACGCCGCAGCGCCAGGAAATCGCGCGCCGCATCCTGCGCGAGATCGAGGACCGGCTGCAGTTCCTGGTCGATGTCGGACTGGACTACCTCAGCCTCAGCCGATCGTCGGCCACGCTGTCGGGTGGCGAATCGCAGCGCATCCGTCTCGCCTCGCAGATCGGCTCGGGCCTCACCGGCGTGCTGTATGTGCTGGACGAACCCTCCATCGGCCTGCACCAGCGCGACAACGAACGCCTGCTCGGCACGCTGCGGCGCCTGCGCGACCTCGGCAACACCGTGCTGGTTGTCGAGCATGATGAGGACGCGATCCGCCAGGCAGACCACCTGATCGACATCGGCCCCGCCGCTGGCAAGGGCGGCGGGCGCGTCATCGCGCAGGGCACGCCGGCCGAGGTGATGGCCAACCCCGCCAGCCTGACCGGCCAATACCTGTCCGGCGCACGGCGCATCGAGGTGCCCGCCACGCGGCGCAAGATCGACAGGAAAAAGCAGCTGCGCGTGGTGGGTGCGACCGGCAACAACCTCAAGAACCTCACGGCAGCGATCCCGCTCGGAACCTTCGCCTGCATCACCGGCGTCTCGGGCGGCGGCAAGTCCACGCTGGTGGTGGAGACGCTGTTCAAAGCCGCCTCGCGCCGCCTGATGGGCGCGGCCGAGGTGCCCGCGCCGCACGATCGCATCGAGGGGCTGGAGCACCTCGACAAGATCATCGACATCGACCAGTCACCGATCGGGCGCACGCCGCGATCGAACCCCGCGACCTATACGGGCCTGTTTGCCCCCATCCGCGACTGGTTCGCGGAAATGCCCGACAGCCGTGCCCGCGGCTACAAGGCCGGCCGCTTCTCCTTCAACGTCAAGGGCGGCCGCTGCGAAGCCTGCCAGGGCGACGGCCTCATCAAGATCGAGATGCACTTCCTGCCCGACGTCTACGTCACCTGCGACACCTGCAAGGGCAAGCGCTACAACCGCGAGACGCTGGAGGTGAAGTTCCGCGGCAAGTCCATCGCCGACGTGCTCGACATGACGGTGGACGAGGGCGTGGAGTTCTTCTCCGCCGTCCCCGCCATCCGAGACAAGCTGGTGGTGCTGCGCGATGTCGGCCTCGGCTACATCCATCTCGGCCAGCAGGCGACCACGCTGTCGGGCGGCGAGGCGCAACGCATAAAGCTGTCGAAGGAACTGTCCCGCCGCGCCACGGGGCGCACGCTCTACATTCTGGATGAGCCCACCACCGGCCTGCATTTCGAAGACGTGCGCAAGCTGCTCGAGGTGCTGCACGCGCTGGTCGACCAGGGCAATACGGTGGTGGTGATCGAGCACAACCTCGAGGTCATCAAGACCGCCGACTGGGTGCTCGACCTCGGCCCCGAGGGCGGCGAGGGCGGCGGGCGCCTGGTGGCCGAAGGCACGCCGGAGGAGATCGCGGCGACGCCGGAGAGCCATACGGGGCGCTTCCTGGCTCCGCTGCTCGCGCGCGCCGAGGTCCCGGCGCGCAAGCGCAAGCGGGCCTGACCGTTCAGCCGCGCGACCAGCGCGCCGCCTCGATCCGTGCGCGCTCCTCCGGCGTCAGCGTCACGAAGCGCAGCTTGTCGTCGAGCGGGAAGGCCGGCCCGCCGGAGCGCTCCCGCAGCGCCAGCACCAGGCCCCGCGCCGCGTCGATCACGAGGGGCTTGTCGGATTTGCGCACCGGCCATTCGAAGACCTGCCCGTGCTCGTCCGCGACGATCCAACTCGGCCCACGGCCCCAGCCGCGGAACAGCACCGGCACCGCCGCCAGCTCCCGGCCCGCCAGCGCCTTCGCCTCGCCGGCCTTCGCCTGACCTCTCCAGGCCGAGGCGAGCAGCCCGCCGATCAGGAGCAGCCCGACGAACAGGCTCCCCGCCGCCGTGGCCACGCGGTTCCACATCCGATCCAGCCCGAGATCGGTGGTCACCAGCCCGGGCCGCGCGGGGTCCATCATCGGCACGGCGGACCAAGACCCCATGTGCGGCTCGACGAAGGTGTAGTCGAGCTTGCGCGTATGCGCGCCGTCCTTGTCGGTCCAGGCGATGGTGAGGTTGCAGCTCTGGAACAGAAAGAGGCGGGACCGGCAGCGGCCCTCGGCGATGCGCGCCGCCGGCGCCGACACGGCGCGGTCGCGCACCGCGAAGTCGTCGCGGATGGCGGGCACGACATCGATCGCGACCATGGCGATGAAGGCACCGAACAGCAGCGTCCCGCCCAGGGCGACCAGCCATCCGCGCGCAGCGCCCCGCCCGGGCTTCAGCTTGAAGGCGCGGCGCGGGAAGGCGTCGAGCAACGGTGTCATGCGCGGTCTCCGTCATTGGCTGGTGTCGCGCGAAGCGGCGCGCCGCCGTGGCCATTGGGGCGGTTTGTGCCACAGCTCCGGCCGCGCGGTTGCGAATCGTTTCACGACCGCCAGGGCGCAGCGCGCCATCCGAGGGCTGCATCGCGCTGACCGCGCTGCCGGCGGAGGGTCGCAGGGGACGGCCGCGCGCGACGCGCGCGCGCTTGGCTCACGTCCGCCCGCGAAGCCCTGCCCAGGCCACCGCAAGCCGGTCCCCCGCGCCGCGCCCCACCGCGCCGGCTTCCCGC
>NZ_JACADR010000020.1 GCF_016106005.1 Roseomonas rosulenta
GGGCCGGGACACTGCCTGGGCGCGCGCCTGCCAGGGCGCCGCGGCCCTTTGGACCGCGCGGAGCTAGTGGCGCACGGCGCGCGCGGCGGCGGCATAGCCGGCGCGCCGCTCGGGCGGCACCGGATGACGGCCGGCCACGCGTTCCAGCAGCATCCGCGCATCCTCCTCCGCTCCGGCCTTCATCGCGGCGTCGAGAAACAGCTGCTCCAGCACGTCCTGCTGCGCATGGCTGCCACCCATGCGGTGCATCACGCCGATCGCCGGGCGCATGACGGCGACCGCGCGCGCATGGTCACCCTGCGCATGGGCCAGCACCGCCTCGCAGACCGGGATGGCGGCGTCGCGCAGGATCGGCGCGATGGTGCCGGGCTGCGCCGCCGCCTCGCGCATCGCATCCAGCATCCGCGCGGCCGCCTGGGTGCGGCCGGTGGCGGCCAGCGCCATCATCCAGTGCGGCAGGGTGAAGGTGGACAGGCAGTCGCCGATCCGCGCCTCGGCCTTGTCGGCCAGCTCGATCCAGCGATCGCCGACATCGACACCCTGGCGCTGCAGGCGGAACAGCATCGAGGCGGCGTTCTGCACGTCGATGTAGAGGTCCGGCATGGCCTGGACCAGCGCGCTGCCGTGGTTGCGGAAGCCGCGATCGTAAAGGGCCAGTACCTCGTCGTGCTCGCCGCGCTCGATGTGGAACATCGCGCGGTGCCACCACAGGTGATGCAGCAGGTTCGACCCGCCCTCCCAATGCGGCTCGAGACCGCGCAGCCAGGCGATGCCCTCGCCGCGCCGGCCCTGCATCTCGAGGATGTGCGCGACGCCATGCGTGGCCCAGAGATCGGCGGGGTCGAGCACAACGGCGGCGCGCCCGGCCTCCTCGGCCACCGTGTAGTTGCCGGCCTCCTCATTCGCGAAGCAGCGGCAGGCCAGGATGCTGCCATAGCCCGGGATGGCGGCGGACCAGCGTGGTGCCACGCCCTCCACCGCGCGCAGCATCACCCCCGCGCGGCCGAGCCAGAAGGCGGAGAAATGGTGCAGCCGGAAGGCCAGGATGTCATGTGCGTGCGCCGCCAGGATCGCCTCCCAGGCGCCGAGCGCGCCGTCGAGGTCGCCTTCCGCCCAGCGCGCCAGCGCGGCCGCATGCATGCGCTCGCGGTCATTGCCGGCGAGGCGCGCTGCCGCGGCCGCGGCCTCCCGCGCGCGGGGCAGATGCGCCGCGTTGTAGGTCAGCATGGCGAAGGCGCCCTTCAGCACCTGCGCCATCGGCATCTCCGCGTCCAGATCGAGCAACGCCTTCAGCCGCTGCCCGCCATCGGCACGGTACTTCAGGTAGCCCTGGATGGTGTGGTCATAGGCGGCGGCCGCGGCGTCGGAGGCGGCGGTGATGGTAAGGCCCTGGGCGTCGGTCGGCATGGCGTGGTCTCCTCCTGCGCCGTGCTTTCGCGCCCGGCGGCTAGCGGGTTCCGGTGGAGCCGAAGCCGCCGGCGCCGCGGGCGGTTCCGGGAAGCTCCGCGACCTCGCGCCAGCGCGCGCGCACCACCGGCGCGACGACAGCCTGCGCGATCCGCATGCCGCGTTCCACCGTGAAGGGCTCGGTCCCCGCATTCAACAGGATGACGCCGAGCTCGCCGCGGTAATCCTCGTCGACCGTACCGGGCGTGTTCGGCAGGGTGATGCCGTGCTTCAGCGCGAGGCCCGAGCGCGGGCGCACCTGCAATTCGTAGCCGGGCGGCAGCGCGATGGTGAGGCCCGTGGGCACCAGCGCGCGCCCGCCCGGCGGGATGACCAGCGGCGCCGCGACGGCCGCCAGAAGGTCCATCCCCGCCGCGCCATCGGTGGCATAGGCGGGCAGCGGCAGGCCCTCGGCATGGGGCAGGCGGACCACGTCGATGATCGGGGCGGTCATGGGCTCTCCGGGGTCAGGCCAGGGCGGCGGCGATGCGCGCGGCGAGCCGGCGCGCCACCTCGTCCTTGGGCATGCGGGGCCAGTCCTCGACGCCGGCTTCGGTCACGAGATGGACGGCGTTTTCCGCCCCACCCATGACGTCGCCCGAGACGTCGTTCGCCACGATCCAGTCGCAGCCCTTCTTCGCGCGCTTGGCGATGGCGTTGTCGACGACGCTCTCGGTCTCGGCGGCGAAGCCGACCACCAGGGGCGGGCGGCGCGGGCCTGGCGCGGCAAGCGTTGCGAGGATGTCGGGATTGAGCGCGAGATCGAGCGGCGGCGGCGCTTCGCCCGGCACCTTCTTCATCTTCTGCGTCGCCTCGCGCGCTGTGCGCCAGTCGGCCACCGCGGCGGCGCAGATGGCGGCATCGGCAGGCAGCGCGGCCTCGCAGGCGGCGAGCATGTCGCGCGCGGATTCGATCCGCACCACGCGCACCCCTGGCGGGTCGGGCTGCGCCACCGGGCCGCTGACCAGCGTGACGCGCGCACCGAGTGCCGCCAGCGCGGCAGCGATGGCGTGCCCCTGCTTCCCGGACGACCGGTTGGCGATGTAGCGCACCGGGTCGATCGGCTCATGCGTCGGGCCGGAGGTGACGATGACGTGCCGGCCCGCCAGAGGGCCATCGGCCAGCACGGCGTGGATCGCATCGCGCAATGCCGCCGGTTCCACGAGGCGGCCAGGGCCGCTTTCCGGTTCCGCCATGGGTCCGTCATCGGGGCCGGCGATGACCACGCCGCGGCCGCGCAGCGTAGCGATGTTCGCCTGCGTGGCGGCGTGCTGCCACATCGCCGGGTTCATCGCCGGCGCGGCGAGCACCTTCGCGCGCGTGGCCAGCAGCACGCAGGTTGCGAGGTCGTCGGTGATGCCATGCGCCATCTTCGCCAGAAGGTCGGCCGAGGCCGGTGCCACCGCGACCAGGTCTGGCCAGCGCGCGAGGCGGATATGGCCGATCTCTGCCTCCGCGGCCCAAAGGTCGTCATGCACGCGTTCGCCGGTGATGGCGGCCAGCGCCTCCTTCGTGACGAAGCGGGCGCCGCCGGCGGTCAGGATGGCCATGACCTGTGCGCCGTCGCGCCTGAGCAGGCGCACGAGTTCCATCGCCTTGTAGGCGGCGACGGAACCCGAGACGATCAGAAGGACGCGGCGGCCGGCGAGCATGGGGCGACCCTAGCGCGGCGCAGCACAGTGAGCGAGGGGTGCTTGATCGAGCGCAAGGCGCGGCTGCCCCGACCATACCCAACCTCTCAGCCATGACGAGATCGATGGTTCGGCTCGCTCTGGTTATCCTGACCGCATGTGGCCTGGGCGGCTGCGTCTGGGCGTTCGAGCCCATCCGCTACGTGATCGAGGGACCCAACACATCCGCCCAGGTGGTCGAGGCCGGCCGGCCACTTCAGGCCGAGGACAGGCTGGCGCTGGTGGTGACGCGGCCGCGCGCGGAGGCGGGGCGGGTGGCCGCATGCGTCGCCGCGGGGCTGGGGTCGCGGCTGCCGGGAGGGCACCCTTCGCCGGTCGTCCTCGAAGCGGAAGCGGCGGCGCGTGTCCTTGCCATGGTGGAGCCGCTCCTGCGCGGCGAAGGCTTCGTCCGGACGGGTGGCGCCCTGCCGCCGGAGGTCGGCACGCTCGGCTTCGACTGGCTCGTGGTCGTCGAGGATCACAGTTCGGACGACGCCACGACGGGCGTGGACCGGAGTCTTGTTCCCGGGAGGTCCAATCTCGGCCGGCAGGAAGTACGCGTGGGGCGTACCGTTCGATATCGGCTGGCCTTGCTGGGCACGCTGCTCGACATCCGCGGGCGACGCTTGCTCGGCACGGTCTGGGGCTCGTTCGAGACGCAGGGCGGCGCCTACCTGATCGTGAGTGGGACATCGCCCTTCGCCGCTGCGGCCGCTCCTATGATCGAGGTTCCGGCAGGCACAGGAGCCATGACGATCTGCTCAGCCTTTGGGCGCAGCGTCGGCGATGCAGTGCTGCGCGCGGCACCGCCGCTGCGACAACCGCCGGAGGGCGACCTCCCGCCCTCCTAAAGCCGCCACCCCGTATGGATCGCCACGATCCCGCCCGACAGGTTGCGCACCTCCACCCGCTCCATCCCCGCCTTGCGCATCATCCCCGCCAGCGTCTCCTGGTCGGGGAAGACGCGGATGCTCTCGGCCAGGTATTCGTAGCTCTCGCGGTCCTTCGCCACGCGTTCGCCGATTGCCGGCAGCGCCTTGAACGACCACGCATCATACAGCGGCACCAGGGCCGAGATCTCGAGGCGCGAGAATTCCAGGCAATGGAAGCGCCCGCCCGGACGCAGCACGCGCCGTGCCTCGCGCAGCACCGCGTCCTTGTCGGTGCAGTTGCGCAGGCCGAACGCGATCGAGACCTTCTCCACGCTGCGGTCGGGCAGCGGGATGTGCTCGGCATCCACCACCATGAAATCGAGACCATCCACGATGCCGCGGTCGAGCGCGCGCTTGCGCCCCACTTCCAGCATCGCCGGGTTCACGTCGGTGAGGATGACGCGCCCTGCCCCGCGTTCCTTCGCGAGGAAGGAGATGTCGCCGGTCCCGCCCGCGAGGTCGAGCAGCGTCTCGCGCGGCGAACACGCGATGGCATTGACGAAGATCCGCTTCCAGACGCGATGGATGCCGAGCGACATCAGGTCGTTCATCACGTCGTAGCTGGGGGCTACGCTTTCGAAGACATCGCGCACCATCGACGCCTTCTCGGCGCGGGGCACGGTGCGGAAGCCGAAATCGGCCTGGTCCTGGGGGCTGTCGCTCATGATGCGGCCAACATAGCGTGGCGCGCGGGAAAGGGGAGGCACCATGCCCGAATTGCCGGAAGTGGAGACCGTGATGCGCGGCCTGGCCGCCGTGCTGGAAGGCCGGCGCATCACCGAGGTGGACCAGCGGCGGGCTGACCTGCGCTTCGCTTTCCCGGAGAACCTCGCGCGGCGGCTGGAGGGAAGGCGCGTCCTCTCGTTCCGCCGGCGGGCGAAATACATGCTGATGCGCCTCGAAGGAGGCGAGAGTCTGCTGATCCATCTCGGCATGTCGGGCCGCATGGTGGCGCGCCAGGCGGGCGCGGCGCCGGTGCCGCGGCTCGGGCCGATGGGCGCGGCCTCGGATGCACGGGGCCACAACGCGCCGCCCGAGGCGCATGAGCACCTGGTGATCACCACCGACGAGGGCTGGCGCGTGGGCTTCGTCGATCCGCGGCGCTTCGGCTCGGTCGACCTGCTGGCGACCGCGGCGGAGGATGCGCACCGGCTGCTCGCAGGGCTCGGCCCGGAGCCGCTGGAGGACGCCTTCACCCCTGAGGTGCTCTCCGCCGCGCTGGCGGGCAGGCACACACCGATCAAGGCGGCGCTGCTCGACCAGAAGGTCGTCGCCGGGCTCGGCAACATCTATGTCTGCGAGGCGCTGTTCCGCGCGGGAATCTCGCCGCGGCGCCTCGCGCATACGGTGGCCGGCGTGCGCGCCGCTCGCCTGGTGCCCGCCATCAAGGCGGTGCTGGCCGAGAGCATCGGCGCGGGCGGGTCCTCGCTGCGCGATTATGTGCGCGCGGATGGCGAGCTGGGGCGCTTCCAGGACAACTTCGCCGTCTATGGGCGTGAGCACGCGCCCTGCCCCGGCTGCCCCGGCGTGCCGCCCTGCCAGGGGATCGCGCGCATCGTGCAGTCGGGCCGCTCCACCTTCTTCTGCGCGAAGCGGCAGCGTTGAGGCGCCGGCCGCGCTGCGCTACAGGCCCGGGGACACCCAACGGCGAGGAAACGGGCATGCCCTACGAGATGATCCTGACGGAGACCGAGGGACGGGTCGCCATCATCCGGCTCAACCGCCCGCAGGCGCTTAACGCGCTGTGCGACCAGCTGATGACCGAGCTAGGCCAGGCGCTGCGCGGCTACGACGCCGACCCCGCCATCGCCGCCATCGTCGTCACCGGCAGCGAGAAGGCCTTCGCCGCCGGCGCCGACATCAAGGAGATGAAGGACCGCACCTTCCCCGCCGTCTACTTCAACGACTTCATCGGCGAGCGCTGGGAGACGGTGCTCGAGATCCGCAAGCCGGTGATCGCCGCGGTGGCGGGCTTTGCGCTGGGCGGGGGCTGCGAGCTGGCGATGATGTGCGACATGATCATCGCCGCCGACACCGCGAAGTTTGGCCAGCCGGAGATCAACCTCGGCATCATCCCGGGCGCCGGTGGGTCGCAGCGCCTGACGCGCGCGGTCGGCAAGTCGAAGGCGATGGAGATGATCCTGACCGGGCGCATGATGGACGCCGCCGAGGCGGAGCGCGCCAACCTCGTGACCCGCGTCGTTCCGGCCGCAGACCTGCTGGCGGAGGCCGTGAAGATCGGCGCGAAGATCGGCGCGCTCTCGGCCCCTTCGGTGGCCATGGCGAAGGAGGCGGTGAACGCCGCCTTCGAGAGCACGCTGACCGAGGGCGTGCGCACCGAGCGGCGACTTTTTCTCAGCCTTTTCGCGACCGAAGACCAGAAGGAAGGCATGTCGGCCTTCGCCGAGAAGCGCAAGCCGGCCTTCGTCCAGCGCTGAATGCGGAGCCGATCCCGCGGCGTGGCATGGATTTCCCGAGCAGCGCCCGCTTGACGTGCTGCGCCGGGGCGCATTAGAACCGCCGCCTTCGCCGCGGTCGTCCTTCGGTCCGTGGCTGCCTAGAACCTCAGAATGATGTGAGCCGGAAGCCCCATGGCGAACACTGCGTCCGCGCGCAAGCGCATCCGCCAGAACGTGAAGCGCGTTGCGCGCAACAAGGCGCGCAAGTCCCGCGTGCGCGGCTTCGTCCGCAAGCTGGAGGAAGCCATCGCGACCGGTGATAAGGCCGCTGCGCAAGAAGCCTTCCGTGCCGCGCAGCCTGAGCTGCAGCGGGCGGTGACCAAGGGCACGCTGCACGCGAACACTGTGGCGCGGAAGGTGTCACGCCTCTCGGCGCGGGTGAAGTCCCTCGGGACCACGGCAGCGTCGTAGTTGCTGCGCGGCCGGGACCCCCGGCCGCTTCATAAAGACATGATCAGAAGTAGTGGCGTTGACGTCGCGCTTATGAATCGCGTCGGTACTTCTTCGTGCGCGATTTGGCGCACGTGGCCGATTTACAGATTTGTTGTTTGTGGTCCCTGTTCCGGGGCCTAGTCTTGGGGGCTTCTGAAGGGGGTGGCTCGACCGACAGCCCGAACGGGGCGGCGGCGAGAGAGCCGGGGAGAAAACCCCGGCGCAGGCACGAGGGGGCAAGGGGTCGCTATGGAGAAGCCAGCCGGGTCGGGTCCGTCGCTCTCCTCCGCGACCATTGGGGAGGCCTGGGCGCGGATCCGCGGGCGCCTGCGCGAGGAAGTCGGCGAGGTCGAATACCGCACCTGGCTGCGCCAGATGACCCTGGCCGGGATCGAGGGCGACGAGGCCATCGTCGTGCTGCCGACGCGCTTCCTGCGGGACTGGGTCCGCGGCCATTACGGCGACCGCCTGAGCGCGCTGTGGCAGCAGGAGAGCCCGTCGGTGCGGCGCGTGGACGTGCGCCTGGGGCCGCAGCGCCCGGCCAGCGACGATGCGGAGGAGGCGGCCGCACCTGGCCGCGATGGACCGCCACGGCGTAACGGCCTGGCCGAGCCGCTTGTCAACGGCAAGGGTGCCGGGCGCACGGTCGATGCGCGCGGCGACTGGTCCGCGCCGCTCGACCCGCGCTTCACCTTCGACACCTTTGTTGTCGGCAAGCCCAACGAGTTCGCCCATGCCTGCGCCCGGCGCGTGGCCGAGAAGCCGGCGCTACCCGGCTTCAACCCGCTGTTCCTCTACGGCGGCGTGGGGCTGGGCAAGACGCACCTGATGCACGCCATCGCCTGGGCGATCCGCAACGGCGAAGCCGCGCGCAACGTCGCTTACATGAGCGCCGAGAAGTTCATGTACCGCTTCATCGCGGCGCTGCGCAGCCAGTCGACGATGGAGTTCAAGGAGAGCCTGCGCTCGGTCGACGTACTGATGGTCGACGACCTGCAGTTCCTGATCGGCAAGGACAACACGCAGGAGGAATTCTTCCACACCTTCAACGCCCTGGTCGATGCCGGCAAGCAGATCGTGGTCAGCGCCGACAAGTCGCCCTCCGACCTCAACGGCCTCGAAGACCGGCTGCGCACGCGGCTGGGCTGCGGCATGGTGGCGGATATCCACGCCACCACCTTCGAGCTGCGCCTGTCGATCCTGGTCGCGAAGGCGACTGCGGCCGGCGTCGAGGTGCCGAAGAGCGTGCAGGAATTCCTCGCGCACAAGATCACTTCGAACGTCCGGGAACTGGAAGGCGCGCTGAACCGGCTGATCGCCCATGCCAACCTGTTCGGCCGCGCCATCACGCTGGACGGCGTGCAGGAGGTGCTTCAGGACATCCTGCGCGCCCACGACCGCCGCGTGACGATCGAGGAGATCCAGCGAAAGGTCGCCGAGCACTACAACATCCGCCTGACCGACATGAGCAGCGCGCGGCGCGCGCGCGCGGTGGCGCGGCCGCGCCAGGTGGCGATGTACCTGGCGAAACAGCTCACCTCCCGTTCGCTTCCCGAGATCGGGCGGCGGTTCGGCAACCGCGACCACACCACGGTGATGCACGCGGTCTCCCGTATCGCGGAGCTGATGCAGGCGGATTCCGCCTTCGCCGAGGATGTCGAGCTGCTGCGCCGGATGCTCGAGACGTAGTTTTTGCGTCCCTCAGACGGCGGGCGCCGGCCATCCGGCCGGCTTGTCTTCGCGCCAGGCACTGACGCATCCAGCGCCACTGAAGGTCTGGGGGCGGTCGCGCCGTGCGCTCCCGGATCGCGCGGCGCGCGATCCGCCGTACCAGATAGCGTACCAGATAGCATGGTGGTGGCGGCGACACTCTGGCCGACGGCGCCACGCCGCCCTCGCCCGCCACGCCCGAAGCCCCGGTTTTCCCGGCTTTCCCCCCCGGAATCCCGCTGATATGGTGCCGCCCCCTCGGCCGGCCGCCGCGTGGGCCGATTCGGCCCCGGTGTCCGCGGAGGGACCACAGGGGGACACCGGCGGTCCCGCATCGTGCGATGCGGCGGCCGCCTCAAGGATCGGGGCGTCGGTGCAGCGATGAAGTTCACGGTCGACCGGGCAGTGCTGCTCAAGGCTCTCGCGCATGTGCAGAGCGTAGTGGAGCGGCGCAACACCATCCCCATCCTCGCCAACGTGCTCATCGACGCCAGGACCGAGGGCAACCTCACGCTGACCGCCACCGACATGGAGATCGCGGTGGTCGAGGAGGTGGCCGGCGTGACGGTCGCGCGCGGCGGGCGCACCACCGCGCCGGCCTCGACGCTGTACGAGATCGTGCGCAAGCTGCCCGAGGGTGCGCGCGTCGAGTTCGACCATGGCGGCGGCGACGGCCCGCTCTCGCTGCGCGCGGGGAAGTTCAACACCACGCTGTCGGTGCTGCCGGTCGATGACTTCCCCTCGATGACCGAGGGCAAGATGCCGACGAAGTTCTCCATCAAGGCCGGCGTGCTGCGCGACCTGATCGACCGCACGCGTTTCGCCATCAGCACCGAGGAGACGCGGTACTACCTCAACGGCATCTACCTGCATGCCGCCGAGAGCGAAGGCGCGCCGGTGCTGCGCGCGGTCGCGACCGACGGGCACCGCCTGGCGCGCGTCGAGGAACCCTTGCCCGACGGTGCCAAGGGCATGCCGGGCGTGATCGTGCCGCGCAAGACGGTGAACGAGGTGCGCAAGCTGGCCGAGGAGACGCAGGACGAGATCGAGATCCGCCTGTCCGACACCAAGATCCGCTTCGGGCTCGGCACGGTCTCCCTCACCTCCAAGCTGATCGACGGCACCTTCCCGGAATACGAGCGGGTGATCCCGCGCGGCAACGACAAGAAGCTGACCGTGCCGAAGAAGGACTTCGAGGAAGCGGTGGCGCGCGTCGCGGCGATTTCCTCCGAACGTTCGCGGCCGGTGAAGCTGTCGATCTCGCGCAACAACCTGCTGCTTTCGGCAGCCAGCCCAGAGCAGGGCCAGGCGCAGGAGGAACTCGAGGGCGATGCCGTGTCCTACGAGAGCAGCCCGCTCGAGATCGGCTTCCAGGCACGGTATCTGACGGACATCACGGCGCAGATCGGCGAGAGCGTGGAGTTCCTGTTCGCCGATGGTGCGGCGCCGACCATCGTGAAGGATGCGGCGAAGCCGGAGGCGCTGTACGTGCTGATGCCGATGCGGGTGTGAGGACGTGGCGCGGGCGTGTCCCGGCCCGCCCGTGACAGCGTGCTCCGCCTCATCCGCCTCCGCCTGACCGACTTCCGCTCCTGGCCGTCGCTCGACGCCGCCTTCACCGCGCCGATCGTCGCCATCGCCGGCGAGAACGGCGTGGGCAAGACCAACCTGCTGGAGGCGATCTCCCTGCTCGGCCCCGGGCGCGGCCTGCGCGGCGCGCGCATGGGGGAGCTCGGCCGCCGCGTGGTGGGCGGTGCACGTCCCTGGGCCGCCGCCGGGCGCTTCGATACGCCCGACGGCACCTTCGACCTTGGGACCGGTTCCGACCCCGAGGGCGCATCGGACCGGCGCGTCTTCCGCCTCGATGGCCAGCCGGTGCGGACACAGTCCGACCTCGCCGACCGGGTAGCCGCGGTCTGGCTCACGCCGCAGATGGACCGCCTGTTCCAGGAAGGTCCCTCGGGCCGGCGGCGCTTCCTCGACCGCCTGGCCTGGGCGCTGGAACCCACCCATGCGCGCGACGTAGCTGCTCACGACAACGCCATGGCCCAGCGCAACCGCCTGCTGAGTCAGGGGCGCGGCGATACGCGCTGGCTCGCCGGGCTCGAGGATGCGATGGCGCGCCATGCGGTCGCTGCCACCGCCGCACGGCGCGCGCTGGCGATGCGGCTGAATGCGGTGATGTCCTCTGGCAGCGCGACGGGCGCCTTCCCCGCCGCGCGCATGGACCTGATCTGCCCCATCGCGACGGCGCTGGCGGAGCAGCCTGCGCTGGCGGTCGAGGATGCGCTGCGCGAGGCGCTCGCCACCGACCGCCGCCGCGATGCCGCCGCCGGTGGCGCGGCGCGCGGCGCACATCGCGCCGACATGACGCTGGTGCACCTGCCCAAGGACCAGACCGCGGAATTCTGCTCGACCGGAGAGCAGAAGGCGCTGCTGATCTCGACCGTTCTGGCCCATGCGGCGTTGATCGCCGAGGCGCGCGGCTTCGCGCCCCTGCTGCTGCTGGACGAGGTCGCGGCGCATCTCGATTCTGCGCGGCGGGAGGCGCTGTTCGCCGCCCTGGCCGCGCTGCCCGCGCAGGTCTTCCTGACCGGCACGGAAGCCGAGGTTTTCCGCCCGCTCCGCGGCGTGGCCGACATCTTCGAGGCCCGTCACGGAAACCTGCTTCCGGTGGGCGAAACCGGGTCGCCTTGAAGGCCAGGAGCGCCTATATTCCAGCAAGGCTTCCTACCCCCTTCCAGCAGGAGTGAGCGCGCCGCATGAGCGAGCCCGCGCGTCCCGAATCAGACGCCTACGACAGCGCCTCCATCACCGTGCTCCGCGGCCTCGAAGCCGTGCGCAAGCGGCCCGGGATGTATATCGGCGACACCGATGACGGGTCAGGCCTGCACCACATGGCCTTCGAGATCATCGACAACGCGGTGGATGAGGCGCAGGCCGGCTTCGCCACCTCCTGCCACGTCACGCTGAACGGTGATGGCAGCGTCACTGTGCGCGATGACGGGCGCGGCATCCCGACCGACATCCACGCCGAGGAAGGTATCTCCGCGGCCGAGGTCGTGCTCACGCGCCTTCATGCCGGCGGCAAGTTCAACCAGAATTCCTACAAGGTCTCGGGCGGCCTGCACGGTGTCGGCGCGGCAGTAGTGAACGCGCTGTCCGAATGGATGGAAGTGCGCATCTGGCGCGACGGCCAGGAGCACCGGCTGCGCTTCGAACACGGCGAGACGGTGGTGCCCTGCACGCTGGTCGGCCCGTCGGACCACCCGAACGGCACTGAGGTGACCTTCAAGCCATCGGCGCTGACCTTCACCAAGACCGAGTTCGACTTCGCGGTGCTGGAACGGCGCCTGCGCGAGCTGGGCTTCCTCAATTCCGGCCTGGCGATCACGCTGCGCGACGAACGCCACACCGATGTACAGGAAGCGGTGTTCAAGTTCGATGGCGGCCTGGTCGCCTTCGTCGAATGGCTCGACAAGGGCAAGACGCCGATCTTCGCGCAGCCAATCAGCGTGATGTCGAAGGATCACGACGGCATGCGCGTCGAGATCGCGGTGCGCTGGAATGACAGCTACCACGAGACGATGCTCTGCTTCACCAACAACATCCCGCAGCGCGACGGCGGTACGCACCTGGCCGGCTTCCGCCAGGCGCTGACGCGCGTGGTGGGCAAGGTGGCGGAAGGTCTCGCGAAGAAGGAGAAGTTCGCCCTCGCCGGCGAGGACATGCGCGAAGGGTTGACCGCCGTTCTTTCGGTGAAGGTGCCGGACCCCAAGTTCAGCAGCCAGACCAAGGAGAAGCTGGTCTCCTCCGAGGTGCAGCCGGTCGTTCACATGGCGGTCGCCGATGCGCTGACCCATTGGTTCGAGACGCATCCGAAGGAAGCCAAGGATGTCGTCAGCAAGATCATGGACGCGGCCGCGGCGCGCGAGGCAGCGCGCAAGGCACGCGAGCTCACGCGCCGCAAGGGCGTGCTGGATGTCTCCTCCCTGCCCGGCAAACTGGCCGATTGCCAGGAGCGCGATCCGGCGAAGTCTGAGCTGTTCATCGTCGAGGGTGATTCCGCCGGCGGATCCGCCAAGCAGGGGCGCGACCGCGCCTTCCAGGCCATCCTGCCGCTCAAGGGCAAGATCCTGAATGTCGAGCGCGCGCGCTTCGACAAGATGCTCGGCAGCGCCGAGATCGGCACGCTGATCACCGCACTCGGCACCGGCATCGGGCGCGGCGAACCATCCGAAGGCGGCTTCGATGCCGCCAAGCTGCGCTACCACCGCATCGTCATCATGACCGACGCGGATGTGGACGGCAGCCATATCCGCACGCTGCTGCTGACCTTCTTCTTCCGCCAGATGCCCGAGCTTCTGGAGCGCGGGCACCTTTACATCGCGCAGCCGCCTCTCTACCGCGCCAAGCGCGGCAACGAGGAACGCTACCTGAAGGACGACCGCGCGCTCGAGGACTTCCTGATCGAGAAAGCGACGGGCGGCGCGTCGCTGCGTTTCTTCGATGGGCGGCTGCTGACGGCGGCGGACCTGCAGACCGAGGTCGAGTTCCATCGCCAGGCGACATCGCGCATCCGCCGACTGGCCGGCCAGGTCCCGGCCGAGGTCGTGGAACAGGCCGCGGTGGTCGGCGCGCTGTCGCTGGACAACGACCGCACCACGGCGGCCGCGCAGGCGCTCGCCGTGCGGCTGAACGCCCTGGCGCAGGAGAATGAGCGCGGCTGGGTCGCGACCAGCGGCGAGAGCGGGCTGACGCTCGCGCGCACCGTGCGCGGCGTGAACGAGCGCCACACCCTCGACGCCACCGCGCTGCGCAGCGCGGAAGCGCGCTGGCTGGATGAGCGCCGCGACCGCCTGGCGGCCGATTTCGCATCCGGTGCGACGACGCTGCTGCTGGGGTCGCAGGAGTACCCCGCGCATGGCCCGATGCAGGCCTTCGACCGGCTGATCGCCGAAGGCCGCCGCGGCCTTGCCATCCAGCGCTTCAAGGGCCTCGGTGAGATGAACCCGGACCAGCTCTGGAAGACCACGCTCGATCCTGCCGCCCGTACGCTGCTGAAGGTGCGCATCGAGGATGTCGAGGACGCCGAGCAGGTCTTCTCCACCCTGATGGGCGACCTGGTGGAGCCGCGACGCGACTTCATCGTCGGCAATGCGCTGAAGGTCGCGAACCTGGACGTCTGAGGCCGGTTGCGCGACCATGCCCGGGCACCCAGCCGTGGAGCCCGCCGCCATGTCGCTCACCAACCAGCCCGATCCCGAGGAACGCCGGCGCGTCGTCGCGCAGGACCTGCAGAACGTCATGCACCCGATCCTCCAGCACAAGGCGCTGGAGAAGTCGCAGATGGTCGTGACCGGCGCGCGCGGTTCGACGATCACGGATGCCGACGGCACCAGCTACCTCGACGCCATGGCCGGTCTGTGGTGCGTGAACATCGGCTATGGCCGCACCGAGCTCGCGCAGATCGCCGCCGAGCAGATGGAGCAGATGGCCTACTACCCGCACACGGCCATGAACCTGCCCGCCGCGCGCCTGGGCGAGCAGATCAACACGCTGATGGGCGGCGACTACCACACCTATTTCGTGAACTCCGGCTCCGAGGCGAACGAGGCCGGGTTCAAGGTCGCGCGGCAGTACGCCAAGCACGAATTCCCCGGTCAGTTCCGCTTCAAGACCATCGCGCGGCACTACGCCTATCACGGCACGACGCTGGCCACGCTGGCGGCCGGCGGGATGGGCGAGCGCAAGATGAAGTTCGAACCCTTCGCGGGCGAGTTCATCCACGTGCCGGCGCCGACCTGCTACCGCTGCCCCTACGGCCTGGAATACCCCTCCTGCAAGACGGCCTGCGCCACCGCCTTCGAGGCGACGATCCTGGCCGAGGGACCGCAGACAGTCGCCGAGATCATCGTCGAACCCATCATGTCGGGCGTCGGCGTGGCGGTGCCGCCGGACGACTACCTGCCCAAGGTCGAGGCGATCTGCCGCAAGTACGACGTGCTGCTGCATGTCGATGAGGTGATCAACGGCTTCGGTCGAACCGGCAAGATGTTCGGCCACCAGCACTACGGCATCAGCCCCGACATCATGGCGGTGGCCAAGGGGATCGTCTCCGCCTACCTGCCGATCGCGGCCACCGTGGTGAAGAACCGCGTCTTCGAGAGCTTCCTCGGCGAGGTCGCGGAATCCCGCCAGGTGATGCAGGTGAACACCTATGGCGGCCATCCGGCGGCCGCGGCCGTCGCGGTGCGCAACATCGAGATCATGCTCGAGGAGAAGCTGCCCGAGCGCGCTGCCACCATGGGCGCCTACCTGATGGACAACCTGCGCGCCGCGCTCTGGAAGCACGGCATCGTGGGCGACATCCGCGGCAAGGGCCTGCTGATCGGCATCGAGCTGGTAACGGACCGTGAGAGCAAGATGCAGCTCGACGGCGCGCTGGTCGGCGGCGTGGTTGAATTCTGCAAGGCGAATGGCGTGATCGTCGGGCGCTCCGGCGGCGGGTCGCGGCATTCCAACACCATCGTGCTGTCGCCGCCGCTGGTGATCACGCGCACCGAATGCGACACGCTGGTCGAGGTGCTGGACCGCGCGCTGGGGCATATCGTCGCGAAGATGGCCGGCGCCGCCTGACCCAGCCGCTGCCGCGCATGCCCTGGGCGCTGCTCGCCGCAGCGTGCCTGGGCATGTTCGCCGCCTCCTCCAGCGGGACGACGCGCGCGCCCTTCCTGATCGACATGGCGCGCGACCTCGGCAGTTCCGTGCCGCTGGTCGCGAACCTGATGGCGATGACCTCGATCTCCTGGGGCATCACGTCCTTGATAGCAGGCGCGGGGTCGGATCGCTGGGGGCGGCGGCCCTTCCTGATCGGCGGGCCGATCGGGCTCGCGCTGTGCCTGGTGGCGGTGGCGGCCTCACCCGACTACTGGAGCGTGGCGCTCGCGGTGACGCTTGCCGGCGCCTGCGCGGGCGGCTTCACCGGCGTCATCATGACCGAGGCCTCGGCGCGCACGGTGGACCGCCAGCGCGGGCGCGCGCTGGGCTGGGTGATGGCGGGGCAGTCCTTGTCGCTGCTGGTGGGCGTGCCGCTCGCGGCCTGGGCGGGCGCGCATATCGGCTGGCGCGGCGTGAGCCTCTCGGTCGCAGGCATCGCGCTGCTCGCGGCATCCGGCCTGTTCGCCACGACACTGCGCCCCGCGGGGGAAGCACGCGCAGCGTCAGCTCGGCGGGCGAGCCTGCGCGGCGCGATGACCGGCCCGGTGCTGCGCCTGCTCGCAATGGGTGTGGCGGAGCGCGTCTGCTACGGCGTCGCCGTCGTGTACTTCGCGACCTTCCTGCAGGTGACCTACAACCTGTCGCCGGCGGGCGTGGCCATTCCGCTCGCGGTGATCGCACTCGGCAACATCCTCGGCACGGTGGTTGGCGGCCAGCTGGCCGACCGGCTGCCGAACCGGCTGCATGTCTTCGCTGTCGCGATGATGGGCTCCGCCGCGTTGGCGCTGCTGCTCTACGGGTGGGTGCCGGGTCTGGTCACCACCGTCGCGCTCGGTGTCGCGTATATCTTCGTCAATGCCGTCGCGCGGCCGTCCTTGATGGCGGCGCTCGCGAACGTGCCGGACGAGGTGCGCGGCACGGTGCTCGGCCTGAACGTGACCTCGGCCAGCTTCGGCTGGCTCGGCGCGACGGCCGTCGGCGGCTGGGTCATGGCGGGCTTCGGCTTCGGGGGATTCGGGCCGCTCGCTGCCGGCGCGGCGCTGACCGGCGTCGTTCTGGCGCTGGCGCGACGCTGAGCGGGGGTTGCGCAAACCGCGCAGCACGGGAACCATCCCCGCATGACCGAGAACTTCGATCCCATCAGCCTCGAGATCCACTGGTCTCGCCTCATCTCCATCGCCGACGAGGCCGCCACCGGCCTGTTGCGCACCGCCTTCTCCACCATCGTGCGCGAGTCGAACGACTTCGCCACCGTGCTGATGGACCGCAACGGCGACAGCGTGTCGGAGAACACGGGCGGCATCGCCTCCTTCTCCTGCATCCTGCCCAAGACCACGAAGCACTTCCTGCAGCGCTTCCCCGCCGAGACGTGGCGGCCGGGCGACTGCGTCATCACCAACGACCCCTGGCTCGCGACCGGGCATCTGCCGGACTTCACGGCGGTCACGCCGATCTTCCATCGCGGCGTCCTGGTTGGCTTCGCCGGATCGATCGCGCATTCGCCGGATGTCGGTGGCTCCCTCTGGTCGGCGGATTGCCGTGAGCTGTTCGAGGAAGGCATCCGCATCCCGCCCGCGCGCCTGTATCGCGAAGGCCAGCGCAACGAGGACCTGGTGGATGTGCTGCTGTCCAATGTGCGCGTGCCGCGCCAGGTGATGGGCGACCTCGAGGCGCAGGTGGTGGCGAACCAGGTCTGCGCGCGCGGCGTGGCGGAATTCCTCGGCGACACCGGCCTGCCGGACCTCCAGGGCCTGTCGCGCGCGCTGTCCACGCGCACCGACGCCGCGATGCGCCGCGCCATCGCGGCCCTGCCCGACGGCACCTGGCGCAGCACGCTGGAGGCCGATGGCTTCGACGAGGCGATCACGCGCATCGAATGCGAGGTCACTATCCGCGGCGACACCATGCACATCGACTATGCCGGCACCTCGCCGCAGGTCGATCGCGGCATCAACTGCGTGATGAACTACACGCACGCCTATTCGGTCTATCCGGTGAAATGCGCGCTCGATCCCTTCACGCCGCGCAACGAGGGGTCCTACCAGGCGATCACCGTGGCCGCGCCGGAGGGCAGCATCCTCAACCCCCGCTTTCCCGCGCCATGCAGCGCGCGGCAGCTCACCGGGCACCTGCTGGCCGGCGCGATCTACAAGGCGCTCGCGCCCGTCATGCCCGACCGAATCATCGGCGAATGTGGCGGCGCGCCGACCATGCGTGCGCTGTTCAGCGGCCATGATCGCGAGGGCGACCGCTTCTCGCAGGTGCTCTTCGCCTCAGGCGGGATGGGTGCTTCTCCGCACCGCGACGGGCTGCCGACCACCGCCTTCCCCACCAATGTCGGCGCCGGTTCCATCGAGGCCTATGAAAGCGTCGCGCCGCTGCTGGTCTGGAAGAAGCAGCTGCTGCCCGATTCCGGCGGCGCGGGGAAGTACCGCGGCGGGCTCGGCCAGGATGTCGAGATCGAGGTGCGCGCGCCCGATGCGGTGCGGCTTTCCTTGCTGTCGGACCGGCGGGACCATCCGGCGCAGGGCGTGCTCGGCGGCGGGCCCGGCGCGGCGGCGCTGATCGAACTCGCCGACGGGACCCGCCCGCATCCGAAGTCGCGCACCACTGTCGCGGCAGGCGCCCGGCTGCGCATGCACTATGCGGGTGGCGGCGGCTATGGCGACCCGCGCGAGCGCGATCCGGCCGCGCTCGCCGAGGATATCCGCAACGGCTACGTCACGCCCGAAGGGGCGGTGCGCGACTACGGGGCGAAGCCATGAGCGCGCCCGCCACCGCCCGCATCGGCGTCGATGTCGGCGGTACCTTCACCGACTTCGTGCTGCACGATCCGGCGCGCAACCTCGTCGCCACCGGCAAGCGCCTCACCACGCCGGACGATCCGTCCGAGGCCATCACCGCCGGCATCGCCCGGCTACTCGAGGAAACCGGCCTGCCGCCCGGCGCGCTGCATTCGGTGGTGCACGGCACGACACTGGTCACCAACACCATCATCGAGCGCACCGGCTGCAAGGTCGGCCTGCTGACCACCGAGGGTTTCCGCGATTCCATCGAGATCGGCAAGGAAACCCGCTACGACCTCTATGACCTGTTCCTCGAACCCGCGCCCACGCTGGTGCCGCGCGCGCTGCGCCTCGAAGTCCCGGGGCGGCTCGACGTGCAAGGGGCGGAGCTGAAGACGCTCGACGAGGCAGCGGTGCGCCGCCAAGCCGATGCGCTGGTCGCGGAGGGCGTCGACGCCATCGCCATCGGCTTCATGCATTCCTGGCGCGACGCGCGACACGAGCGCCGCGCGGCGGAGATCGTGCGCGCCGCGCATCCGGGACTCGCGCTGACTCTGTCGTCGTCGGTCGCACCGGAGATCCGCGAGTTCGAACGCATCTCCACAGCCTGCGCCAATGCCTATGTCCAGCCGCGCATGCTGCGCTACCTCGACCGGCTGGAAGCGCGCCTCGCGGAGATGGGCGTGACCGGCGCGCTGTACGTCATGCTCTCCGGCGGCGGCATCGCCTCCGTGCAGGAGGCGAAGGACTACCCGATCCGCCTGATCGAATCCGGCCCTGCAGCCGGCGCCATGGCGGCGTCGTGGCTGGCGAAGCAGGCCGGGCTCGACCACGTGGTCTCCTACGACATGGGCGGCACCACCGCGAAGATGTGCCTGATCGAGAACGGCGCGCCCGACCGCAAGTTCGAATTCGAGGCCGGCCGCGTGCGGCGCTTCCAGAAGGGCTCCGGCCTGCCGCTCAAGGTCAGCGTGGTCGACATGATCGAGATCGGCGCGGGTGGCGGGTCCATCGCGCGGGTCGAGGAAGGCTCCGGCCTCATGAAGGTGGGGCCGCGCAGCGCCGGCGCGAAGCCCGGGCCGATCTGCTACGGGCGCGGCGGCACGGAACCGACGGTGACCGACTCCGACCTTGTGCTCGGCCGGCTCGACCCGTCCTATTTCCTGGGCGGGGAGATGGCGCTCGACCTCGATGCGGTGAAGCGCGCCGTCACCGATCGCCTCGCCACCACGCTGCATGTCACGCCGGACGATGCCGCGCTCGGCATCCGCCGCATCGTGGACGAGACCATGGCGGCGGCCACGCGCATGCACCTGGCGGAGAAGGGCCGCGATCCGCGCCGTTACACGCTGATCGCCTTCGGCGGTGCCGGGCCGGTCCATGCCTGCGACCTGGCGCGGCTGCTCAAGATGAAGCGCGTGGTTGTGCCGCTCGGCGCCGGCGTGGCCTCCGCACTTGGCTTCCTGGTGGCACCGCCGGCGACCGACCTGGTGCGTTCCCTGGTCGGGCGGATCGAGCGCATCGACTGGGCGAAAGTGGCTTCGCTCTACGCCGAGATGGCGGAGGAAGCGCGCGCGCTGCTGACCGGCGCAGGGGCCGATCCCGCCACCATCGCATTCCGCCCTGCCGCCGACATGCGCTATGTCGGCCAGGGCTTCGAGATCCCGGTGCCGCTGCCGACCATGACGCCGACCGCGGCGGACCTCGACGCGATCCGCGAGTCCTTCCTCGCGTCCTATCGCGAACGCTTCGGCCGCGCGCTCGATGAACTGCCGATCGAGGCGCTGACCTGGCGCCTCGCTGCCGCCGCGCCCGGCCGCGACATCGACATGAAGGGGGCGAACGTGATCGAGGGCCGCACCGCACAGCGCGGCACGCGGCGCGCGCTGTTCGAACACGATGGCTGGCAGGATTGCGCGGTGATCGACCGCTACGCCCTCTCGCCCGGCACATCATTCGCCGGCCCGGCGCTGGTGGAGGAACGCGAATCCACCTGCGCCATACCGCCGGGCGCGAACGTCACGGTCGATGCGTTCCGCAACCTTGTCATCGACCTTCCGACCCCCCAGGAGGCCACGCCATGACCACGCTGCATCGCCGATCGCTGCTCGCGGCGACCCTCGCCGTGCCCGCGCTGCGCACGGCCTCCGGACAGGCGCCCTGGCCGGCGCGCCCGGTCACCATGGTGAATCCCTGGCCCGCCGGCGGGTCGTCGGACACCATGACGCGGCTTTTCGCGCAGCGCTTCACGCAGGTCTTCGGCCAGAACTTCGTGGTCGAGAACCGCGCCGGCGCATCCGGCACCATCGGCCACAACCACGTCGCGCAGCAGCGGCCCGACGGCTACACGCTGCTATTTGCGACCAACAGCACCTATGCCATCGCGCCGCACCTGATCAGCCCGCTGCCCTACGACAACCGCGCGGCCTTCACGGGCATCAGCCTTGTGGCGCGCACCGCGCAGGCGGTCTGCGTGCATCCGTCCGTGCCGGTGAACACGATCCAGGAGTTCCTCGCCTATGTCCGCGCGCGGCCCGGCGAGATCAACTTCTCCTCCGCAGGCATCGGCGCCACCAGCCACCTCGCGACCGAGTTGCTGATGGCCGCGGCGGGGCTGAACATGGTGCACGTACCCTATCGCGGAGGCGCGCCCTCGGCGCAGGCGGTTCTGGCGGGCGAGACCAGGATGTCCTTCATCGACGCCATCACCGCGCTGCCGCATCGCCAGGCCGGCACGCTGAAGCTGCTGGCCGTGAGCACCGCCACGCGATCCCCGCTCGCGCAGGATGTACCGACGCTGCAGGAGGCGGGCGTGGCGGGATTCGAATCCTCGACCGACATGGCGCTGATGGCGCCCGCGAACCTGCCGGAGGCGATCACCGCGCGACTTGCGGACGGCATACGCGCCGCGGTGACGGACCCGGCCTTCCGCCAGCAGATCATCGCGCAGGGCGCCGATCCGGTGGGCGGCAGCCCAGCCGAATTCTCCACCTACTGGACCGCGGAATCGGAAAAGTGGGGTACGCTCATACGCAGCCGCGGCATTCGCATGCCGGGCTGATCAGCGCGCCGGTCCTGCGGGCGGCACGGTCTGCGCGACGCTCGCTCGGCGTTGCGCCGCATCGAACAGCGCGGCCAGCGATGGGCGAGCGAGGCGCCAGGCGAAGACCGTGTGGCGCCGCTCGCAATATCCGAGCAACGCGACCAGTGCCAGCCAGGCAGCATCGCGCTGCGCGAAGCCGCCGGTCGCGACATCGCGCTCCAGCGCGTCGGCCACGCGCACCGCGCGCAGCGCTTCCAGGGCAATGACACCCGGCGAACGTTCATGCTCAGGCCGCCGCAGCTCGCGGTTCCACACCGCGATGCCGTCCATCATGCCGAGCACGCGCCCATAGGCCGCAAGCGCACGCGGCCGGTCCGCACCCGGCAGCAGCCGCTGCCCCGCCGGCACCAGCGCATCGAGGACCATGAGCACCGGCGTCGTCTCGGTGATGGCGGTGCCGTCGTCCAGCACCAGCGTCGGAACGCGCCCCACCGGGTTGAAAGGCAGCAGCACCGAGGCCGGGTCGCGCAGCGTCGCCTCCTCGACCGCAACGCGGTCCTGGAGGCCGAGCTCGATCACCGCCATTCGGGCGATGCGGGCATAGGGGGAACCTGGCGCGTGAAACAGTTTCATGGTGCCACGCTACCACCCTGCATTGACGCCGCCAGCCCGCTGCGCGAATCCAGGCGCATGATCGACACGCCCTTCGACCCCGCCGCCCATGGCTGGAAGCACCTGCGCTGGCACAATGACGGCTTCCCCGAGCTCGTCGGCCCCTTCTGGTCGAAGAAGGAGGGCGACCGCTGGGCCTATGGGCTGGTGGCCGAACCGCGGCACGGCAATGCGCATGGCATCATCCATGGCGGGATGCTGGTCACCTTCCTCGACCAGATCCTCGGTGCCACCTGCTGGGAGGCGGCGAATCGTGGGCCGGTCGTGACCATCCAGCTCAACACGCATTTCGTCTCCGGCGCGAAGGCGGGGGAATTTCTCGAAGCGCGCGGTGAGGCAGTGCGCGCCACGCGATCCGTGGTCTTCGTGCGCGGGCAGATCACGGTGGGTGAGCGCATCGTCGCCACCGCCGACGGCGTATGGAAGCGGCTGGGCACGCCCTGAGCGCCGGCGCCGCGGCCCGCATCCGGGCCGTCGCTTCAGAGTTTCCACCCCTGCGCACGAGACGCTACCCTGCCGGCAACAGCAAGGCAGGGAAGGAAGCGCCATGCGCAGCGCCGTCATCGTCTCGACCGCCCGTACGCCGATCGGGCGCGCCTATCGCGGCGCCTTCAACGATACCAATGCGCAGACCTTGGGCGGGCACGCGGTGCGCGCGGCGGTCGAGCGCGCGAGGCTGGACCCGGCCGAGGTCGAGGACGTGATCATGGGCGCCGCCCTCCAGCAGGGCTGCCAGGGATCGAATGTCGGGCGCCAGGTGGCGCTGGCCGCCGGGCTTCCGGACAGCGTGCCCGGCATGTCGCTCGACCGGCAATGCTCCTCCGGCCTCATGGCCATCGCGACCGCGGCAAAGCAGATCCTGCACGACGGCATGCAGGTCGCGGTCGGCGGCGGGCTGGAATCGATCTCGCTGGTGCAAAACGACAAGGCGAACTGGTTCCGCCGCGCGGATCCCGCGCTGATGGAGCGCGTACCGGCGCTCTACATGTCGATGCTCGAGACGGCCGAGATCGTCGCCGACCGCTACGACGTCAGCCGCGACGCGCAGGACGAATACGCCTTCGGCAGCCAGACGCGCACCGCCGCGGCCCAGGCACGCGGCGCCTTCGACGACGAGATCGTCCCGCTGCCTTCGGTGATGAAGCTGGTGAACCGCGACACCGGCGAGACCAAGGACGTGCCCACGACGCTGGCGCGCGACGAAGGCAACCGCGCCGACACCACGCTGGAAGGCCTGCAGTCGCTCAAGCCTGTCTTCAAGGACGGCATGGTGGTCAAGCAGGGGCGCTTCATCACCGCCGGCAATGCCAGCCAGCTCAGCGACGGCGCATCCGCCTGCGTGCTGATGGAGGAAACCGAGGCCTCGCGCCGCGGCCTGCATCCGCTGGGCGTCTATCGCGGCATGGCGGTGGCCGGCTGCGATCCGGGGGAGATGGGCATCGGGCCGGTCTTCGCGGTGCCGAAGCTGCTGGCGCAGCACGGGCTGACGATGGACGATATCGGCTTGTGGGAGCTGAACGAGGCCTTCGCCTGCCAGGTGATCTACTGCCGCGACCGCCTCGGCATCCCGCAGGAGAGGCTGAACGTGGATGGCGGCGCGATCTCGATCGGCCACCCCTACGGCATGTCGGGCGCGCGCATGGCCGGGCATGCGCTGATCGAGGGCAAGCGCCGTGGCGCGAAGTACGTGGTGGTGACGATGTGCGTCGGCGGCGGCCAGGGCGCGGCCGGCCTTTTCGAGGTGGCGTGAGGGGCGCGCAGCCCCCCACGCCTCCCGGTCAGTAGCGGTACTGCTCGGCCTTGAACGGCCCCTGCTGGCTGACGCCGATGTAGGACGCCTGCTGCGCCGTCATCTTGGTCAGCGTCGCACCCACCTTCGCCAGGTGCAGCGCGGCCACCTTCTCGTCGAGGTGCTTGGGCAGCACGTAGACCTTCTTCTCGTACTTGCCCGGGTTCGCCCAGAGCTCGATCTGCGCCAGCGTCTGGTTGGTGAACGACGCCGACATCACGAAGGACGGGTGTCCGGTGGCGTTGCCCAGGTTCACCAAGCGGCCTTCCGACAGCAGGATGATGCGCTTGCCGGTGGGGAACTCGATCTCGTCCACCTGCGGCTTCACGTTATCCCACTTGAAGTTGCGCAGGCCGGCAACCTGGATCTCGCTGTCGAAGTGGCCGATGTTGCACACGATGGCGCGGTGCTTCATCGCGCGCATGTGGTCGACGGTGATCACGTCCACGTTGCCGGTGGCGGTGACGAAGATGTCGGCCTGCGGGGCGGCCTGCTCCATCGTCACGACCTCGTAGCCTTCCATCGCGGCCTGCAGGGCGCAGATCGGATCGACCTCGCTGACCATCACGCGGCAGCCGGCATTGCGCAGCGATGCGGCGGAACCCTTGCCGACATCGCCGAAGCCGCAGACCATCGCGACCTTGCCGGCCATCATCACGTCGGTGCCGCGGCGGATCGCGTCCACCAGCGATTCACGGCAGCCGTACAGGTTGTCGAACTTCGACTTGGTGACGCTGTCGTTCACGTTGATGGCGGGAAACAGCAGCTTGCCTTCCTTCGCCATGTTATACAGGCGGTGCACGCCCGTCGTCGTCTCCTCCGAGACGCCGACGATGTTCTTCGCCAGCGTGGCGAACCAGCCCGGCTTGGTCTTCAGGCAGTCCTTGATCAGCGCGAAGAAGACTTCCTCTTCCTCGTTGGTCGGCTTCTCCAGGAAGGCGACGTCGCCCTGCTCAGCGCGCAGGCCGTAATGGACCAGCAGCGTCATGTCGCCGCCGTCGTCGAGCAGCACATTCGGCGTGCCGCCATCGGCCCATTCCAGGGTGCGCTTCACGTACTGCCAGTATTCCGGCAGCGTCTCGCCCTTCACGGCGAAGACAGGCGTGCCGGTCGCGGCGATCGCGGCCGCCGCGTGGTCCTGCGTGGAGAAGATGTTGCACGACGACCAGCGCACATCGGCGCCGAGGTGCTTCAGCGTCTCGATCAGCACCGCGGTCTGGATGGTCATGTGCAGGCAGCCCGCGACGCGCGCGCCCTTGAGCGGCTGGGTCGGGCCGTATTCGGCGCGCACCGCCATCAGGCCGGGCATCTCGTCCTCGGCCATCGAGATCTCCTTGCGGCCCCAGCCGGCCAGGGAGAGGTCTTTCACGACGTAATCGGTGGCAGCGGACATGCGCTTGGGTCTCTCTTGTCTGTCTGAGTGTGCGCGGCGGGTAGCACGCAGCGGCGCCGGAGACCAGTGGCGCTGACGAGATATAAGAATATCTTTATACTACCTGGGCCGTAGCGGCTGCCCTATCGCGCGGCCCCGATTGACGGCCAGCGGCCGCCGCCGCGCCGCCGCGGTCTTCAGCCCCGCCGCATCGAGCCCTGCGCCGCGCGATCCTCCTCCTGATCGTCCCGGCCAGGTGCCACGACAGCCTCGGCCCGCAGCGGGCGATCCCCGCGGCAATAGGCGCCGCCAGGCGTCTCGGCCACCGCGGAGAGCGGCGCCAGCCAGATGGCGAAGAGCCCGGTCACGGCGGCGCGGCGGATGTGGCGCATCGGGTCTGCCTTTCCTTGTCCCATGCCGAAGCCTCGCCACCCCGCGCGGCGAGGAGGGGGCGCGACGGAGGCACAATCAAGGCGTTGCGTTACGCGCTTATGTCAGCGGACGAGCCGGGTGAAACATTTCACGCCCGCTCCGTCACGCCCTCCGCGAAGCCCGCCACGAGCTCGCGGATCCGGGCCGGATCGCTCTGTTCCATCACGCGCCGCGCAAACCGCGCACAGTCGCCGATATCCAGGGCACGCACCGCCTGCTTCACCCGCGGAATGGCGGACGCATTCATCGAGAAGGTCCGCACGCCGAGCCCCAGCAGCAGCGGCGTCAGCAGCGGGTTGCCCGCCATCTCGCCGCAGATCGACACCGGCATGCGCAGCCGCAGCGCGGCTTCCGTCGCGAACTGCACCAGCCGCAGCACCGCCGGGTGCAGCGGGTCGTACAGGTGCGACACCTCCGCCTCAGCCCGGTCGACCGCCAGCGTGTACATGGCCAGGTCGTTGGTCCCGATGGCGAAGAAATCCGCCTCAAGCGCGATGGCGTCCGCGGCCAGCGCCGCACCGGGCGTCTCGATCATCACGCCGAGCGGCGGCAGCTTCTCCGGCAGGCGTTCGCCGCGCCGGCGCAGGCGGCGCGCCACGCGCTCGTAGATCTCGCGCGCCTGGCGCACCTCCTCGGGCACCGTCACCATCGGCAGCAGCAGGCGCACATTGCCGTCGGCACCGGCGGCAGCCACGCGCAGCACGGCGGCGAACTGCACCTCCAGCAATTCGGGACGCTTCAGCAGCATGCGGAGCCCGCGCAGGCCCAGCGCCGGGTTGCCGCCGGCATGGACCGGCACCACGCCCTCAGCCAGCGCCTCCATGTCCTTCTCGCCGCCCCAGTCGAGCACGCGGATGGTGACCGGCTGGCCCTCCATCGCCTCGACCACCTGGGTATAGGCCTCGACCTGGGCGTCCTCGTCGGGCAGGTCCTCGCGGTTCATGAACAGGAACTCGGTGCGCAGCAGCCCGATGCCCTGCGCACCGGCCTGCGCGATCAGCGGCAGCTCCTGCGGGATCTCGAGGTTCGCCTGCAGTTCCACCTGCTCGCCATCGGTGGTCTCGGCCGGCAGGCGGCGCAGCTTGGACAGCTTGGTGCGCTCGCGCGCGAAGGCCGCGAGCCGGTCCTTCGCCTCGGCCAGGGTCGCCGCGGAGGGATGCAGCACCACCCGCCCGGTCGCGCCATCCAGCACGGCCGGGTCACCGCGCTCCGCCGCCTCGGTCAGCCCATGGGCGCCGAGCACCGCCGGGATGCCGAGCGCGCGCAGCATGATGGCGGTATGGCCATCTGCGCCGCCTTCCTCGGTCGCCACGCCTGCGATCCGCGACGGATCGAGCAGCGCCGCGTCGGCCGGCGTGAGCTCCTCCGCCACCAGGATGCAGCCTTCCGGCAGGTCCTTGAGGCTGCGGAAGGGTGTCGCGGTCAGGTTGCGCACCAGGCGCCGCGCGATGTCGCGCACCTCGGCCGCACGGCGCGCGAGCCCCGCCTTGTCGTCGTCCTTGATCGCCTGGATGGCGGCGATGATGCCCTCCGCCTCGGCAGCCACGGCTGTCTCGGCGCCGAGCAACTCGGCCTCGATCCGCTTGCGCGCGCCGCGGATCAGCCGCGAGTTGCCAAGCATCATCAGGTGGGCGTCGAGCAGCGGGGAGATCTCCTCCTGCGCTTCCTCGGGCAGCACGCCGATGCGGGTCTTGAGCTTGCCGATCTGCTTGCGGGAGAAGGCGATGGCGGCGTTCAGCTTGTGCCGCTCCGCCTCGATGGCCTCCGCCGCGATGCGCCGGCGCGGTGCCTCGGCCGGCGGATCGGAGGTGTCGAAGACCGGGCCGATCGCAACGCCGGGGGACACCGCGATCCCCGGGATCGCGACCTCGCGGCCCTTGGCCTTCGCCTTGGACTTCGACGGGTCAGTCTTCATGGAAGCCGGCCTCGACCAGGCCGGCGACCGCCTCGAGCGCTTCCTTGGCGTCCCAGCCCTCGGCCTCGATCATGATCTCGGCGCCCTGGCCGGCACCCAGCATCATGAGCCCCATGATGGAGCAGGCCGGCACGCTCTCGCCGTTGCGCAGCACGTTGACGCAGGCGGAATAGCGTTCGGCCATGGTCACCAGCTTGGCGGCGGCGCGGGCATGCAGGCCGCGGCTATTCGGGATCACCACGGCGCGCCGCAGAACCAGGCCCGAGGGGCCGGGGTCGCAGCCGCAGCCATCGGCAGCGATGCCGTCGTCGGTCCGGGCGTCGGGCCGCTCGCTCATTGGCCGCCTCCTCCATTGGGACGCGTCGGCGCGCCTGCCGCCACATCCTTGCCGCTCGCGATGTATTTCCGGCCCGCGGCCATGGCGTGGTCCACCGCCTCGGCCAGGGGCTCGGAACCGCGCAGCTTGGCCAGCTTGACCAGCAGCGGCAGGTTGACGCCGGCCAGGACCTCGACCGGCCGGCCGGGGCCGGTCATCTGCATGGCCAGGTTGGAGGGCGTGCCGCCGAACATGTCGGTCAGCACCACCACGCCATCGCCCTGGTCGACGGAGTCGATCGAACGCCGGATATCGGCGCGCGTGTGCTCCATGTCGTCCTCGGGGCCGATGCAGACCGTCGCCACCGCCTGCTGCGGGCCGACCACGTGCTCCATGGCATGCCGAAGCTCCTCGGCCAGGCGGCCATGGGTGACCAGAACCATTCCGATCATGATACCTGTGTCAGGGCCTCCCGCCCCGCTTCGCGGCCGGCGGCGTGCCCCCCGTCCCGGGGTGCCGGCGCCGCAACGGCCGTCAGCTCGCGGTGGAAGAGGTCCACCCGCCAGCCTTGGGAAAGCAAATGGTGCGCCAGGCGCTCGGCTGCCAGGACCGAGCGGTGCTTCCCGCCGGTGCAGCCGAGCGCGATGGTCAGGTACTTCTTCCCCTCCTGTGCGTAGCGGGGCAAGAGCGGGCCGAGCATCTCGGTCATGCAGCGCATGAAGGGCGCGAAGTCGGGGTCTGCCTCGATGTAGGCGGCCACCGCCGCGTCCCGCCCGGTCAGGGGCCGCAGCGCGTCGACATAGTGCGGGTTGCGCAGGAAGCGCAGGTCGAAGACCAGGTCGGCCTCGCGCGGGAGACCCTTGGGAAAGGCAAAGGACATCACCGACACGCCCATCCCCGCCGCGCCCTCGATCCCGAAGCGGCGCTCGATCATGCGGCGCAGTTCGGGCAGCGGAAGGTCGGAGGTATCGACCAGCATCTCGGCCGTCTCGCGCAGCGGGGCCAGCAGCGCCGCCTCGCGCGCGATGCCGTCGGCGACGTTGTGGCCGAGTGGCCCGCCCGGGGCCAGCGGGTGGCGCCGCCGCGTCTCGGTAAAGCGGCGCAGCAGCACCTCCGAATCGGCGGTGGCGAAGACCAGCGTGGCGGTGATGTCCGGGCGCTGCCGCAGCCGATCGAGCAGCCGCAGCGCCGTCGGCGCGTCGAAGTCCCGCGTCCGGCTGTCCACCCCGGCGGCCAGCGGCTGCCCGCCATCGCCGACCAGCGCCTCCAGAACCGACAGCGGCGGGTTGTCCACCGTCTCGTAGCCGAGATCCTCCAGCACGCGCAGGATCGAGGCCTTCCCGGCCCCGGACAGCCCGGTCACCAGCACGACCTGGCGGCGCGCGGGCTGGGCCATGTCCATCAGGCCGCGAAGGCCCCGGCACGCTGGGCGCGCAGGCCGAGCGCGGCATCCAGCGCCCAGGCCAGCTTGTCGCAGGCCGAAGCCTCGAAGGCGTGCAGGGCGATGCGCGGCACGCCGGCGGGCGGCCAGGCGGCGGGCATCGGCAGCCGGGCCATGCCATCGGCCGCCACCAGTTCCACCGCCAGCGCCAGCGTGGCGTCATCGGCCACCGGCAGGCCCTCGAATATGCCGAGGCCGCGGACCTCCAGCAGGCCGCGCAGCGGCTCTGGCGCACGCACGGCGCGGCCCTCCAGAACCACCTGGTCGTCGGCGACCAGCGTAAAGCCCCGGCCGATCAGGCGCAGCGCGAGGTCGGACTTGCCGGCGCCGGGGGGGCCCAGCACCAGAACCGCCGATCCGGCGCGCGCAACGCAGCTTCCGTGGATACGCATCCCAGCACGGTCATCCCGTCACGCCGCGGACCATGGCAGAAATGGGACACCCGGAAAAGCGTCGGCTCGAAAGCGCCGCCCGATGGACGCCGGGCAGGGCCGGTGCCACCTTCCGGCCCATGCCGACCCAGGACGACATCCGCGCCGCCGCCGAACGCATCGCCCCGCATGTCCGGCGCACGCCGGTCATCCGCATCGCGCCCGCCGAGACCGGCCTCGAGAACCCGCTGGTGCTCAAGCTCGAGCAGCTGCAGGTGACGGGGTCGTTCAAGCCGCGCGGCGCCTTCAACCGCATCCTGTCCGCGCAGGTGCCCCCGGCCGGGGTGGTTGCGGCCTCGGGCGGCAACCACGGCCTGGCCGTGGCGCACGCGGCGCAGGTGCTCAAGATCAAGGCCGAGATCTTCGTCCCGGAGATCACGCCCGAGGCCAAGCGCGCGCGCATCGCCGCCACCGGCGCCACGCTGACCGTGGGCGGTGCCGCCTATGACGAGGCGCGCCAGGCCTCCGAGGCCCGCGCCGCCGAGACCGGCGCGCTGGTCGTCCATGCCTATGACCAGGAACCTGTGCTGGCCGGCCAGGGCACCGTCGCGATGGAGCTCGAGGCGGATGCGCCGGACCTGACCCACGTGGCGGTGGCGGCGGGCGGTGGCGGGCTCTATGGCGGCATGGCGTCCTGGTATCGCGACCGCGCCACCCTCGTGATCGTCGAGCCGGAGGAGTGCCCGACCCTGTTCATGGCCGGCATGACCGGCCAGCCGATGGACGTGCCCTCGGGCGGGATCGCGGCCGACAGCCTGGGCGCGCGCCGTGCCGGCGCGCTCGCCTTCGACATCATGATGGAGCATGGCGCCCGCTGCGTGGTGCTGCAGGACGACGCGATCCGCCGCGCGCAGCGCTGGCTGTGGGACAAGCTGCGGGTGGTGGCCGAACCGGGCGGCACGACCGCCCTGGCCGCGGTGCTGAGCGGTGCCTTCGCCCCGCCCAAGGGTGCGCGGATCGGCGTGGTGGTGTGCGGTGCGAATTGCGACCCGGGATCCGTGGTCGCCTGACTCGCCGACGCGCCCGCACCCTTTGGCAAGCGCGCCGCGGCGGATAGATTGCAGCGGATGCGAAGGATGCCCTGCCCCATGATCGGACGTCGTGGCGTGGTTGGACTTGGCCTGGCGATCGCGCCTGCCCTGGCGCGGGCGCAGGGCACCTGGCCCGAGCGGCAGGTCCGCCTCGTGGTCGGCTATCCGGCGGGCGGCCCATCGGATGTCTTCGCCCGGCTGCTGGCGGCGCAGATGGCCCCACGGCTCGGGCAGCCGGTGGTGATCGAGAACCGCCCCGGCGGCGGCGCCGTCCTGGCCAGCGAGACCGCGGCGCGCGCACCGGCGGATGGGCATGTCTGGATGCACGTGGACAACGGCATCCTGGTCTACAATCCGGCACTCTATGCGCGCCTGCCCTACGACCCCGACCGCGACTTCGCCGGCGTGGGCTTCATCGGGCGCTTCCCGCTCTACATCGTGTGCCGGGCCGATGCGCCCTTCGCGGATTTCGCCGCCCTGCTCGCCGCATCGCGCAGCCAGCCGCCGAGCTACGGCACGCCGGCCGTGGCCTCGCCGCACCACTTGGCGATGGAACTGGTCAAGCGGCGCTCGGGCCTGGCGGCGGAGCACGTGCCTTATCGTGGCGGCCAGGCGGCGATGCAGGACCTGCTGGGCGGCAATCTCGACCTCGTGATGATCGACACCGCCACCGGCCTGCCCTTCATCCGCGACGGGCGGGTGCGCGCGCTGGCCGTGCTGAGCGAGGCGCGCACCGCCGAGGCCCCGGCCGTGCCGACCCTGCGGGAACTGGGCCACGACGCCATCGCGGTGGGCTGGCAGGGCATCAGCGTGCCGCGCGGGGTGCCCGCGCCGGTGGTGGCGCGGCTGAATGCCGAACTGGTGCGCGCGGTGGCGTCGGAGGAGGTGCAGTCGCGCACCCGGGCGCTCGGCATCCAGACCACCGGCTGGTCGGCGGCCGAGTTCGAGGCTTTCGTCGCCGCCGAGAACGCGCTGTGGCGACCGCTGATCCGCGAGCTTGGCATCCGCCTCGACTCTTGACCCGGCGCGCCGACCTGCCCAACTTCGCGCCATGACACGGCGAGCCTGGATCCTGGCCCTGCTGGCCAGCGCGACAACCCTGCCGGCGGCTGCCTCGGAAGGTGCGGTGCAGCGCAGCGGCCGCGCGGTGGAGCGGACGGCCAAGCGCACCGGCGCGGCGATCGAACGGGGGGCACAGCGCACCGGATCGGCGCTGGAACGCGCGGCCGAATGGACCGGGCGGCGGCTGCGCCGCGCCGGCGAATGGGCCTTCGGGAACTGAGCGACCGAGGATGTCGTGCCCCGGCCGCGTGGCGGTCATGCCTCGTTCATCCTTCGCGTGGTCGATAGGCGCCTGCACCGCCCTGTTGTCGCCAGCCGGGCGCGGCATCACCTGCCACACGCCGGCGCGCAGGCGCCGGGCTTCCGCCGGAGATCCAGGATGCGCGTGATCCCTGTCGCCTTCCTTTTCGCCTTGGCCGCGGCGCCCGTGCTGGCGCAGGGCGCGGGCAGCCTGCCGCCGCCGGTGCCAGTGCCCTCGCCGCCGTCCGCAACCGCGCCGAACGACGCCGCGCCGGCCCGCCAGCCGGGCATGGGGCAGAGACCGGAAGAGCACACGCCCGAGC
>NZ_JACADR010000200.1 GCF_016106005.1 Roseomonas rosulenta
CCGCGCGCGATCGATGCCGCGGAGCCGCCCGCCCCCGCCGCGCCGCCGGCCCGCCCCGCCGCGCCGCAGCGGCGCTGACCACGACCAAGCACGACCAACGAGGAACCGCCATGGCCGGACAGGCCCTTCCCGTCTCCCCCCTCGCGCTGCCGATGCCCGAGATGCCCCCCGTGCCCGGCGTGCAGGTGGCCACCGGCATGGCCGAGATCCGCTACCGCGCACGCGAGGACGTGATGGCGATGGCCTTCCCCGCGGGCACCACGGCGGCGGGCGTGTTCACGAAGAACCGCTGCCCCGGCGCGCCGGTCGAATGGTCGCGCGCCGCACTCAAGGGCGGCAAGGCGCGCGGCCTGGTGGTGACCTCGGGCAATTCCAACGTCTTCACCGGCAAGGCGGGGCGCGAGACCTGCGCGCGCACCGCCGAGGAAGCCGCGCGCATCCTGGGCTGCAAGCCGCGCGAGATCTTCCTGGCCTCCACCGGCGTGATCGGTGAGCGCCTGCCCACCGAGAAGCTGGTCGGTGCCCTGCCCAAGGTCTTCGGCGCGGCGGCCGAGGCCGGCTTCGCCCACGCCGCGCGCGCCATCATGACCACCGACACCTTCCCCAAGGCGGCGACCCGCACGGCACGCATCGGCGAGACCACCGTCACCATCGCTGGCATCGCCAAGGGGTCGGGGATGATCGCGCCCGACATGGCGACGATGCTCTCCTTCCTCGCGACCGATGCGAAGATTCCCGCGCCCGCTCTGCAGGCCCTGCTGAAGAAGGGCTGCGACAAGTCCTTCAACTGCATCACGGTCGATTCCGACACCTCGACCTCGGACACCGTGATGCTGTTCGCGACCGGTGTGGCGAAGCACCCGCGCGTGCCGGCCGAAGGCGGGCCCGTGCTCAAGGACTTCGCCCGCGCACTGAACGAGGTCCTGATGGACCTGGCCCTCATGGTCGCCCGCGACGGCGAGGGTGCGCAGAAGTTGATCCGCATCGACGTGACCGGGGCGGTGACCGCGCGCTCCGCCCACCGCATCGCCATGTCCATCGCCAATGCGCCCCTGGTGAAGACCGCGATCGCCGGCGAGGACGCGAACTGGGGCCGCATCGTCATGGCCGTCGGCAAGGCCGGTGAACCCGCCGACCGCGACAGGCTGTCCATCGCCGTGGGCGGCGTTTGGATGGCGCGCGACGGCGGCGTGGTGGAAGGCTACGACGAGACGCCAGTGGTTGCGCACATGAAGGGGCGCGAGGTCGAGATCACCGTCGATATCGGCCTGGGCAAGGGCAAGTCCACCGTGTGGACCTGCGACCTGACGCATGGGTACATCGACATCAACGGGTCGTACCGGAGCTAGTGCCGGCACGGGGCGCGGCGGGGGAGGGCTCTGCCCTCCCCCGGACCCTTTGGCGGCAGCGCCGCCAAAGCCACCAAGGGCTCAAGGCCCTTGGAACCCTTGACTTGATCGGGGGATTTGGTGAGCGGCAGGGCGCGCGCGTCGCATCCGTGCCACCGACGATGCCCCTCCCCGGATCCCCCGGTTCAATACCCGCGGTCCAGGGGGCCGTAGCCCCCTGGTGGGGGAGGTTCGGAGGGGGCAAAGCCCCCTCCTGCAGCGCCCCATGACGATACTGCTCGGCATGGTCGCGTTGCTGGCGACGTGCGCCTGGATCACCGGGGCCGTCTGGTTCCTGCGGTTCTTCCGTGCGCCGGCGGTCGAGGTTCCGGGGCGTGTCACGCTGTTGCTCGCGGTGACCGGCCGCACCGACGGCCTGCCGTTGCTGTTCGCCGCCCTGGCGCGCCAGACGCTGCGCCCGCGCCGCATGCGTGTCGCACTGGAGGCCGAGACCGACCCTGCGCTGGCCCAGGTGCGCGAGCTGGAGCACCTGCTGCCCTTCCCGGTCGAGGTCGTCATCGCCGGCCCTGACGACACACGCAGCCAGAAGGCGACCAACATGATCGCCGCGCTGGCGCGCGTGGATGCGCAGGACGATGCGCTGGTGCTGCTCGATGCCGACATCCTGCCGCAGGACACCCGGTTGTCCTGGCTGGCCACGCCGGCGCTGAACCGTGCCGCGGACGTGGTGACCGGCTATCGCTGGCATGCGCTGGACGGCGCGGGGCCGGGGCGGCATGTGGTGGCGTGGCTCGATCGCTCGCTTGCGCTCGGTCCGCGCTTCCTGGCCTCGGGCCTGGTCTGGGGCGGCTCGGTGGCGATCGCGCGCGATGCCTTGGTGCGCATGGATCTGCCGGATGCGCTGTCCCGGACCTTCTCGACCGATGGCGCGATCAGCGCTCGTGCGCGCGCGCTTGGCCTGCGCGTGCTGACGCGCCGCGCGGTGCTGCTGCCCACGCCGCCAGAGGGTGGCGACCGCGAGGCGATCGCCTTCAAGACGCGGCAATTGCAGATCGTGCATGTCTATGTGCCCTCGCTGTGGGTCTGGCTGGGCGTGGCGCTGCATGCCGAGGCGCTGGCGCTGCCGCTGGCGCTGATGGCGATCGCGGGTGACGGCCTGGCGCTGGCTTTCGTCGGTGTCGTCGGCGCGGTTGGCGTGGCGCGCGCGCTGCTGCACGACCGCGTGACGCGCGCGGTCGGCATCCGCGAGGGTGCGCCGGCGCGCGCGGCGCAGGTGGCGCTGGGGGCGCTCGCACCGGTCACCGCCCCGGCGGTGGCTGCGCTGTTCTGGACCAGCGCGCGCACGCGCGTCATCCGTTGGCGGCACATCGACTACGAGGTGCTGGGGCCCGAGCAGGTGCGCGTGCTGCGCCGCCGCGGGCCCGGCGCGGCCGCATGACGCCTGGCACCTGCCCCATCACCGGGGAGGATGCGGTGCTGGTGCAGGAGGTCTCGCCGGGATTGCTGCGCGGGCTGTGGCGCCGTGCCTTCGGGGTGGAGCCGACGCCGCTGCCCGCCGGGCGTATCGGCGTCTGGCGCAGCCCCTGCGGCCTGGTCTTCTTCGCCCCGGCGGAGGAAGGGGACGGGGCCTTCTACGAGGCGCTGTACCGCCGCCTCGATGCCGGCGGCCGGGTGCGCGCGGCAGGGCGCGACCGCGCCGAATACCCGCATGCCGCGGCGCGCATCCGCGACGGCGACGCGGTGCTGGAGGTCGGCGCGGGGGCCGGCGCCTTCGCGCGGCTCGTGCCTGGCGCGCGGTATGTCGGGCTCGACCCCAACCCTGGCGCCTATGCCGACCGCGCAGCCGATATCCGTGCCGAAAGCCTGGCCGCCCATGCCGCGGCCAATCCCGGCGCCTATGACGCCGCCGTCGCGTTCCAGGTAATCGAGCATGTGGCCGACCCGCTCGCCTTCGCCGCCGACATGGCGCGCTGCGTGAAGCCCGGCGGGCTGCTGATGCTGGGCGCGCCGGTCTGGCCCTCGGCCATGACGGCGATCCCGGATTTCGTCTTCAACGCTCCGCCGCATCATCTGTCCTGGTGGAGCGAGGCGGCGATGCGCGCCCTGGCGGCCCGGCTTGGCCTGGTGGTCGAGGAGACCCGCCTGCTCCCGCCGGTGCAGGCGCAGCCGCTGATCCACTGGATGGGCCGCCTCGCGCCGATCAAGGCGCCGCCCGAAGGCCCGTGGTTCGCCGCGCGGCGGTCCTGGTATGCGTCGCTGGCGGTGTCGATCCTGCTCGGGCGCATCGCCGCCGCGCTGCTGCCGCTGCCGCGCAACGCCGCGCCCATGTTCGTGCTGCTGGTCGCGCGCAAGCCTTGACGCCGGGCGCGCGGGCGCCGTTCCTGGGGTGCCCATGCCCGATTCCGCCGTGACCTTCGCGCCGCTCGAGACCGCGCGCTTCCTGCTGCGCCCGCTGCGCGCCGGGGATGCCGCCGAACTGCACCGCCTGGTGAACGACTGGGAGGTGGCGAAGACCCTCGCCCGCGTGCCCTTCCCCTATCCGCGGGACCTCGCGGATGAATGGATCGCCTCCACCGCCGAGCGTATCATCGAGGGCGAGGCGTATCACCTGGCCATCGCGCGGCGCGAGGACGACGTGCTGGTCGGCTGCTGCGGCCTGACGCGCGACCGCGAGGACCGCTCCGCCGATCTCGGCTACTGGGTCGGCCGGCGGCACTGGGGGCAGGGGATCGCGCCCGAGGCCGCCGGGCGACTGGCGCGCTGGGCGCTGGCGAACCTCGACATCGACCGGATCACCGCGAGCGCGCTGTTGGACAATGCGCGCTCCTCCGCGGTTCTCGCGCGCATCGGCTTCCGCGAGACCGGCACCGGCGCGCAGGATTTCCTCTCGCGCGGTGGCGCGATGCCCGTGCGGCTGTTCGAGGCCGGGCGCGCCGATGTCGCACCCGCGCCGGCCGCCGCGGCGCCGGTGCCCGAGCCCGCGCCGGGCGGCAAGCCGATCCTGCTGGTCGCGGCGGTCGGGCTGATCGACCCCGACAATCGCGTGCTGCTGGCCCGCCGGCCGGAGGGCAAGCCGCTCGCCGGCCTGTGGGAATTCCCCGGCGGCAAGGTGCATCCGGGCGAGACGCCGGAGGACGCGCTGATCCGCGAATTGAAGGAGGAGCTCGGCATCGACGTGACGGCGGCGTGCCTCGCACCCTTCGCCTTCGCCTCGCATGGCTATGAGCGTTTCCACCTGCTCATGCCGCTGTTCCTGTGCCGGCGCTGGCAGGGCATGGTGACGCCGATGGAAGGCCAGGCGCTGGCCTGGGTGCGGCCGCAGAAGCTCGCGGACTACGCGATGCCGCCGGCGGATGTGCCGCTGGTCGCGCTGTTGAGAGATTTTCTGTGACCCACAGACGGCGGGCGCCGGCATGCGCCGGCTTGGCTTGCGCGCCGTGCACTGTTGCGCCGGGCAGGGCTGATGGTCTGGGCGCGGTCGCGCCTTGCACTCCCGGATCGCGCCTGCGCGCGATCCGAATTGGAGGGCGCGCGCTACTCCGCTGCTTCCTCCGCCAGCCAGGGCCAGCGCAGCTTCACCACCGGGCTGTCCGGCTTGTAGGCCAGGCAGGTGCCGATGATGCGCGGCTTCTCGCGCACGCCCGTCGCCGCCTCGCGCGCCTGCTCCTTCGCGCGGCGCACCGGGTAGAGCGTCTGGTAGGCGACCGTCGCCATCTGCGCCAGCACCTCGCGCAGATGCGTGCAGCCGAGCACGCCGCCGACACGCTCCTGCACCGCGCGGTTGAACCCCGGGCCGATCTTCAGCCCGGCCAGTGCCGCGAAGTTCGGCGCCGCCTGCGGGCAGATGGCATAGGGCGTGTGATCGGAGGCCGCCTCGCAGGCATGGATCAGCAGGTCCTCGTCGATCGTCAGGCGGATCCACATGCCATGCAGCGGCGTGCCGGCCGGCAGGAAGCCCCGTTCCTCGTTGTCGAAGCCGTAGGACTTGGTGTCGAGCAGATGCGCCTCGATGTCGAACAGCCCATCGGCGCGGCGATAGCCGTGCATGTCGATCTGGCGGCGATGCATCGGTTCGCGGGCGGCGGGGTCGGACAGCGGCATGACGGACCTGGCGTGCGGTGCAGCAGGACCGGTATCGCAGCCGGCGCCGGAAGACCAGCCTGCGCCCGGCATGCCTGGGGTGCGGGCGCGGTTGCCGCGCCGCCGGCGCGGTTCAGCCCGCACCCTCGTCGCGCAGCAGCGCCGCCACCGCCTCGCGCGGGACATCGCCGCTGGTGAAGCAATCCCCGGCGCCGCGCATCAGCACGAAGCGCATCGTGCCATCGCGGTTCTTCTTGTCCTTCGCCATCCGCCCGAGCAGCGCATCGACCGTGAAGCGCCGCGGCAGGTCCGCGATGCGCGCCGGCAGCCCGCAGGCCGCCAGGTGCGACACGACGCGCGAGGGCCATTCCTGGCTGCACTGCCCGAGCCTGGCCGACAGCGCCGCGGCCAGGCCAAGCCCCACCGCCACCGCCTCCCCGTGCAGGACCGAACCGTCGAAGCCCGCCTCGGCCTCCAGCGCATGGCCGAAGGTGTGGCCGAGGTTGAGCAGCGCGCGGCCGCCCTCGGCGGATTCCTCGCGCTCGTCGGCGGCGACCACCGCGGCCTTGAGCCGGCAGGATTCGATGACCGCATGGGTCAAGGCGGCGGTGTCGCCGGCCACCACGGCCGCACCATGCGCCTCGCACCACTCCCACAGCGGGCCCTGCAGCAGCCCGTGCTTGGCCACCTCGGCGTAGCCGGCGCGCAGTTCACGGGGCGGCAGCGTGGCGAGGGTGTCGGTATCGGCCAGCACGATGCGCGGCTGGTGGAAGGCGCCGGCCAGGTTCTTGCCGGCCTTGAGGTTCACCCCGGTCTTGCCGCCGACGCTGCTGTCCACCTGCGCCAGCAGCGTGGTCGGCACTTGCACGAAGGGCACGCCGCGCATGGCGATGGCAGCCGCGAAGCCGGCCAGGTCCCCCACCACGCCGCCGCCGAGCGCCACCACCGCGGTGCGGCGATCCAGTCCCGCCGAGAGCATCGCCTCCAGCACATCCGACAGGCGGGCGAAGTCCTTCGATCCCTCGCCCGGCGGCACGGCGATCTCGGTCAGCACGGACAGGCCCGCGGCCTCGAGCCCGTCGCGCAGCGCGGGCAGGTGCAGCGGGCCGACCGCCGAATCGGTGATTACCACCACCTTGCGCGAGGGCAGCAGCCCCGCGACCAGCCCGCCGGCGCGCGCCAGCAGCCCGGGGCCGACCAGCACCTCGTAGCCGCGATCCCCCAGGCCGACCGGCAGGCGCTGGGGCGCGACGGCGGTGGCCAGCGCATCCTGCACGCGGCGCGTCGTCGCCTCGGGGCTTTCGTCGGTGCAGGTCACTGTCACGTCGGCCTCGGCGTAGAAGGGATGGCGGGCGGCCATCAGGCGGGCGAGCACCTCGGCCGGGTCGGCGTTGAGGAACATCGGCCGGTGCTCGCGCCCCGCGACGCGGCGCAGCAGCGTGGGCATGGCGCAGCGCAGCCAGAGCGTGGCAGCGCCCGAGGCCTTGATCGCGGCGCGCGTGGCGGCATCGGCAAAGGCGCCGCCGCCGGTCGCGAGCACCAGCGGCGGTCCGGCCAGCAGGCGGGTGATGACGCGGCGCTCGCCGTCGCGGAAATGCGGTTCGCCGTAGCGGGCGAAGATTTCCGTGATGGGCATGCCGGCCGCCGATTCGATCTCGGCGTCGGCATCGCGGAAGGGCAGGCCGAGGCGTGCGGCCAGGCGCTTGCCGATGGCGGTCTTGCCCGCCCCCGGCATGCCGACCAGCACGATGCTGCGCGCCGCCGCCGGGAGCTGGCCGGGCGGTGGGACGGGGTTGAGGTGGTCTTCTTCAGGAAGATCAAGGGCGGAGTTGCGCGACACGGGGGCGAAGGCTAGAGCAATACCCGGCCGGATGGAATTATCCGGTCGGATTTCGTGCTCGGGAAAACCCAGATCCTAGAGCATCTTATGCTTGATCGGTGGAACCGCGTGGCGGTTGTGCCGACCAGGGGCTGCCCTGGCAGCGAAACCCGACCCGAAGGGAGAAGCCGCCCGCGATGTCCCGCAGCCCGCTCATGATGATCCTGCTTCTGGTGCTCGGCGCCGTGGCGGTCGGGCTGCTGGCCTTGGGCGCCTTCCCGCCCGCCGTGCCGCCGCAGCAGGTGGAACGCCCGCTGCCCAACGACCGCTTCAGCACCGGGCGGTGAGGGGCGGGCGGAGCCCTGACCGCGGCCCCGGACGAAGCCGACGCGCCGCCACCCGAAGGGACACCCAACTCGGAATCGCGCCACGCGCGATCCGGGAGCGCACAGCGCGACCGCGCCCAACCTGCCCGCCGCCGCCGAGGCGCCATTGCATGGCGCGAAGGCAAGGCCGGCGGATGCCGGCCGCCCGCCGTCTGAGGGCCTGAAAACCGTGCCCCAGGTCGAAGCCTTCCTCGAGATGCTCGCCGCCGAACGGGGTGCCGCGCGCAACACGCTCGCCGCCTATGCCGCCGACCTCGAGGATTTCGCGGCCTTCGTGCGCGCCCGCGGCATGGCAGTGCATGCCGCCGATGCCGACACGCTGCGCGCCTGGGTCGAGGGCCTGGCCGCGGCCGGCTTCGCCGCACGCACCCAGGCCCGGCGCCTGTCCGCCATCCGCCAGTTCCACCGCTTCCTGGCGCGCGAGGGCATCCGCCCCGACGACCCGACGGAATTGCTGGAAAGCCCGCGCCTGCCCGCCAGCCTGCCGCGCGCGCTGAGCGAGGCGGAGGTCGAATCGCTCATCGCCGCCGCGGCCGCGCTGCCGGGCCGCCGCGGGCCGGTCGCGGCCGCGGCGGTCGAACTGCTCTATTGCTCGGGCCTGCGCGCGAGCGAACTGGTCTCGCTGCCCGCCGGGGCGCTGCGCGAGACCGAGGGCCAGGTCGCGGTGCGCGGCAAGGAGCCGGAAGAGGACACGCCCGAACCGC
>NZ_JACADR010000201.1 GCF_016106005.1 Roseomonas rosulenta
CCCCCAGCCTGCGCCCACCCGCGCTGCCGCGCCACAACCCGCGGCGGCGCCCGAAGCCGCCCCCGGCGCCGCCGAGGCCGAGCGCCTGCTCCGCCTGCTGCAGGACGATGCGCGCCGCGCCGAACTGATCCGCACGCTGCAGGGCCTGACCGCCGCCGGCGCCACCGCGACCACCCCCGGCAACGGATCGGCCCCGCCTGCTGCCGCGCCGGCCACTCCGACACCGGCGCCGGCCGCGGTGCCGGCCGAACCGGTCATCCTCGCGCCCAATACGCTCGGCGCGCAGCTGCTCCAGGGCGCGTCCCAGCGGTTGTCCGCATTGTCCGACCAGCTGGTCGTGGCGGTGCAGACCATCGCCGACCTGCCGGCCATGGTCTCCTGGCTGTCGTCCCTGGCGCGCGACCCGGTCACCCAGTACCGGGTCATGGACGCGGCCTGGAAGCTGTTCCTGGTGCTGGGCCTCGGCCTGGTGGCGGAATGGCTGGCGGTGCGGCTGCTGGCGCGCGCGCGCGACGCACTCGATTCGCGCGCCCCGGCGGAGGGCGAGCTGTTCTCCTGGCTGCGCCGCGTGCCGCTGGTGGTCGCGCGGCTGTGCCTCGACCTGCTGCCGATCGGCGCCTTCGCCATCGTCTCCTATGGCGGCATCGGCCTGGTCGGGCCGCTGCCCACCACCGAGCTGGTGATGCTGACCGTGAACAACGCCTACATGGCGTCGCGCGCGGTGATGGTGGGCTCGCGCATGGCGCTCTCGCCGGCCTCGCCCATGCTGCGGCTGCTGCCGGTGGCGGATGAGACGGCGGCCTACATCACCGTCTGGCTGCGCCGCATCACCTTTGTGCTGGTCGTGGGCTATGCCACCGCGGAGGCCGGGCTGCAGTTCGGCCTGCCCTGGAACGCCTATGATTCCATTCTTCGCGTCTGCCTGCTGCTGGTGACGCTGTTCCTCATCATCGTCATCTTGCAGAATCGAGCGGCGGTGTCGGATGCGCTGCGCGCGCCGGATCTGGGCGAGGGCGAGACCCCGCCAGCCTCGCGCCGCTCGCTGCGCGCTGCGCGCGACCGCGCGGCGGAGGTCTGGCACATCCTTGCGATCGCCTGGCTGATCGCGGCCTGGGGCGTGTGGGCGCTGGAGGTGCAGGGCGGCTTCTGGCGCCTCTCGCGCGTCTCGCTGCTCACCGTACTGGTGCTGGGCCTGGCGAAGCTCGCGGATGTGGCGATGCGCCGGACGCTGGCGCGCGCCTTCCGCATCACGCCCGACCTGTCGCGCCGCTACCCGGGGCTAGAGGCGCGGGCGAACCGCTATTTGCCGATCCTGAAGGGAATCTTCTCCTTCTTCATCGGCGGGCTCGCGGTCCTGCTGCTGCTGGAATCCTGGGGCCTCGATGCCTTCGGCTGGTTCGGCCAGGGCAAGCTGGGGAACCGGCTGGTGGGCTCGCTCGCCTCGATGGGCTTCACGCTGCTGGTGGCGATGGCGGCGTGGGAGGCGGCGAACGCCGCCATCCAGCGCCACCTGGTCAGCCTGTCGCGCGATGCAAAGGCGGCGCGCAGCGCGCGCGTACGTACCCTGCTGCCCATGCTGCGCACGGCGCTGATGGTGACCATCGTCATCATCGTCGGCTTCATCATCCTCACCGAGATCGGCGTGAACGTCGCCCCGCTGATCGCGGGTGCGGGCGTGGTCGGCATCGCCATCGGCTTCGGCTCCCAGACCCTGGTGCGCGACGTCATCACCGGGATCTTCCTGCTGTTCGAGGACGCGCTGGCGGTGGGCGACGTGGTGCAGGTGGGTGGGCTGTCGGGCGTGGTGGAGCAGCTGTCCATCCGGTCGATCAAGCTGCGCGCGGTGGATGGCAGCCTTCACATCATCCCCTTCAGCGCCGTGACCACGGTCACCAACATGACGCGCGACTTCGCCTTCGCGGTGATGGACGTGAACATCGGCTATGGCGAGGACACCGACCGCGTGACCGACGTGCTTCGCAACGTGGCGTCGGAGATGCGCGAGGATGCGAAGTGGCGGCCCGCGATCCGCGACGACCTCGATGTGATGGGTGTCGAGCGGCTGGGCGATTCCGGCGTGATCATCCGCGTGCGCTTCAAGACCGAGCCGTCGCAGCGCTGGGCGGTGGCGCGCGAACTGAACCGCCGCGTCAAGCGCCGCTTCGACGAGCTGGGGATCGAGATCCCCTATCCGCACCAGAAGCTGGTGGTCGAGCAGGGCGCGCAGCCGCACCCGGCGGTCACCGCGCGGGCGGTGGAGGAATGATGCGCCCGCCGCGCATCGCGCTCGGCGCCTTCATGCTCGAGAGCAACGGCCACGCGCCGCCCGCCACGCGCGCGGAATTCGAGGCCGCCTGCTGGCTCGAGGGCAAGGCCCTGGCCGCCGACCTGGCGCGCCCCGCGCCGCGCGCGCCCACCGCGCTGACTGGCTTCATGCGCGCCATGGATGCCGGGCGGGCCTGGGTGCCGGTGCCGCTGTTGGCGGCCGGTGCGGGCGCTTCCGGCCCCATGGAGCAGGAGGTCTTCGACGACCTGCTGCACCGGATGGAGGATGGGTTGCGCGCAGCGATGCCGGTGGATGGCGTGTTCCTCTCTCTGCACGGCGCGGCTTCCGCGACGGTCGAGGTCGATCCCGACGGCGTGCTGCTGGCGCGCGTGCGCGCGGTGGTCGGGCCCGAGGTGCCGGTGATCGCGACGCTCGACCTGCATGCCAATGTCTCGCGCGCCATGGTCGACCATGCCGACGTGCTGATCGCCTTCGTCACCAACCCGCATGTGGACATGGCGGAACGCGGGGCGGAGGCGGCGGCGGCGGTGCGCGCCATGCTGGGCGGGATGCGGCCGCGCAGCGGCTTCGTGAAGCTGCCGATGATCCCGCCCGCCACCAGCCAGAACACCGATGCCGGGCCCTATGCGGACGCGATCGCCTTCGGGCGCGGCTTCCTCGACCACGAGGTGATGAACGTCTCGATCTCCTCGGGCTTCTCGCTCGGGGATACGCCGAAGAACGGGCTGTCGGTGGTGGTCACCACGCGCACCGATGCGGCGCGGGCGCAGGCGGTGGCGGAGGAGATCGCGCGCTTCATCTGGTCCTCGCGTGGGCGCTGGACCGCGCGGCTGCTGCCGCTGGCCGAGGCCGTGCAGCGCGCGCGGCATGCGGGCGCGGACCCGCATGCCGCCCCGCTGCTGTTCGCCGATGTCGCGGACAATCCGGGCGGCGGCGGGCGCGGCAACACCGTCTGGATCCTGGAAGCCTTCCACGCCGCCGGCGTGCAGGGCGCGGTGCTCGGCGTGTTCAACGACCCGGAGCTGGCGGCGGAGGCGCATCTGCTCGGCCCCGACGCGCGCTTCACCGCGCATTTCAATCGGGTCGAGACCAACCACTTCTCGCATTCCTTCGTGGCCGAGGCCGAGGTGATCGCGCTGCACGACGGGCGCATCGTCGGCCGGCGCGGCATCTATGCCGGACGGGAGGTTGACATGGGCCCCATGGCGCTGCTGCGCATCGGCGGGCTGCGTGTGGCGGTGGCGACGCAGCGGCGGCAATTGTGCGAACCGGCGATGCTCGAGGCGCTGGGCATCGACATCGCGCAGGTCCGCAGCCTGGTGGTGAAGTCGCGTGGGCATTTCCGCGCCGGCTTCGACGAGCACTTCACGCCGGATCGGATCCTGGAAGTGGACGTGCCCGGCCTGACCACCGTGGTGCTGGACCGCGTGCCCTGGCGTGCCGTGCCGCGGCCGATCTGGCCGCTCGACCCTGGGATGGAGTGGGCGCCGTAGCGCGAGGCGCGCTTGGACAGCCGGCCCGCAGCCGGGAATACTGGTGGTCGGGAGGGGAGGCGATGACGGAGCCGCCGTCGTCACGCAGGGTCGGGGTCGAGCCGAGGCGGGACATCCCGGCCCGGGGCGCCGCCGGGCGCGCCGCGCCTATTGCCTGGCACCGCGCCGGCGGCAGGTCTGGTGGTGCCCACGCGCGCCGCGACGCTTCGAGGACTTGGCGCCGGCACGCCGCGGCAGCCGGGCAGATCGCCGAGCCTTGCCGCCGCGTCCGGCGCCTGTCGCGCCCATCCATCGCAGCCTGAACGCCGGAGCCTGATCATGTCCTGGATGGCCGCCACCTTCCTCGGCCTTCTGACCGGCGTGATGGCCATGATCTATGCGGGGCTCGTGGCGGATCTCGCGGTGCCCTGGCTGCATATCTCCAGCTTCGAGGGCGGGTCGGGATACTTCGTCGCCTTCATGGGATTGCTGGGCCTGATCGGCGGCACCGCCGCGGGCATCATCGTCTGCCGGCTGGCGGGCGGGGCGGGTGCTCTGCGCGGCTTCGGCGCGGCGGTGCTGGTGGTGGGCGGCGTGATCACCGCCGCCGGCGCCTGGGCCTGGATGCAGCGCGATGTCGCCCCGCTGGTCGGCGGGCAGCGCTTGGATCTCGCGCTCGAACTCCGCCTGCCCCCGGGCACCGGACAGCCGGCGGGCGAGCCGGGCTACGCGATGCTGACCTCCGGTCCGCGCCGCCGGTTCAGCGCGGGGCCTTGGCGGCCGGAGGAGGCGCGGCTGGAGGACGGGCACTGGATCGTACCGGGGCGCGTGGCGATCACCACCTCCGAGGGCGAACGGCGGCTCGCTGTCGGTGGCCTGGTGGGGGAAGGGCAGCATGTGCCGATCGCCGTCCCGGCGCGCCCGGCCGCGCTGGATGCGTCATTCAGCGCCTGGATCGCGCCTGGTCCGGCGGCTGGCGGGCCCCCCGGCTGGGAGGTTCGCTATCGCATCGTGCCCCACCTGCCGCCCGCGCCACCACCCCCGCCACCGCCGGGCGAGGCGCAGCTCCGCCAGGCCGCCTTCGCCGCCCTGCCGGCGGATGCGCCAACGGCGGCGCTGCTTGGCTTCGTCAACGCCGCCTGGCGCGACGCGGCCTACGACCAGGCCTTGCGCACCGCCCGCGCGCGGCCCGACTTCGTGCCGGTGCTGGCCCAACGCATCGCGTCAGGGGACCCCGACGCCGCGCGCGATGGGATGTATCTGGTCGGGAGCCTGCGGCCGGTGCCGGTGGAACTCGTCGATGCGGTGCGTGCGCGTGCGGCCGAGGTGGTGCGCATCGCCGAGGCGATCGACCCGGCCGCGGAGGACAGCCGTGAGCGACTCCATGCTGAGGCGCATACGCTCGCGACCGGCGTGATCGTGGCCGCCTACGGCCTGCGCACGGCGGGGGTGAACCTGCGGGCGGAGCTGCGCGCGATCGCCGCGGCCTGCCGCCCGCGGGAGAAGGATTCGCCAAACGCAATCGCCGACTCCGCCGAGCGCGCCGCGGCGCAGCTCGACCAGCCGGAGACCCCGCGCAGGTAGAAGCGGGGGGCCTGCCAGGCGTCAGAACGACCCGATCAGGCTGCCGAGGACGATCACCGCCACCAGCGCCAGCAGGGCGCCGACGATCGTGGTCATCACGATGTCGAGGTAGCTGTCGCGGTGGTTCGACCCGCAGACCGCGAACAGCGTCACCACCGCGCCATTGTGCGGCAGCGCGTCCAGCGTGCCGGCGGCGATCACGGCCACGCGGTGCATCAGCCCGGGATCGAGGTTGATCTGCGCGGCCAGCGCCATGTAGGTCGGCCCCAGCGCCTCCAGCGCGATGGTCAGGCCGCCCGAGGCGGACCCCGTCAGCGCCGCCAGGATGGTGGTGGCCGCCGCGAGCGAGACCAGCGGCCCGCCGCCGATGCCCAGCACCCAGTCGCGCACCACCTCGAAGGCCGGCATGGCGGCCACCACCGCGCCGAAGCCGACCAGCGAGGCGACCGAGAAGATCGGCAGCACGGAGGCATTGGCACCGGCATCCATGGTCGCGCGCAGGGATGGCAGCCGCCAGAAGCTGACCGCCAGCAGCACGAGGATGGCGACGAACAGCGCCACCGCCACCGACCACACGCCGGCCACGGCGGACAGGCTGGTGCTGCCCCAGCGCGGTTCGGCCAGGAAGGCCGCATCCATGTTGGGCAGGACCAGCATGGACATCACCAGGTTCACCACCACCACCACGACCAGCGGCAGCGCGGCCAACACCACCGGCATCCCGGCCGCGGCCGGCTGGCTGCGATGGATTTCCGCCGGGTCGAATTCGCGCGCCACCGAGGCGCGTTCGCGGATCAGCGGGTCGTCCGCGGCGGCATCGACCGGGGGTGGCGTGTCGTCGCCGAAGCCCTCGCCGGCGGCGCGCGCGCGCGCTTCGGCACGCTGCATCCACCACAGCCCGAAGCCGAGCATGATGGCCGAGGCGATGATGCCCAGCCCCGGCGCGGCGAAGGGCGTGGTCCCGAAGAAGGGCATAGGGATGGCGTTCGGGATGGCCGGCGTGCCCGGCATGGCGGACATGGTGAAGGTGAAGGCGCCGACCGCGATGGCACCGGGCATCAGGCGGCGGGGAATCCCGGCCTCTCGAAACAGCGCGGTGGCCATGGGTGCGAGCACGAAGATCGCGACGAACAGGCTGACGCCGCCATAGGTGACGGCCGCGCCCGCCAGCGCCACCGACAGGATCGCGCGCCTGGGCCCCAGCGTGCTCGTCATCCAGCGCGCGATGGTGCCGACCGCGCCGGAATCCTCCATCAGCTTGCCGAACAATGCGCCGAGCAGGAACAGCGGGAAGAACTGCGCGACGAAGCGCGCCGCGCTGTTCATGAAGGTCTCGGTCCAGTGCGCCAGCAGCGGCTCGCCGGCGAAGGCCGCCGCCACCAGCGCCGCCGCGGGAGCCAGCAGCAGCACCGACCAGCCGCGATAGGCCAGCGCGACGAGCAGCGCGAGGCCGGCGAGGATCCCGAGCAGCCCCATGGCGTCACACCTTCTCGAGCAGGTATTCGATCGGCAGCGTGGAGCGCTTGCCGAGCGCCGCGCCATGGGTGGCGAGGAACTCCTCCGCCGCGCGCCGGCCCTCGTCGCGCAGCATGGTCAGGAAGTCCCATTCCGCGTTCAGTTTCGACGACGCGCCGAGCTCGGTCAGCATCGCGCTCTGCACCAGGTGCACGCGCATGCGCGCCCAATGCGCCGTCTTCTCGTTGCCGGGGTCCGCCACCGACCGCAGCAGCGCCATCATCTGCAGTTCCTTCAGCAGCACGGCGTTGAAGGCGACCTCGTTCAGCCGGTTGAGGATGTCGCGCGCCGATTTCGGCACGCCCGGGCGCTGCACCGGGTTGATGCCGATGATGACGGTGTCGTCCGAGACGCATTCGTCGATCAGCGGCGTCATGGTCGGGTTGCCGGAATAGCCGCCATCCCAATACGCCTGGCCGTCTATCTCGACCGCCTGGAACATCATCGGCAGGCAGGCCGAGGCCATCAGCGCGGCGGGCGAGAGGTTGTGGTTGCGGAACACCCGCGGGCGCCCGGTGTGCACGTTGGTCGCGGTGATGAACAGCTTGATCGGCGCCTGGTGCAGACGTTCGAAGTCCACGACTTCCGCCAGGATCGCCGCCAGCGGGTTGGGCATGCCGAAATCGAGGTCGTAGGGCGAGAAGACGCGCGTCGCGATGTCCATCGCGAGGTAGGCCGGGGAATTGTCGAGCGTCCAGCGCCCGAGCAGCACATCGAGCGGCCCGCGCCGAAGCGGGCTGAGCGCGGCGGCGTCCGAGACCTTCTTCCAGAAGCGCGCCAGCGCCTCGCGCGCGCCGTCGGGCCCGCCGGCCATCAGGCCGTGCGCCAACACGGCCGCGTTCATCGCGCCGGCCGAGGTGCCGGAGGCGGCCTCGATGGCGATCCAGCCTTCCTCGAGCAGGCGATCGAGCACGCCCCAGGTGAAGGCGCCATGGCTGCCGCCGCCCTGCAGGGCGAGGTCGATCAGCAGCGTGTCGCGGCCCGTGGCGGGGCGGGCGGGCTTCCTGGCCATCTTGTCGCGTCTCCCGGGGGCGGGTGGATCGCCCGGCGAATGTTGCGCTGCACAAAAGCGGGCGGACACTAGACCGGTTCACCGCTGCGAGGGAAGCGCGCTGCCCCGGGGGGACGACGCGCACAGCCGGGGCATGGGCGGCATACGAAAATGATTTCCGATCCACTCGCGCCTCGGCCACGCTGGTGCCGGGTGGAACCGTGGCTCGGGGGGCAAGGCGGCGGCATGGGCATCGGAACGTCGCGATACGGCGCCGCGGTCCTGGCGGGGCTGCTTGCCCTGCTGCCGGATGTCGCGCGCGCGCAAGGCAGCGATGCCGCCACCATCGCGGAACTGCGCCGCCAGCTCGATGAGATGCGCCGGCGGCTGGAACAGCTCGAGGCGCGCAGCGCGCCGGCCCCGGCCGCCCGCCCTGCGCGCCCGCCGCCCGCCGT
>NZ_JACADR010000202.1 GCF_016106005.1 Roseomonas rosulenta
GCCGGGGAGGCGGCCCGCCGCCGCCCGGCGGCGCCCGCGCAGGCCGAGGCCCCGCGGCGGGACCGGTCCTGGCGGGAGGGGGATTTCCGCGACGGATCGAGCGCGCCGGCCTTCCTGCGGCGGGGGCGGTGATCAGGGCTTGAGTCCCCGGGGGAGGGGAACTTCCCCCGGGGCCGATCCTTATGCCCTCGGCAGGACGGACAGCGTCCGTCGCTGCCGGGACGCGCCGTACCGGGACTCGCTGCCTGCCATGCGGCGCGCGCTGGTCGCCTTTGGCCATGTGCGGGAGGTCCTTGGCGACCGTGTCAGCGTCCGACGCTTTCTCTGGACTTTCGAATTCGCAGGGCATTATATAGGAAAGAGATCCGCGCTTCAGCGCGACCTTCGCTCGTTAAACCTGCGCATCCGTTTATTTCGGCCCCTTGGCCTCCTCTCCAATCCGGCTGTGCCAGGAAGCTGTCCAAGATCCGCAGGCGCGCGATCCGCTTACAATCCTAAATCCCTAAATTGACCCTGGGCGATTTGTCCGAAACCGCCGGGTCCCGCACCGCCCGCCCAACAGCCAAAAAAGAGGACGGGGTTTCAGGGGGAGTTCCCTCCCCCTGACCTTCTCCTCACCAGTCCCCGAACACCTCGCCCCAGGCCTCCCGCAGCGCGGCATCGGCTTCCGCCATCGTCGCCACCACCCCCTGCGCCGCGATGCTCGTCACCCCGTGCTCGCTCACTCCGCAGGGGACGATCCCGCCGAAATGCGACAGGTCCGGCTCCACGTTCAGCGCCACCCCATGCCAGGTCACCCAACGCGTCACGCGCACGCCGATCGCGGCGATCTTGTCCTCGCCCCCCGTGCGGTTCGCCACCCACAGCCCGACGCGGCCTTCGCGCCGCTCCGCGCGGATGTTGAAGCGATCCAGCGTGCGGATCAGCCATTCCTCGAGGCCATGGACATAGGCCCGCACGTCGCGCGCCGGCACGCTTCCATGCGCCCGGTTGAGGTCCAGCATCACGTAGCCCGTGCGCTGCCCTGGCCCATGATAGGTCCATTGCCCGCCGCGCCCGGCGCTGAACACCGGGAAGCGGGCGTCGTGCAGGTCCTCGGGTCGCGCCGAGGTGCCGGCGGTGTAGGTGGGGTCGTGCTCGACCAGCCAGACGCGCTCGCGCCCTGTGCCGGCGCGAATGGCGCCGACATGCGCCTCCATCGCCGCCAGGGCCTCGGCATAGGGGGTGCGGCCCTCGGAGATGATCCACTCCGGGCCCTCTGTTGCTGGCGGCGCAAGCATGGGTTATACGCCGCGCCCTCTACCCGGTTTGCGGTCGTGGCGGAATGGTAGACGCGCCAGCTTGAGGTGCTGGTAGGGGAAACCCTGTGGAAGTTCGACTCTTCTCGACCGCACCAGTTTTTCTTTAGATCCCTCAGACGCCGGGCGGCCCGCATGCGCGGGCCTTGGCTTCGCGCCATGCACTGGCGTGCGGGCGGCCGTTGCCGGTCTGGGCGCGGTCGCGCGTTGCGCTCCCGGCCCGAGGCAGGGCCTCGGGCCGACAGGGATCAGGTCCCCGTCAGGCCGCCAGGTCCAGGCGCTTCTGCAGATCGTGCCAGTCGGCCGGCGCCAGGCTCATCATCGCCGAGCCCTCGATCATCGCCACCGCCGTGTCGTCCGGGGCATTCGCCCTGGCACCCGCAATGAGGGCCGCGCGCTCCGGCGGGCTCATCGCGGGCAGCATCATCCGCAGGAAGGCCTGCGCGCGGGCCGGCGGAATGGCCGCCAGGATTCCGGCCTCGATCGCCCGCATCTCGTCATCGCTCAGCAGCGCCTGGAGCATCGGCTGCACCGCCTGCTCCTCCTCCGCCATGTGCTCGAAATCCTCGGCGACGAAGGTGCTGAAGCGCAGGTACAGACGGCGCCCGAGGGCCGGCCGCTCGTCGCTCGGCGCGGCGGCGATGGTCTCGATCATCAGCGCCAGGTCGGCGAAGGCGGCAGCATGGGCCTCGTGCTGGTGGCGCGGGCGTACCGCGCCCTCCGGCAGGCGCGCATCGAGCAGGCGGTGGATGTGCTCCTCCTCATGCTTCAGGTGCGCCGCCGAGATCTCGAGCTGCCCGCGCATCGCATCCAGCAGCGCCGCTGTGCTCCCGGCATCCGTCCAGTCCTGCGCGCCGAGTCGCGTCAGCAGCCCGCACAGCGCCAGGCGCAGCCCCTTGTGGACCGGGCCGTAGAGGTCGAAGGAGGCCGGGCGCTTCGGCGCCGGCACCGGGCCGAACACGTCGTCACAGCTCGGCGGGAGCCAGTTGTCGTTGATGATCGGCATGGGGCGTGTCCTCCGCATGGGTGCGGCTGTCATGGCGCCGGCCCCGCGCCGCACGTCGCGGTGGCCGGCGCGCGGGTGGTCGAGGGTCAGCGGGCCGGCGCGCCGGGCACGACGACCGTGAGGTAGGGCGCGCTGGGCGTCTCGGACGCGCCGACCATGGCCGGGGTCGGGTTGCGCACCGGCGGCAGGCTGCGCAGGTAGCGCGCCAGCGCCCGCGCATCGGCGTCGGTGAGCGCGGCATAGGAATGCCACGGCATCACCGGCGCCAGAACGCGCCCGTCCGGCCGCACGCCGGTGCGCACGGCGCGCACGATGTCCGCCTCGCTCCAGGCGCCAAGGCCGGTCTCGCGGTCCGGGGTCAGGTTGGGCGGGTAGAAGACGCCGAGCTCGGGGATGCCGAAGCCGATGCCCGAGCCCGCCAGGTGCAGCCGCGGATCGGGCTGGCCGGCCAGCGCGCCGCCGGTGTGGCAGCCGCCGCAATCCATGATGCGCGCGAGGTACTCGCCGCGCGCATTGGGCCCGGAGGCCGGGGCCTGCTGCGCCAGCGCGGGCGCGGCGGCGAGGGAGGCGATCATGGCGGCGGCACGCAGGCCGCGGGAGGCGATGCTGGTCATGGCGGCGGTCCTCGATGCCCGGGCGACCTCGCCGCGGGATGGACGCACCCTGATCGACCGACCTTTCCGGAGCCATCGCCGGAGCTTTCCGGAGCTTTCCGGGATCCTTCCCGCCGGTGATCCGCGTCACACCGCCGCGCGGTTGCTCACTCCGGCACGCCGGCCTTGACCAGGCCCTCGACGAAGACCTCGGCATGGGCGAAGCCCGCCAGGTTGCGGCGCAGCACCCCCACGCGGATCGGTGGGCCCATGCGGTTGCGCGCCTCGATGCAATCCTGCGCCTCCTCGATCAGGCCGAGATGGCCGCAGCACGAGATCAGCGTGTTGTAGGGACCGAAATATTCCGCGAAGCCGGCGACGGCGGCGCGCAGATGCGGCAGCGCTTCCTCGAAGCGCCGGGCGCCGAGCAGCGCGAGGCCGTGGATCGCCGTGTAGATGCCCGCGAAACTGTCCATGGGGCTCAGGCGCAGCGCGAGGCCGGTCTGCGCGATGGCATCGTCGATCCGCCCGGCGCGCAGCAGACCCCAGCCGTACATCGTGCGCCCGAGCGCGAAGCTCGGGTTGAGGTCGAGAGCGGCGCGCAGTTCGACGAGCCCCGCCTCGTGCTGCCGCACGGTGGACAGGCAGATGCCGTGCGTCATGCGCGCCCAGGGCTCGGCCGGGTCGAGCGTGGCTGCCTCCGCCGCCTGGCGCGCGGCGATGCGGTACCCCTCGGCATTGTCCGGCCACCAGTAGCACAGCGCCGCCCACCACGCCGACCAGGCGAGCAGCGCATGCGCGCGGGCATATCCGGGTTCGAGCGCGATCGCCGCGTCCAGCAGACGGCGCGCTTCCTCGTTGTGCCTCCGCCCGACCTTGGTGATCAGCCCCATGGCCCGCACCGCGAGGCCCCAGGCGGAGAGGTTCGCGGTCGGCCGCGCCGCGGCGCGGAAGCCTTCCTCGGCATACAGATGCGGTTCGATCGCGGCCACGACGTTGCGCGTGATCTCGTCCTGCACGGCGAAGATGTCGGCCATCTCGCGGTCGTAGCGCTCGGCCCAGATGTGGCGGCCGGTGGCGGCGTCGATCAACTGGCCGGTGACGCGGATGCGCCCGCCGGCCACGCGCACGCTGCCTTCCAGCACGTAGCGCACGCCGAGGTCGCGCGCGACCTCCCGGACGTCCACGGCGCGGCCCTTGTAGGTGAAGGTCGAGTTGCGCGCGATCACGAACAGCCAGCGCAGCCGCGCGAGGTCGGTGATGATGTCCTCGGTGATGCCATCGGCCAGCCAGTCCTGGGCGGCGGCGGTCTCGCCCATGAAGGTGAAGGGCAGCACGGCGATGGACGGCGCGGCATCCTCCGCCCCGCCGGTCGCGATGGTGCCGGGTGACGCGTCGGGCAGAGCGGGGGCCGCGACCTTGTCGTTCAGGACAAGGCCGGTGCTGGCCTCCACCACCGCGAGCGTGCGGTCGGAGAACAGCCCGACCAGCAGCTTGTCGACCGTGGAGCGGCCGAGCCGTGTGCGATGCGCGAATTCGTCCCGCGAGATGCGCTCGCGGGCCAGGTAGGTGCGGAGGATGTCTGCGACCCGTCGCCTGTCGTCCATGCGGACGCCGCTGCTCCCCGACCCATCGCCCCGCCGCGCGCAGGGGGCCTCGACCTGAGGCGCCACGATAGGACGGCGCGCTCGATGGGGAAACCGTTCCCGGAGAGCGGCGCCGCGTGGCAGCCCTGACGCGTCGGCGCGAAAGCTTCTACCCTGTCCGGCGGAGGTACCGTTCATGGACGATGATTTCCGCCGCGCAGCGCTCGACTACCACCGGCTCCCGCGGCCCGGGAAACTGGCGATCGAGCCGACCAAGCGCATGGCGACGCAGCGCGACCTGGGCCTCGCCTACAGCCCGGGCGTGGCCGCCGCCTGCGAGGCGATCGCCGCCGACCCGGCCGCCGCCTACGAATACACCACGCGCGGTAACATGGTGGCGGTCATCACCAATGGTACGGCGGTGCTGGGCCTCGGGGCCATCGGCGCGCTGGCCTCCAAGCCCGTGATGGAGGGCAAGGCCGTCCTGTTCAAGAAATTCGCCGGCATCGATTCGATCGACATCGAGGTCGAGGAACGCGACCCGGCGAAGTTCATCGAAGTGGTGGCGGCACTCGAACCCTCCTTCGGCGCCATCAACCTCGAGGACATCAAGGCGCCCGAATGTTTCGTCATCGAGGCGACGCTGCGCGAGCGCATGAAGATTCCCGTCTTCCACGACGACCAGCATGGCACCGCCATCATCGTCGCCGCCGCGGTGCGCAACGGGCTGCTGCTGCAGGGCAAGCGGCTCGAGGACGTGAAGCTGGTCAACACCGGCGGGGGCGCCGCGGCGCTGGCCTGCCTCGACCTGCTGGTCTCGATGGGGCTCAGGCGGGAGAACGTGACAGTCTGCGACATCGGCGGCGTGGTGCATGCCGGGCGCAACGACCTCGACCCCTACAAGGCGCGCTACGCGCAGGTGACGGAGGCGCGCACGCTGGAGGATGCGCTGCCGGGCGCGGACGTGTTCCTCGGCCTCTCGGCGCCGCGCGTGCTCAAGCCCGAATGGCTGAAGCTGCTGGCACCGAAGCCGCTGGTGCTCGCGCTGGCGAACCCCGAGCCCGAGATCCTGCCCGAGGCGGTGCGTGCCGCGCGCCCGGACGCGATCGTGGCGACCGGGCGCACCGACTACCCGAACCAGGTCAACAACGTCCTGTGCTTCCCCTTCATCTTCCGCGGCGCGCTGGATGTGGGGGCGACCACCATCAACGAGGCGATGAAGATCGCCGCGGCGGATGCCATCGCAGCACTTGCGCGCGTGGAAGCAAGCGAAGTGGTCGCCGCGGCCTATGGCGGCGTCGCGCCGGTCTTCGGCCCCGACTACATCATCCCCAAGCCCTTCGACCCGCGCCTGATCCTGGAGATCGCGCCGGCGGTGGCGAAGGCGGCGATGGACAGCGGTGTGGCCACACGCCCGATCGCCGATTTCGAATCCTACCGGCGCGAGCTGGAACGCAACGTGTTCCGCTCGGGCAATTTGATGCGCCCGGTCTTCGAATCCGCCCGCAAGCGCCCGCGCCGCGTCGCCTATGCCGAGGGCGAGGACGAACGCACGCTGCGCGCCGTGCAGTCGGTGGTCGATGAGGGCATCGCCGAACCCATCCTGGTCGGCCGGCGCGACGTGATCGAGGCGAAGGTCGCGGCGCTCGGCCTGCGCATGCACCTCGGCGACAGCGTGCGCGTGGTCGATCCCGTGGCGGACGAGGCGCTGTTCGGCCCCCTGACGGAGCTCTATCGCCGCAAGGTCGGCCGCCGCGGCACGCCGCCCGACGCGGCGGCGAAGCGGGTGATGACGCGCCCCGCCGTCGCGGCCTCCCTGCTGCTCGAGGCCGGCCACGCGGATGCCGCCATCTGCGGCGGCACCGGGGACTGGATGGGGCAGTGGTCCCATGTGCTCGACATCATCGGCAAGCGCGACGACGTCGGGCGGGTCTATGCGCTCTCGGGCGTGGTGACGCGGGCGGGCGAGCACCTGTTCGTCGTGGACACGCACCTGTGCCTGGAGCCCACGGCGGAGCAGATCGCCGAGATGACGCTGCTGGCCGCCGAGCAGGTGCGCGCCTTCGGCATCACGCCCAAGGTCGCGCTGCTGTCGCATTCGTCGTTCGGGGCCTCGCATGCGCCCTCGGCGCGGCGGATGCGCCAGGCGCTGGCGCTGGTGCGCAGGCACGACCCGGCGCTGGAGGTGGATGGCGAGATGCACGCCGATGCCGCGCTGATCCCCGCCATCCGCGCGCGCGCGGTGCCCGACAGCACGCTGGAAGGTTCGGCGAACCTATTGGTCATGCCGGGGATCGATGCCGCCAACATCGCCTTCAACCTGGTCAAGGCGGCGACGGATGGGCTTCAGCTGGGCCCGCTGCTGCTGGGCATGAACAAGCCGATCCACGTGCTGGTGCCGAGTGTCACCGCACGCGGCATCCTCAACGTCACGGCGCTGGCGGTGGCGCAGGCGAACGCGCAGGGCTGAACGCGCCAGCCCTGCGCGCCGGCGCTACTGCGCCGTGGCGGTGATCCCGAGCAGCCGCTGTGCCTCGGCCGGGCTGGGCGACGCGCTCTGCATATCCGCCATGCCGAGCGGCTTGGGCGGATTGGCGCGGATCTCGATGGTGCGCGCCTGGCCGCGGATGAAGCGCTGCACCGCGTCGCGGATCGGGTCGAGCGCCGCCGCCCCGGGCTGCGACAGCGCCCCGCCGGCCATGGCGGCGAACTGCTCGCGAAGCTGCGGCTCCGGCGTGCGGGATTCGCGCGACTGCGCGGTGATGAAGCGCTGGAACAGCGAGGCATCGGCATAGCGCAGGCCGAAGGAGATCAGCTGCGCGGCGGAGAAGTCGCTCGCCTGCAGCCGTTCCTGCGTGAGGCCATCGAGCGCGAACGCGATCGACAGCGTGCCCGCCTCGCGCAGCGCGAGCGAGAGGTCGCGCACCTCGATCCGTCCCGATCCGCCCTCATAGGCGGTGGAGGAGGTGATGTCGGCATCGATCGTCTGGTAGCCGAAGCGCGACAGCCAGTCCGCGATCAGCGGCGTGGCTTCCACGCGGATGCCGCGGAAGGCCAACGTGCCGGTGCCCGAGCCGTTGGGGTTGGTGACGTCGGCGCCGATGCGCATCTCGGTCATCCGTCCCACCGGACGGCCGCCGCCGGCCAGTTCCAGGCCGTCCATCTCGACCGCGGCGCGCCCGACCAGGGTGCGCGGGCGTTCCTGCCGCATCACCGCGCCGAGGGTCGCGGCGATGTCCACCCCGCTGAAGGCGAAGCGTGCCAGGCGCACCGCATCGACCACGCCGCCGCCGTCGATGCCGGACACCTCCAGCCCCTCGATCCCGAAGCGGGCCGGCTGGCCGGCGACCCAGTTCTCGAAGGACATCATGCCGAGGCGCATGGTCGCACCGCCCGAGGTCTCGACCCCCTCGATCCGTAGCGCATCGAGGCGCACCTGCTCTGGCTGCGGCGGGCCGCCGGCGCTGTCGCGCGGCACCGTGAGGCCGGCGAGGCGGATCATGCCGATGCGCACCTGCGTGCCGTCCTCGGTGGTGGCGAAGCCGCGGATCACCGCCTCGGCCACGCCATCGGGGCGCAGGCCGTTCAGCGTCACCTCGTCGGCAGTGGCGCGCTTGTCGCCCTGTTGCAGCACCACGCCGGCCAGGCGCACCTGCTCGCCCGCGGCATCGAGCGCCTGCGCAGTCGCGTAGGACAGCCGCACATCGGCGCCGAGCAGGCCGCGCAGGCGCGTCACCGCCGCCGGCTCGTTCGCCGGGATGGGCTGCTGCGGCGCGGCCTGCTGCTGCGGCGCGGCCTGGGCCGGCGGCGCGGGG
>NZ_JACADR010000203.1 GCF_016106005.1 Roseomonas rosulenta
CATTGCCCTCGATCACGCGCAGGCCCGCGGCCCGCGCGGCGGCGGCCGCGTCCTCCCCGGCCTCGATCACCACCAGCTTGCGCCCCGCCGCCGCGAGGCGCCGGCCCACCAGCCCGCCGACGCGCCCGAAGCCGACCAGCACCTCGTGCCCAGGCTCGGCCGGGGCCGGGGCGGCGGGCGGCGGTACGGGTGAGCGCGGTGCGGCCGGAAGCTTTCGGTCCACCACGAAGAACAGCACCGGATTGACCAGGATGGACAGGATGGCGCCGGCCAGCACCAGGTCGCGCCCCTCGGCCGGCAGCATGCCCAGCGCCACCCCGAGCCCCGCCAGGATGAAGGAGAATTCGCCGATCTGCGCGAGCGAGGCCGAGATGGTCAGCGCCGTGCCGTGCCCATGCCCGAAGGCCCGCACGATGCCATAGGCCGCCGCCGACTTGCCCACCAGGATGATGAGCACCGCCGCGATCACGCCGAGCGGGTCGCGCAGCAGCACGCCCGGGTCGAACAGCATGCCGACCGAGACGAAGAACAGCACCGCGAAGGCGTCGCGCAGCGGCAGGGCTTCCTCGGCCGCGCGTTGCGACAGCTTGCTCTCGGACAGCACCATGCCGGCGAAGAAGGCACCCAGCGCGAAGCTCACGCCGAACAGCTTGGCCGCGCCGAAGGCCACCCCCAGCGCGATCACGTAGACCGCAAGCCGGAACAGCTCGCGTGAGCCGGTATGCGCGACGTAATGCAGCAGCCACGGGATGGCGCGCCGGCCGACGACAAGCATCGCCGCGCCGAACAGCGCGACCTTGCCGAGCGTGACCGCCACCGTGACCAGCAGGTTCCCCGGCGCGACCGCGCCCGCCATGGTCACCCCCGCCAGCGCCGGGAGCAGCACCAGCGCCAGCACCATGGCCAGGTCCTCGACCACCAGCCAGCCGACGGCGATGCGCCCGCGCTCGGTGTCCATCAGGCGGCGTTCCTGCAGCGCGCGCACCAGCACCACGGTGGAGGCGACCGACAGCGCCAGGCCGAAGACCAGCCCCGCCACCACGCCCCAGCCCAGCAGCAGCGCGAGGCCGAGGCCGAGCAGCGTGGCCACGCCGATCTGCACGACCGCCCCGGGGATCGCGATCGAGCCCACCGCCATCAGGTCGCGCCAGGAGAAATGCAGCCCGACCGCGAACATCAGCAGGATGATGCCGATCTCCGCCAGCTCGCCCGCCAGCGCCGCATCGGCCACGAAGCCGGGTGTGAACGGCCCCACCGCCACGCCGGCCAGCAGATAGCCCACCAGCGGCGAGATGCGCAGGCGCTGCGCCGCGAGGCCGAAGGCGAAGGCGAGGCCAAGCCCGACGACGATGGTGGCGATGAGCGGCGTCGCGTGATCCGGCATGGGGCCCTCCCTTTTGCGTCGGGCAGTTGGGGTTGCATTGCCGAAATTCAATGAATTTCGGCAATATTGACTATTTTCGCACGCTCACCACGTCACGCCGCATGCCGCTCACCGCGCCGCAATGCCGCGCCGCCCGCGCCCTGCTGGACTGGACCCAGGCGGATCTCGCCACCGCCGCGGCGATCAGCCCCGGCACCGTGCGCGGCTTCGAGGCGGGGCGCCATGCCCTGCATCGCGCCACCGCCGCGGCGATCCGCCAGGCGCTCGAGACCGCCGGCATCGTCTTCATCGAGGCAGGGCCGGACGGGGGCGAGGGCGTGCGCCGCGCATGGGCGCCATCCGACCCGCCCGGTTGCCCGACAGCCCCCCCGCCTCTATAGCGGCGCCGCCTCCCCCGACGCAGCCGCAGGTGCCACTTGGCCAGCATTGCCCCGACGCCCGACGCTTCCGCCAACCCGGCCCTTGCCGCCCAGGCCGAGATCCTCGCGCGGCCGGCGAGCGAGGCGCGGCGGCTGGCGGATGCCATCCGCGCGCTGGCGATCGATGCGGTGGAGGCCGCGAAGTCGGGGCACCCCGGCATGCCGATGGGCATGGCCGATGTCGCGACCGTGCTGTTCACGAAGTTCCTGAAATATGACGCGGCCGACCCGCGCTGGGCCGACCGCGACCGCTTCGTGCTGTCCGCCGGCCACGGGTCGATGCTGCTCTATGCGCTGCTGCACCTGACCGGCCATGCCGGCATGGGCATGGAGGAGCTGAAGCGTTTCCGCCAGCTGCATTCCCCCGCCGCCGGCCACCCCGAATACGGCGAGCATCCGGGCATCGAGACCACCACCGGCCCGCTCGGCCAGGGCATCGCGACCGCGGTCGGCATGGCGCTGGCCGAACGCATGATGGCGGCGCGCTTCGGCGCCTCCCTGGTCGATCACCGCACCTGGGTCATCGCCTCGGATGGCGACCTGCAGGAAGGCGTGAGCCACGAGGCGGCGTCGCTGGCCGGGCACTACGGCCTGTCGAAGCTGTGCGTGCTGTGGGACGACAACCACATCTCGATCGACGGCGACACCGCGCTGTCCTTCACCGACGACACGTTGAAGCGCTTCCAGGCCTATGGCTGGGCGACACGCCGCGTGGACGGGCACGACCATGAGGCGCTGGCAAGCGCGATGGCCTGGGCCACGCGCAGCCGCAAGCCGGTCCTGATCGCCTGCCGGACCATCATCGGCCTGGGTGCGCCGACCAAGGCGGGCACGGCGGGGTCGCACGGGTCGCCACTCGGTGCCGCCGAGGCCGCCGCGGCGAAGCAGGCGCTGGGCTGGACCGCCGCGCCCTTCACCGTGCCCGAGGACATCAAGGCCGCCTGGGAGGCCGCCGGGCGGCGCAGTGCTGGCACGCGCCGGTCCTGGCTGAAGCGCCTGGCGAAGCACCCGCAGCAGGCGGAGTTCGACCGCGCGGTCGCCGGCCGCCTGCCGGAAGCCTGGCACGAGGCGCTGGCGGCGCTGCGCGCGAAGCACGCCGAGGAGAAGCCGAAGCTCGCGACGCGCGTGTCGTCCCAGCGCGCGCTGGAGGCGCTGGTGCCCTCCGTGCCGGAGATGGTGGGCGGGTCGGCCGACCTGACGGGATCGAACAACACCAATGTGAAGGGCATCCCGGCGATCGCGCCGGGGAATTTCGCCGGGCGCTTCGTCCATTGGGGCGTACGCGAGCACGGCATGGCCGCCGCGATGAACGGCATGGCCCTGCATGGCGGCATCATCCCGTATTCCGGCACCTTCCTTGTGTTCAGCGACTACCTGCGCCCGGCCGTGCGCCTCGCCGCGCTGATGCACACGCGCGTCATCCACGTGCTGACGCATGACAGCATCGGCCTGGGCGAGGACGGGCCGACGCACCAGCCGGTCGAGCACCTGGCCTCCTTCCGCGCCATGCCCAACGTCTTCGTCTTCCGCCCGGCGGATGCGATGGAGACCGCCGAGTGCTGGGAACTGGCGGTGAAGCGCGCCGATGGTCCGTCGTTGCTGGCGCTGTCGCGGCAGAACTTGCCCGCGCTACGCGCCGACGCCGGCGAGAACCGCTGCGCGCGCGGCGGCTATGTGCTGGCGGAGGCCTCCGCGGCGCGCAAGGCAACGCTGATCGCGACCGGCTCCGAGGTGCACCTCGCCATGGCCGCACGCGAGACGCTGGAGGCCGAGGGCATCCCGACCGCCGTCGTCTCCCTGCCCTGCTGGGAGATCTTCGCGGCGCAGGATGCGTCGTATCGCGAGCAGGTGCTGGGCAGCGCGCTGCGCGTTGGCATCGAGGCCGCGATCGGCTTCGGCTGGGAACGCTGGCTCGGCGCCGATGGCATTTTCATCGGCATGGGCGGCTTCGGCGCCTCGGCCCCGGCCGAGGACCTGTTCAGGCATTTCGGCATCACGGCCGATGCCGTCACGGCGGCGGTGAAGAAGCGCGTCGCGTAACCATCACGGGAAGGATCGGGACACCATGGCGGTGAAGGTTGCTATCAACGGGTTCGGGCGCATCGGCCGCCTGGTGCTGCGCGCGGCCTGCGAGGCCGGCCGGCAGGACCTGGAGTTCGTCACCATCAACGACCTCGGCTCGGTCGAGGCGAATGCCCACCTGTTCCGCTACGACAGCGTGCATGGCCGCTTCCCGGGCGAGGTGATCGTCGAGGGCGACACCATCACCATCCGCAACGGCGGCAAGACCTGGGGCCCGATCAAGGTCACGGCGGAACGCGACCCCACGAAGCTGCCGCTCGCCGGCGTCGATGTCGCGATGGAATGCACCGGCATCTTCACCAGCAAGGAGAAGGCCTCGGCGCTGCTGACCGCGGGCGCACGCAAGGTGGTGATCTCCGCCCCGGGCGACAATGCGGATGCGACCATCGTCTATGGCGTGAACCACCAGACGCTGACCAAGGAGATGACGGTCATCTCCAACGCGTCCTGCACGACCAACTGCCTCGCGCCGATCGCCAAGGTCCTGCACGAGAATTTCGGCATCGTCCGCGGCTACATGGTGACGATCCACGCCTATACCGGCGACCAGAACACGGTCGATACGCTGCACAAGGACCTGCACCGCGCGCGCGCCGCGGCGGTCAGCGCCATCCCGACCAGCACCGGCGCGGCCAAGGCGGTCGGCCTGGTGATGCCGGAGCTCAAGGGCAAGCTGGACGGCACCGCCATCCGCATTCCGACGCCGAACGTCTCCCTCGTCTCGCTCGACTTCGTGCCGGCGAAGGAAGGGGTGACGAAGGAAGCGGTGAACGCGGCGATGAAGGCGGCGAGCGAGTCCGGGCCACTCAAGGGCATCCTCGGCTACAACACCGCCCCGCTGGTCAGCATCGACTTCAACCACAACCCGGCCTCGTCCACCTTCGACGCGACGCAGACCCAGGTCGTGGATGGCGGGCTGGTGCGCGTGCTGTCCTGGTACGACAACGAATGGGGCTTCTCGAACCGCATGAGCGACACGACGGCGCTGTTCGGGAGCCTGTGATGTCCCGGGAGGGCGCTGCCCTCCCGGACCCACCCGCCAAGGGCCGAAAGGCCCTTGGATCCCGTCACCTGCGGTCGGTGCCGCTGGAACGGGCGTACCAGTTGATCGAACCAGGGCCGGTGGTGCTGCTCGCCACCAGCCAGCGCGGCATCCCGAACGTCATGGCCATGTCCTGGCACATGATGGTCGAGTTCACCCCGCCGCAGATCGCCTGCATCGTGAGCAACAGGAACCACTCCTTCGCCGCGCTGAAGCGCACGAAGGAGTGCGTCATCGCCATCCCACCGGCGGAATTCGCGAAGACCGTCGTAGCGATCGGCAATTGCTCGGGCGCCGATACCGACAAGTTCGCCCGCTTCGGCCTAGCGACACGCGCCGCACGCCACGTTGCCCCGCCATTGCTGCTCGATTGCTTCGCCAACCTCGAATGCCGCGTGGTGGATACGCGGATGGTCAGCGCCTACTGCATGTTCGTCCTCGAGGTCGTCCATGCCTGGATCGACCCCCAAAGGCGCGATGCCAGAACGATCCACCACCAGGGCTGGGGCCGCTTCGCGGTGGATGGGCAGCATATCCGGCTGCGCTCGGGCAAGGCCTGACCACGGGGCACGGCACCGGTCGCGCTGCGCAAGTCATCGGGGCGGTCGGTCGCCGCGCGAATCGCCCCGAAGGGATCGCCGACCTCAAAAGAACAGCAGCCGCGCACGCGCCATCTCGAAGCCCCGCCCCTCGCCGTTCACGCAGCGCAGCCCCTGCTGCGTCGCGGTGCAGGCCATCCCCCCGCCCTGCCAGGCCTGGCCATAACCCAGCACCGGCGCCATCGGGTTCGCCACCGTGTCACCATGGCAGATCAGCACCGGGGTCCCGCGCGGCCCCATCTCCACCGCGCCGCCGTAGTCCAGGTCGCAACTGCGCGGGCGCGGCGGGCGTTGGTAGGCGAAGTTCAGCACGTCGCAGCGCAGCCGCTGATCGAACACCGCGCAGTGGATGTTGCCCGAGGGCAACTGGAAGGCCTCCTGCGCCGATGCTAGGACCGGCAGGAGAGCGAAGACTGCGAGCCAACGGATCATCCCACTCTCCCTGCCAGGATTTTCGACGCGATGACGTACCGAACCATCGATGCGCTGGACGCCAAAGGTATCCGGGTGCTGCTGCGCGCGGACCTTAACGTTCCGGTGAGGGATGGCGCCATCACCGATCGTACGCGCATCGAGCGCCTGTGCCCCACCATCGCCGAGCTCGCCAATGCGGGCGCGCGGGTCGTCATCTGCAGCCATTTCGACCGCCCCAAGGGCAAGCGCGTGCCCGAGATGTCGCTCAGGCCGCTGGCCGAGGCGCTCTCCGCCGCGCTGAAGCGCCCCGTCGCCTTCGCCGAGGACTGCATCGGGCCCGCGGCCGAGACCGCCGTCGCCGCGATGGCCGATGGCGACATCCTGCTGCTCGAGAACACCCGCTTCCATGCCGGGGAGGAGAAGAACGACCCGGCCATGGCCGCCGCGCTCGCCAGGCTCGCCGATGCCTATGTGAACGACGCCTTCTCCGCCGCGCACCGCGCCCATGCCAGCACCGAGGGCGTGGCCCACCTGCTGCCCGCCTATGCCGGGCGGCTGATGGAGGCCGAGCTCAAGGCGCTCGATGCAGCGCTGGGCAACCCGGCGCGCCCGGTGGTCGCGATCGTTGGCGGGTCGAAGGTCTCGACCAAGCTCGACCTGCTGGGGAACCTGTCGAAGAAGGTCGATGTGCTGGTGATCGGCGGCGCCATGGCCAACACCTTCCTCGCCGCGCAGGGCCACGGGATGGGGAAGTCGCTCCAGGAAGCCGAGATGCACGACACCGCCCGCGCCATCCTCGAGACCGCGCGCGCGGCGAATTGCGAGATCCTGCTGCCCTCCGACCTGGTGGTCGCCGAGGAGTTCAAGCTGAACGCGCCCTCCCGCACGGTGCGCGCCAATGCGGTGCCCGAGGGCAGCATGGCGCTCGATGTCGGCCCCGAGACCGAGCAGGCGATCGAGGCGCGCCTGCGCGGGGCCTCGACGCTGGTCTGGAACGGCCCGCTCGGCGCCTTCGAGACGCCGCCCTTCGATGCCGCGACGGTGGCGGTGGCGCAGATCGTCGCCGCGCTGACGCAGTCGGGTGCGCTGAAGTCGATCGGCGGCGGCGGCGACACCGTGGCGGCGCTGCGCCATGCCGGCGTGGCGGAGCGCATGACCTATGTCTCGACCGCCGGCGGCGCCTTCCTGGAATGGCTCGAGGGCAAGACGCTGCCGGGCGTGGCGGCGCTCACCGCGACGTGACCTCGCGGGGCGTGATACGTCCCGCGTGCACGCAATGGTTGCTGGAAGGTTAACGGGCTCCCCGCGCAGGGTGCGGGGATGCGCATTTCCCCGCTCCGTCCGCCCGCGCGGCGTCCCGCATTAGGGCATTCTTCACGCCTCGGCTGGACAATGCTCCGCATGATCAGCCTCAACTCCCTCGCCGCCTTCACGCAGGAGGTCACCCGCAGCGCCGGCATCCAGCCGATGCGCGGCACCGATCGCCCGGCCGACGCTGCCGCGCCGCCGCGCCCGCCCAGCAGCGCACGCTCGAGACCGTGCCGCCCTCGGGGAGCCTGCCGGCCCTGCAGATGCTGCCGCGCGGCTCGCTGCTCGACCTGCGGGTCTGACCGCCGAGGGTCGCGTTCCGCGCAGCCCGGACATGGTTTTTAAACGCAGCCGCGCAACCAATGCTTGCGGCACCCGCGCTGTGTGTCCCATGATTTGCTCATGTCCCGCTTCATCCGGCGGATCCCCGAAGGCGATGACCGCGAAAGGCTGACCTGCCCCGATTGCGGTCATGTCGCCTATGAAAACCCGAAGGTCGTCGTCGGCTCGATCGTCGCCGAGGATGACACGGTCCTGCTCTGCCGGCGCGCCATCGAACCCCGACGCGGCTTCTGGACCATCCCCGCCGGCTACATGGAAATGGGCGAGACGGTCGAGGAAGGTGCCCGCCGAGAAGCCTGGGAGGAAGCGCGCGCGCGCATCGCGCTCGATGGCGTGCTCGCGGTCTATTCCATCGCCAGGCTCGGCCAGGTGCAGGTGATCTTCCGCGCCCGCCTCGCCGAACCCGGCTTCGAGGCCGGGCCGGAAAGCCTGGAAGTCCGCCGCTTCGGCTGGGACGAGATCCCTTGGGACGACCTCGCCTTCCCCTCGGTGCGCTGGGCGCTGCATGCCTGGCGCGAGGGCGCGCCGGGTTCGGTCGCGCTCAACCCGCCCGAGGACCCGCGCGGCATGCACCCCCAGCCCGCCGAGGTCGTGCCGTGACCGGCCGCCGGCCGCTGCTGGGCGCGCTGGTGGCGCTTCTGGCCACGCCCGCCGCGGCGCAGCAGGCCGGCTTGCGCCAGACCGCCGCCACCC
>NZ_JACADR010000204.1 GCF_016106005.1 Roseomonas rosulenta
CGGCGCCGAGGACCCGGAGCGGCTCGCCGGCCTCGTGGTCGTGCGCGGCCTGTCCGTCCGCCAGACCGAGGCGCTGGCCGCCGCCGCGCCGCGCGATCCCGCTGCGCGCCGCGCCGCGAGGCAGGATGCCGACACCGCCGCGCTGGAACGACGCCTGACCGAGAAGCTGGGCCTCAGGGTCGGCATCAAATCGGCCGGAAAAGGCGGCCAGGTGACAATCGCCTATCGCGACCTCGACCAGCTCGAGGGCGTCCTCCGCCTGCTCGACCCGGACTTCGCCTAAGGCCCTGGAACCAAGGCCCACAATGCCCGTGGCGGGGTTCGGCGCAGAGCGCCGCTGCACCTACCCGCGCCGCGCCCTGACAGCCTCTCGCGCCAGCCCCATCACCGCCGCCCGCGCCACCGCCGTATCCGGCATGCCTGTCGTCTTGGTCGCGCGTTCCGCATCCAGCAGCGCCGCGCCCGCGGCCGCCAGCATCTCCGGCCGCCACAGCCGCAGCGCGCGTTCGAAGGACGGGCGGGACTTGAAGAAGACCGGCGGGCGCAGCCCGTCGACCGCATCCTTAGGCGCGGCGCCGCGCGCCACCGCCATCGCCGCCACTTCCAGCCGCTGCACATGGCGCAGCGCGCCGCGCACCACCTGCACGGCATGCGCGCCCTCGGCGAAGGCTGCGTCCAGCGCCCGGTCGGCACGCGCCGCATCGCCCTCGGTGGCCGCGAGCAGCGCGGCGTCGAGGTCCAGCGTCGAACCTTCCGAGAGCGACGCCACCGCATCCTCCTCGGTCACGCGCCCGCTGGCGCCAACATACAGCGCCAGCTTCTCGCATTCGCGCCGCATCACAAGGCGATCCTCGCCGAGGCGCTGGGCCATCCAGGCCACGGCGGAAGGCTCCGCGCTCACGCCGAAGTCATTCAGCAGCGCGGTGATGGACGCCTCCAGCGCCGCCCCGGTCTCGGCATAGCAGGCGATCACCGCCGCTTCCGGCCCGGCCTTCTCGAGCGCCGCGCGCAACCCCTTGCGGCCATCGAGCGACCCCGCTTCCAGCAGCACCAGGCCCGGACCACTGCCCGCCAGCACCGCCTTGGCGGCATTGGCGAGCCCATCCGTGGCATCGCGGACCCGCACCAGGCGCCGCCCTCCGGTCAGCGCAGGCGTCGCGGCCTCCGCAGCCAGCAGCCCGGCATCCTTCGCCGCGACGTCACGCGGCACATCCACCAGGCGGAAGGGATCGTCGCCGGCCACCGCGCGCACCAGCGCATCGGCGCGCTCGCGCACCAGCCCGCCATCCTCCCCGAAGACCAGCACGATGCGCGCCGCGCCGGGATCGGCCAGGAAGCCCGCGATGCGGCGCGCGTCGAGCTTCGCCATCCGCGGTCAGGCGGCCGCCGGCGGCCCGGCCTCGAAGCGCAGGGCCAGCCGCAGCACGATGTCGTCCGCCAGCTGGCCCAGCAGCCGGCGCTCGGTCGCATCGCGGGAGGTGTCGGCCGAGAAGAACTGGTTCTCCGGCACGTTGTAGGCATCGAAGGCGCGCTCGGTCCCGTTCGCCAGCAGGCGCGGCGGGCTGCCCGTGTCGTACAGGAACCAGTTCGCCGTCGCCGTGATCCGAACACGCGACGGCGTGCCGTCCCGCGCGAAGCCCTGCAGGTCGATGCCGTAGGCCAGGCCGACGCGCAGGTCGTAGCGCATCTGCGCCCCACCCTGGCCGAGCCGCTGCTCCAGCTGCCGGCGCAGCAGCTGCCCGTTGCGCTCGGGAATGAGGCCGACACGGATGGTCTCGAGCCCCGCCGTGGCGCTGCCCGCCTCCCGCGGCCCATAGAGCGGACGGAAGCCGCAGCCCGCCAGCAGCGCGCCCGGCAGCGCGATGAGCGCGCGCCTAGACGACAAGGTTCACCACCCGCCCCGGCACATGGATGCGCTTGCGGATAGGCTTGCCGCCGATCGCGCGCTGCACGTTCTCCTCCGCCTCGGCGGCGGCGAAGATGGCGTCCTCGCTGGCGCCGACCGGCACCTCGATGGTGGCGCGCAGCTTGCCCAGCACCTGCACCGCGAGCTTGACGCTGTCCGCCACCAGCAGCGCCGGGTCGGCCTCGGGCCAGGGCAGCTGGGCGACCAGCGCCGCATCGCCGGGGCGCAGCATCGACCAGCATTCCTCGGCCAGATGCGGCATCATCGGCGCGGACAGGCGCGCGAGCATCTCCAGCGCCTCGCGCCGCGCTGCCGCGGCAGGGATGGAACTCTCCCCGCGCGCTGCCTCGATCGCATTGGCGAATTCATACAGCCGCGCGACGGCCACGTTGAAGGCGAAGGTCTCCAGCGCCTCGGTCACCGCGGCGATGCAGCGATGCGTCGCGCGCCGCAGCTCCTTCGCCGCGCGGTCGGCGGCGTCGTGGGCCAGCTCGCCCGGCGCAGGCAGCGACGGCAGCGCGTTCTCCACCATGCGATAGACGCGCTGCGTGAAGCGGTAGGCACCGGCCACGCCGGCTTCCGTCCACTCCATGTCGCGCTCGGGCGGGTTGTCGGACAGGATGAACCAGCGCGCGGTGTCCGCCCCGTACTTCGCGATGATCGCGCCGGGATCGACCGTGTTGCGCTTGGATTTCGACATCGCCTCGACACGGCCGATGGTCACCGGCGTGTTGCTTCCCTTCAGCGTCGCGGTGCGGGTGCCGTCGGCCGCGGTGCCGAACTCGACCTCCTCCGGATACAGCCAGCGGCCATCGGCCGACTTGTAGGATTCGTGCTGCACCATGCCCTGGGTGAACAGCCCGGCGAAGGGTTCCGCCAGCGACAGATGCCCCGACGCCGACATGGCGCGCGTGAAGAAGCGCGAATAGAGCAGGTGCAGGATCGCATGCTCGATCCCGCCGATATACTGGTCCACCGGCAGCCAGGCATCGACCGCCGCGCGCGTGACCGGCTCCGCGGCGCGCGGCGAGCAGAAGCGCGCGAAGTACCACGACGAATCGACGAAGGTGTCGCAGGTATCCGTTTCGCGCCGCGCCGGCTTGGCGCAGCGCGGGCAGGCCACGTGCTTCCAGGTGGGGTGCGTGTCCAGCGGGTTGCCGGGCTTCGCGAAATCCACATCCTCGGGCAGGCGCACCGGCAGCTGGTCGTCGGGCACCGGCACCACGCCGCAATCGTCGCAATGGATGAAGGGGATCGGGCAGCCCCAGTAGCGCTGGCGCGAGACACCCCAGTCGCGCAGGCGCCAGTTCACCACGCCGGTGCCCGCACCCTGCTTCTCCAGCGCGTCGATCGCCGCGCGCTTCGCGCCCGCCACGTCGAGCCCGTCGAGGAAGCCGGAATTGAACGCCGTGCCGTCATCCGTGAAGGCCTCGTCCGCCACCGCGAAAGTCGCGGCGTCGGCACCCTTGGGCAGCACCACGGGCGTCACGGACAGCCCGTACTTCCGCGCGAAATCCAGGTCGCGCTGGTCATGCGCGGGGCAGCCGAAGATCGCGCCGGTGCCGTATTCCATCAGCACGAAATTCGCGATCCACACCGGGTATTCCGCGCCGGTGAAGGGGTGCTTCACGCGGATGCCGGTGTCGTAGCCCTTCTTCTCCGCCTGCTCGATCACCGCTTCCGAGGTGCCCATCGACCGGCACTCGGCGACGAAATCCGCCGCCTTGGAATCGCGTGCGGCAGCGGCTGCGGCGATCGGGTGCTCGGCCGCGACCGCCAGGAACGACATGCCAAACAGCGTGTCCGGCCGCGTGGTGAAGACCTCGACCTCGTCCATGCCATCGACCGGCTGCGTCAGCGCGAAGCGCACGCGCGCGCCCTCGCTGCGGCCGATCCAGTTGGACTGCATCAGCTTCACACGCTCGGGCCAGCGATCGAGGCCGCCCAGCGCCTCCAGCAGGTCAGGGGCGAACTTCGTGATGGCGAGGAACCACTGCGACAGCTTCTTCTTCTCGACCAGGGCGCCCGAACGCCAGCCGCGCCCGTCGATCACCTGCTCGTTCGCCAGCACGGTGCCGTCCACCGGGTCCCAGTTCACCCAGGATTCCTTGCGCTCGACCAGCCCGGCCTTCCAGAAGTCGATCAGCAGCTTCTGCTGCTGGCCGTAGTATTCCGGGTCGCAGGTGGCGAATTCCCGCGCCCATTCCAGCGAGAGCCCCATGCGCTTCAGCTCGTCGCGCATGTTCGCGATGTTGCCGTAGGTCCAGGCGGCGGGATGCACGCCGCGCTCGCGCGCCGCGTTCTCGGCCGGCAGGCCGAAGGCGTCCCAGCCCATCGGGTGCATCACCAGGTGGCCGCGGGCGCGCTTGTAGCGCGCGACCACGTCGCCGAGCGTATAGTTGCGCACATGCCCCATGTGGATCTTGCCGCTCGGATACGGAAACATCTCGAGCACGTAGTACTTGCGCGCATCCGCCGGCGGCACGTCGGGCACGGCGAAGCAGCCGCGGGCCTCCCACGCGGCCTGCCAGCGCGGCTCGGCGGCACGGAAATCGTAGCGGGGGGACGGGGCGTCCTGGACCGGCTTGTCCTGGGGTGCGGTGCTGTCGTTCATCCTGCGCGCGCGTATCGTGTGGGAAGCGCGATGCATAAGCCCCTCGGCGCCGGATTCCTAGCGGCCGGCCTGCTCGCCGCCGCACCGGCCTATGCGCAGCCCGACCCGAACACCAGCTTCACAGCCTATCGCGCGCTGTTCTCGGTGGCGGCGCTCGGCGAGGCGCGCGGCCCCTCCACCGTGATCGGCTTCACGCTGCACTACCGCGGCGCCATGCCCAATGCCGGCTTCGTGGTCGCCGGCAACGGGCGGTCGATGAGTTGGCGCTTCGCCAGCGGTGAGGACGGGCCCGAGGCCGTGCGCGACCGCCTGCAGCCCACCTGCGAGCGTGAGGCCGCCGCAGCCCCCGGCCAGGCCACCTGCCGCGTCGTGGCCCTCGACGGCAATGTCCTGTCGCTCGCGATGCCCGCCTTCCGTCCGGTCGAGACGCAGATCGGCCCGCTCCGCGCCGCGCCGCTGATGTTCCGCCACGGCCCGCGCGCCGCCGAGGGCGTGGTCGTCTGGTCGCACGGCTTCGGCGGCGCGCAGGCGGATCACCGCCGCCGCGCCGTGCCCGGCACGCTCGCGATGCTGAACGATGCCGGCTTCGACATCCTGCGCTTCGACCGCGACCCGGCGGAGGACCACCTGGCCGTCGCGCTCACCACGCTCATCCGCGCGCTGCCGCTGCTGCGCCAGGCGGGCTACCGGCGCATCGTGCTGGCCGGCCAGTCGCGCGGCGCCTGGCAGTCCATGCTCGCGGCAGCCGAGCGGCCGGAACCGGTCCATGCCGTGCTGGCCTTCGCGCCCGCCGCGCATGGCGAGGCCACGCTGCCCAACAACCACGGCGCCGCCATCGAGGATTTCCGCCGCCTGGTCGCGGGCTTCCCACCGGGCGGCCCGCGGCTGGCCGTGGTGGTCTTCGACCGCGACCCCTTCGACCCCGACCCCGCGGCACGCGCCGCGCTGGTTGCCGAGGCCGCGGCCACGCGTGGCGCGCCGACCCTGGCCCTGCATCCCGAACCGCCGCTGGAAGGCCATGGCGGGGGCAATGACTGGCGGTTCACCCGCGGCCATGCGCCCTGCCTGCTGACCCTGGTGACAGCGCCCGAGGCCGGCGTGGCGCGCGGCCTGCGCCGTGCGCCCTGCGGCGGGGGCTGACCGCCGGGCGGGCTTCCCCAACGGTTCCAGCCGGCCTCACGCCTGCCCGGCGGCCGAGGGCCGGGCACCCGACCGGTGCCTCGGCAAGGCCCGCGGACCAGCCGCTATCGCGTCGCGACGCCCGACTGGCTGCGCAGTTCGCGCGCCCGCGCCAGCACGCGGTCCTCGAGCTCGGCGCCGGTGGCCGGGGCAACCACCGCATCAACCCAGGCCTGTCCCTGGCGCACCTGCCGGAAGATCGAGATGCGCACGCCGTCCGAGCGCAGCTGCCGCCCCATCACGTAGGCGGTCGCCTTGAAGCGCTCCGCCCCAGCGCCCGGCGGCGAATACCAGTCGGTGATGATGACCCCGCCGAAGGGATCGGCTGAGGCCAGCGGCATGAAGGCCAGCGTGTCGAGCGTAGCGCGCCACAAATAGGCGTTGACGCCAAGGCCCGAGCCGCCAGCGGCGTTGTCCTCGGGCCGGTTGCGCGATGTGCCGAACAGCACGATGCCGTCATCCTGGCCCGTGAGGCGGCCACGAACCCGCTCACGCCCGCTGCCGGCGGTGTATTCATCGCGGCCCACGTCACGGACCCGGTCGCTCGAGCAGGCACCGAGCATGGCGATCGCGCCCAGCGCGCAAAGAACGGGCGCCGCACGACGGCGCGACGCGGTTCCGGGGACAGGTCGGGGTCGGGCAGCGTTCATGGGGGGGTTCTAGCGCGCCAATGGGGGCGCTGAAAAGGCGAAGGCGGCAGGGTTTCCCCTGCCGCCCCCGGAAGGCACGACGCGCTGGCCTCAGAAGGCGAGGCGGACGCCGACCATCGTCACGTTGATCGTGCGGGTGTTGCCGCCGTTGAACGTGGCGAGCTGCGTGCCGACCGTGCCGCCACCGGCCGGCGTGGACAGGTAGCGCGCGTTGGTCGGAGCCGAGGTCGGAATGTTCTCGTCGTTGATGTTCTGGTAGATCGCGTAGAGCGCGAGGCCCGGCGCGAGGTTGTAGATGGCGCCGACACCCCAGGCGGTGTGCTTGCGGTCATCCAGCGTACGCTCGCTGAGCACCACGCCGTTCGCCGCACGGGTCTGCTGGACACCGTTCGACTGCTGGCCCTGGCCGAAGTTGCCGCCGATCACGAGCGGACCCATCGTGTAGGTCAGGCCCACGATGTAGTGGCCGCTGTTGTCCAGGCCCGGATTGAGCGCAGCGCGACCGACCGAGGTGCCGTTGTAGGCGCCCCAGGTGAACTCGCCGCCGAAGGCGAAGCCGTAGGCCGAGAGGGTGACGCCGCCCGTGTAGGCGCTGACCTGCTGGCCACGCTGCGTGCCCAGGAACTGGCCCGAGGCGTTGAGGCGCGGCGAGTCGGCCATCATGGCGCCGAAGCCGACGTTCACGCCCACCGGACCGAAGGTGCCGCGATAGCGAACCGCCGCGGAGACCTCGTTCTGGAGGATCGTCTGGTCGCGCTGCTGGCTGGTCACGCTGGTCGGGTTGTCCTGGCGCTCACCCTCGGCGGAGTTCGCAGCATAGGACAGGCCGAAGTCGAAGCCGGCGAACTGCGGCGAGAGGTAGATGACCTTCGTCGAGTCGCTGCCGTCGTTGATGCCCGACAGCATGTACGGGTTGCCGTACAGGCCGTTGTTGATGGCGATGAAGTCGTACCAGTCGCCGTCCGACGCCACGATGCCGGCCGACGGGGCGCGGACCTGCAGCAGGCTCGCGGCGCTGTCTTCCTGGCCGAAGCGGATCGAGCCGAGGTTCGGGAAGGTGATGTAGCCCCAGGCCTCGTCGAGGTCGACGACGGTGCCCGAGCCGTTGGTGCCCGTGCCGCCGTTGCCGCCGACGTTGTCCATCTGGAATTCGAAGGCCGCGCCGTAGGTCATGCCGTTGGCGGCGCGACCGTCGACGAACACGAACAGCTCGCTGTCGTTGCGGAAGTCGTAGCGCGAGCGGCGCTGCGCGTTCGGGCCACCGCCGTTCGAGCCGGTCTGGTTGCGCTGACGGGCGGTATCCCAGTCGTCATAGATCATCGCGCCGGTGAAGTCGAAGTAGCCGCCGAGGCGGATCGTCAGACCACCAGCCGCGGCCATCGCCGGCGTGGGCGCCGCGACGCCCTGCGTGCCGACATTCTCATTGCCACGCGTGAGCTGACCCGGTGCCTGGCCCGGCTGCGACGTCACCGGCATCTGGGCATAAGCCCCGGGAGCGAACAGGGCGGCGCCGACAACCGCCGTCGTCCCCAGCAAGATCTTACGCATTCAAGTCCTCCTCATGGCCGGCGAGCCGGCAGTTCCCTGGGCCCCCCTAGTCCCCCCGGACAGGGTCCACCGCCGCTTCCCGATACAGGACGGAATGCGGCGACGCGGCCTGGGCCGGACTATGTCCCGGAGCCCGCCTGGCGGGCAACAGTGCAGCCGCCGCGTCCGCGACTTACCTGAGACACTGTGGCGAAGGCGCCACAGCCTGTGGCGCCAGCCCCCCGATCGCCGCAAGCCCCGCAGCGCGCCGCGGGACCCGCGCCGCGCTGCGCGCGTCGATCCCGCCCAGCGCCGCCACCGCCACGCCGCTCAGCTGCCTTGCCGCAAGCCGCCACCGCACGGTGCCGAGGGC
>NZ_JACADR010000205.1 GCF_016106005.1 Roseomonas rosulenta
GACTATGCTGGATCGCGCGACGGACCGCCTCTGTCGTGCGGGCGCAGCCGTGAAGAACCTGCCCCATAGCGCATCCCTCCATGCCAGGGAGAAGACTGCACCACCAAAGCCCGGGACCAAACATCTAAGGATGCTGGGGTGGAGGAGCGGGCTGCTGCCGGCACTCTCAAGCGGTCGCTCAGCCTGCGCCGAACAGGACCTCGCGATAGGCTTCGAACATCGCCTGCTCGCCGAAGCATTCCTCGGCGCGGCGGCGGTTCGCCGTGCCGATGTGACGGCGCAGTTCCGCGTCCACGAGAAGCGCGGCGATCGCGCGCGACAGCGCCGCGTCGTCGCGCGGCACCACGAAGGGCGCGTTCTCCGGCGCGAGAATGCTGCGCACGTCGCCCACGTCGGTCGAGGCGACGGGAAGGCCGGTGGCCATCGCCTCCAGCACCGAGAGCGGCATCTGTTCCGTATCGGAGGAGAGCGCGAAGACGCTGGCGCCGGCCAGGACTTTCGGCACGTCGCCACGCTGACCGAGGAATTCGACGCGTTCGCGCAGGCCGAGCGTGGCGGCGAGGGCTTCGAGCCCGGCGCGTTCCGCACCATCCCCCGCCACCACAAGCCTCGCCTCCAGCTCCGCAGGCAGCATCGCGAAGGCCTTCAGAAGGCGGGCGATGTTCTTCTCCGCGCGCAGGGCGGCGACGGTGCAGATTGTCGCCTCGGGGCGCGGCGCAGGAACCGGAACGCGCGCGAAGGCGTCGAGGTCGATGCCGTTCGGGATGTAGCGCAGCCGCCGCTCGGGCAGACGCCAGTCGCGGATGGCGATGGCCCGCAGCGTCTGCGAGGGAACGACGACCGTGGCGCGGCGCAGGAACAGGCGCCGCAGCAGCACGCGGCGCGGGATCTGCGCCGCCTGCTCATCCGGCCCGAAGCCGTCCTCGATGTGGACATGGCGGCAGCCGACCAGGTGGTTCGCCATGGCCCATTCGATGCTGCCCCAGTTGTGGGTCAGCAGCACGTCGGGGCGGAGGGTGCGGAGCATGCGCGCGAATGAGACGATGTTGGAGAGCGTCGCCCCCTTCCGGAGCGCCAGCGCGGGGAAGGCCACTTGCGTCGCCGGAGGAAGCCGCGCGGCGCAGTCGAACGCGCCGTCCATGGAAATGATGCTGTAGCGGCAGGCCGGTCCGAGCGCTTCCACGAGGCTGCAGAAACGGACCTGCGGTCCACCAACCGCGAAGGTCGAGAACACGGCCAGCACGTGGCGTGGCGCGGGCTCAGTCAAGCGCCGGATGTCCCAGGGCAAGGCGCATGAACTCGCGCGCATCCCCGACCGGGCGCCAACCCAGGTCGCGCTTCGCGTCGTCGCAGTCGAACCGAGCGCGCAGCCCGCGCGACAGCAGGTCGCGGCGCGAGGGCGCCGGGCCGCGTCGCCCCCCCAGCCGCTTCAGCAGCCACTTCGCCCCCTCCTCCAGCAACAGCAGGTCGGGCGCCTTGGGATGAAAGCGCAGCGGCCGCCCTGTCGCCTGCGCGAGCTGCGCGATGAACTCGCGTGCCGAGGGACGGACATCGCCCACGAGGTTGTAGCAGTGGCCCTCGATCCCCTCGGCGGATGCCGCCAGCAGGATCGCCGCCGCGACGTCCTGGACAAGGACGAAGGGCAGCGGATTGCGGCCCGCATTCCAGCCGATGCAGTGCTGCTCGTTGTTGAAGAAGCCCAGACCGCTGTGGAATGGCGAGGTGCCAGGCCCGAGGACCAGGCCGGGGCGCAGGATCACGACCGGCAGGCCGCGCTGCGCATGCAGGTCCATCAGCAGGCGGTCGCAGAGGATCTTCGCCCGCGCGTAGTCGGCGCGGCGTTCATCCTCGGGATCGGGCGGCGTCGCGCCAGTGATGGTGCCGGCCTCCGCTCCGCAATAAAGCGAGGCGATCGAGCCGACATGGATCATGCGCCGCACGGAGGCCGCCATGCAGGCTTGGGCGACGCCCTCGGCACCGCCGAGCATGGCGGCGCGGATCGCCTCGAAACTGCCGCCTCCACCGCCATGGGCGAGGTTTATGACGACGGGCGCCGATCCGATCGCACGTTCCACGGCGCTGCGGTCGCGCATGTCGCCCCTGTGCAGCTCGACCTCCGGCCGGTCGAAGGGTGCCGGGAGGTTGGTGACATTGCGCGCGAGGACGGAGACGCGCCTGCCCTCATCGATCAGACGCCGGGCCACTTCGCTGCCGATGAACCCGGTGCCGCCGATCAGCGCCACATCGCTGCCCGCGACGGCCAGGAGTGCCGGCCGCGGCAGGCGAGCGGGCGGGGGCGGTGCGAAGGCCTGCGCGCTGATCCTCTCGCATGCCTGCACAAGTGCCGTGCCGAAGCCTGCATCGGCGGGAAAGGGTGCACCGCCGGACAGGGCCGCGTGAAATGCGGCGATGCTGCCGCGCATGCTCTGGAAGAAGGGGTCGCTTCGCCCAGCCAGGCCCAGCGTGGAGACTCCGAAGCGCGCCAGGTTGCGAACGCTTGCGCCCACCATCGCCGAGGCGGTGCGAAGCCCCGAGGCAAGGTTGTCGACCGGCTCCACCCAGCGCGTGCGTCCCTGGCCCCAGACCCTGTTTGTCACCATGTCCGCGGTGATGACGCCATCGTCGCAGACAACGGCGACCTGCCAGACCGGAAACTGCCGGCCAACGGCGAAGCTGAGATGCGCCGGCAGGCTTACGCAGTCCAGGCTGGCGGTCACGCCGGCGTGGAAGGCGACGCCAGGCGAGATCTCCCGGGCCGGCTCTGCGATCGCGCGGATATCGCGCACCGCCCCTGCAAGCGCCAGGATCTGAGACAGCGGATGAACCGCCTGCTCGAGCAGGATGTTGCCGGGCGCATGGAACATCCAATGCCCGAATTGCCGAGCGGCGAGCTGGCGCAGCGGCATGGCGTAGGTGCAGGCGACCGAACGCGGGGGACCGAACCGCCCGGCGCTCAACTGTTTCCGAAGCTGGAGAAAGGCGGGATGAAACAGGAAGTTCTGATTGACGGCCAGGACAGCGCCGCATGTCTGCGCGGTGTCGCGGAGCATCTCGCAGGCCGCCGTGGTGACGGCAAGCGGCTTCTCGACCAGCACTGCCTTGCCGGCCTCGAGGAATGGCCGCGCGACCTCGGCGTGGAGCGGTGGGGGCACCAGGATGTGCGCGGCATCGATCGCACCGTGATCGAGCGCCTCGGTCACCGAGCGGTACACCTGGCCGATGCGCCACGTCGCCGCAAGGCGGGCGGCCGCGCCTTCGTCCGGGTCCACCACCGCGGCGAGGTTAATCCCCGGTAGCCGCGAAAGGGCCTCGGCATGCGTGGCAGCGATGACACCGGCGCCGACGATGCAGACGCGCCTCATGCGGGCTCTCGAACGCCAGCAAGCCCGACCCAAGGGCGATTGCGGGACCTGTCACGCCTGGATCGCATCGTCGACCTCGCTCATTCGCCGCCGGGCCGCCGGAGCGCCCCCGCCATCGCTGCCACTCGCTGCGCATTCCCCGCCCAGGTCCGCTCCCGCGCGACCACCTCCGCGCGCGCCGCCGCGCCGAGGCGTCGGCGCAGCGCGGCATCCTGCGCCAGCCGCCGCACCGCGGCCCAGAGCGCCGCGGCATCCCCGGGCGGGAACAGCAGCGCCGTTTCCCCATGTTCCAGCACCTCGCGGATATTGGGCTGGTCGGGCGCGACAATGGCACGCCCCGCCGCCATGTACTCGAAGATCTTCAGCGGCGAGGCATAGGCCACCGCGGCGGGCTGCAGCGCAATGTCAAAGCCGGCGATCAGCCGCGGCACCTCCGCGCGCGTCGCAAGGCCAAGGAAGGCGACGCGCCCGGCGATGCCGAGCGTCTCGGCCAGCTGCCTCAGCGCCGGAAGCGCCGGCCCCTCCCCCACCACCTGCAGCACCACCTGCGGATCGCCGTCCGCCGCCATGGCGCGCAGCACGCCTTCGAGCCCGTGCCAGGCGCGCACGAAGCCGACGAAGCCGAGCACGACCGGCGCGCGGCCAGTCGCCTCGCCCGCGTCGGGAAAATCGTCGAGGTCGATGCCGTTCGGCACCACCACGATGAGTTCGCGTGGCACGCCCGCGGCGGCGACCATGTCGGCCAGCACCTCGGTCACCGGCAGCACGCGGTCCGCGCGGCGCCAGACGAAGCGCTCCGCCCATCCGGCCAGGCGGCGCAGGCGCAGCCGGCCGAATGCCGCGCGTTCCTCGGCGAGCGGCGAATTCACCTCGAGCAGCAGGGGCAGGCGCAGGCGCCGCGCGAGCAGCGCGCCGGCCAGGTAGAACAGGTTGGCGCGTTCGTAGATCACGTCCGGGCGGAAGGCCCGCGCCGCGCGCGCCAGGCGCAGATACCCCGGGATCGTGTAGGCGAGTTCCGCCACTTCGCCGACGGCACCCGGCAGCAGACGGCGGATCCGCGCGATGGCGGCGGTCTGCCCGCCGAGGCCTGCCTGCGCATAGCCGGGCGGGCCGACCACCATCACCTCGTGCCCGGCGGCGCGCAGCGCGGCCACGAGCGCGTCCAGGTGTACGCCCTGGCCGTCATGCGACTGGATCCGGTGGCTGTAGAGAATTCTCACCTGGCCATCCCATCCCCGGAGAGGCCGCGACGCAAGTGGCCAGCGGCATGACGCAGAAGGGCGGCGAGCCCCTCCGGGTGGCGCGGGTCGAGCGCGAGCACGCCGATCCGCTGCCGCCGCGCGCCGACCCATTGGCGCTTGTAGGCGTCGTCCCCCCGCCCGAAGTCGAGCGTGCCGACGCGGTCGGTCTCCAGCAGGTGGCGGATCATCAGCGCCGTGAGCACCGTGCCGGGGGAGTCGGCGCGCGCCTCCTCGGCGTGGAACAGCTTCGGCACGCAAGCCCATCCGCCCGAGACGATCCAGTATTGCGCGGCGACCGGCACGCTGCCCGCGCGCAGCACGCCGAGGCGCAACTCGCCGGTCTGCGCGAGGGCGCGCATCAGCGCGCCGTCAAACTCCGGGAAGGGCTCGTCCGGCTTCCAGCTGCGCGCGCGCACCGCGGCGAAGGCGGCGATGCCGTCCTCGAGCGCAGGCCCGGGCCGGTCGAGCAGAGTGAAGTCGAGCCGACCCGCCGCGCGCGCGAGCCTGCGCGCGATGGTGTTGCGCAGCGCCGGCGGGCGCGATGCGAGGTACGCGGCCCAGCCCAGGCCCGGCGGCAGCACCTCCTGCCAGAGGCCGAAATGGTCGAAGCGCAGCAGCACCAGACCCGCGGCACGCAGGCCATCGAGCAGCGCGGCGGTGGCCGGGTCGTCAGGGTCCAGCGCCTCGATCCGCGTGGGCGGGCACAGGCGGAGTTGGGCGCCCAACTCGCGCCCCGCCGCGTGCAGGGCGTCCGGTCCAGCCCCGTGCAACGCCAGCGGCCGCCAGTCCAGGCTGTAGGGGGTGGTCAGGCTCGCCATCCGCCGGCCGGTCCGCAGCAGGGGCAGCAGCACCCCCTGCCCGGCCAGCAGGAATTCCGGCTGCGCGCGGGCGGGCAGCGCGTGGCGCAACGTCGTCTCCAGCCAGGCACGGCCGGAAAAGACATCGCCGATGCCGGGCGGCGCGAGGAACGGCTCGCACGCCGCCGGCAGCGCGTGTTCCGTGATCGCGAGACGCTCCACGCGCGGCCTACCAGCCGAGCCGCAGCGCAAGTCGCCCGGCCCATTCGCGGATGGCCCACCAGCTCTCCGCGAGGCGATCGGCGCGCGGCAGGAAATCCGAGGCGATGCCACGCGGCGGGCGATCGAGGCGCACCGGTGCCGGCACCACGGCGAGCGGGGTGCGCGCAAACTCCTCGATCGCGCGCGGCAGGTGCCAGGCATGCGTCACGACATAGGCCGCACCTATGCCGGCCTCGGCCAGCAGCGCGGCGGACAGGATCGCATTCTGGCCGGTGGTGCGGGACTGCTCCTCGGTCCAGCGGACGGGAACGCGGAAATCCTCGGCGAGGCTGCGCGCCATCAGCCCTGCGAGCGGCGGATCGCCGGGCGCGATCGGCCCGCCGGCGACGAGCAGCGGCAGCCCGGTCGCGCGGTGCAGCGCGGCCGCCGCGCGAAGGCGCTCGAGGGTGAGCGGACCGACATCGACATCGCTCCTGCTGCGTGCGACCTCGGCGCCGAGGACGATGATCGCGCCCGGCGCTGCGCCCGGCGCCGCCGCGGCGATGTCGCCTTCGAGCGAGACACGCAGCCAGCCGGCTGCCATGGGCGTTGCGAGCGCGAGTAGGCCAAGCGCCGCGCCGCCGGCGAGCAGCGCGCCCGTGCGCCGGCGCCAGGGCGCGATGAGCGCGCCGGCCAGGACCACCAGGACTAGCAGCAGCGGCGGCAGGAGCAGCGGCGGCAGCGCGCCGCGCAGCGTCAGGTCGGCCACGGCATGCCACCCGGCGGGCCTGCTGCACGAAGGATTTGCCTGGGAGCGCCGTTCATGATGCCTTCGCCCCATGTCGATCCGCATCGAGGCTGGTAGTGTCTCATGCTTCGCCGAACTGGGCGAGGCATGGCGGGCGTTGGAGGCGCGGGCGCCGTCGGCGTCGTTCTTCCAGGGCTGGACCTGGATGGGCTGCCTGGTGGAGGAGCGCTTCCCGAACCCGGTGGTGGTGCGCGCCGAGGTGGATGGCGTGCTGGTCGGACTGGCGCTGTTCAACCGACGGCGCGGGCGGCTGTACCTGTCCGAGAGCGGCGATCCCATCATGGATGCGCCCTTCATCGAGCACAACGCGCCGCTGATCGCCGAGGGCGCGCCGGCCGAGGTGCTGCCGGGAATGATGCGTGCGGCCTGGCGGTCGGGATGGAACTGGGGGATGACGCTGAGCGGCGTACCGCCGGAGGTGGCGGCGGCGGCGGGCGGTCTTACCTGGCGTCGCCAGGAACGCGTCGCGCCGTATGTCGATTTGGATGCGGTGCGCGCGGCGGGAGGGGATTACCTCGCGACGCTGAGTGCGAATACGCGCCAGCAGATCCGACGGTCGCTTCGGGCCTATGCGGCGCGGGGGGAGGTGCGGCTGGAACGGGCGGGGAGCGTGGGGGAGGCGCTGGAGTGGTTCGAAGAAATGGTGCGACTTCATGAAGAAACCTGGCGCGCGCGAGGAAGTTTGGGGGCATTTCGAGATGGCAGAATTTTGAATTTTCATCATAACCTGATTCAGCGTGGCGTAGAACTTGGTGAAATACATCTTCTCAAGGGTCGCTCGGGCAGCACGGTATTTGGATATTTGTATAACTTTAATTCAAATGGATGGATTTGTTCGTACCAGGGTGGTTGGCAAATCCCTCGTAACAATTCTGAATTTCGGCCCGGTATAATCTGTCACGTCCTGGCTATTATGAACGCGATTAATGAATCCTCCCGACGGTACGATTTTCTTGCGAAGGAATCGCGTTACAAATTGGTATTATCCAGGGAGAAATTGACTCTCGATTGGTCTCTTCGTGTTTGTGATTCTGTAAATTTCGCTAGGAGGGTGGCACGCTGATCGCGCCACATGCTGACGCGCGTGCCGTTGGGCAAAGGCGAGCTTCGAGGAGCGGTCGATGGCCGCGAAGCGCTGGAGCTTGCCCTGCCCGGCCCTGACCTCGGCAATATCGATCTGGAACTCGCCGATCGGGCAGGCCTTGATGCGATTGCGGGCGAGGTTGTCGCCATCGGTTTCGGGAAGGCGCGGGATCCCGCGGCGCTTGGGGGGAGCGATGAAACGCCGAGCGCGTCCGATGCTGCATGGCGCGCTGCAGGGCGTAGAGCGGGTTGTCGGGCAGGAGGGTGTGGCGGCGGAAGGTGACGACGAGCGCCTCATGCTCGACGGAGAGAGTGGTGGAGCGCGGCACCGCCGACCCGTTGCGCTGGCCTGGGACATTTCCTCGCGCGCGCCACTCGGCGATGGTCTTCGGGCTCACGCGATGGCGGCGAGCCAGGACGCTCAGGCTCTCGTGACGATGCCGGATCGCGCGACGGGCCCCCTCGGTCGTGCGGGCGCCGCCGTGGAGGACCTGAGCCGGAGCGCATCACTCCATGTCAGGGAAAAGGCTGCACCATCAAAGCCTGTGATCAAACAAATAATGCCGATGATCACCATCAGAATGACAGGAAGTTTCAGCTGGACGCCTCCAGAAACCCCGAATGCTGGCATGCGTGGCCGTAGAGCGGTGCATGGTCGCCCGCCACGCGGGGGGATGGCGGGGATCACGGTGCTGAGGGATCCTGGTCGGGGCGCTGATGGCG
>NZ_JACADR010000206.1 GCF_016106005.1 Roseomonas rosulenta
CCAGGGCGTCGCGCACGCAGCCGCCCACGGCGCGCGCGCCGGGCAGCGCCGCCAGCACCGCGGCGACGGCGGGCGAATCGAGGAAGTCCGGGCGGGGGATGATCTCGGCCGGGGTGTCGCTCATCGCCGCGGCTCGGCCTCGCTCGGGGCCAGGTCGCTGCGCTCGAGCTGCGCGGGGACGTAGTCGCGGCTGTGCTCCAGGCTGCGCGACATCCCGTACCAGATGGCCCCGCCGATCATCAGCACTGCGCCGAGGCCGCTGAGAACGAGCATGATGGTGCTGGGCTCGGTGGATGGGTTGGCGCGCCGCCACAGCCCGTAGGCGGCGAAGGGCGCGAGGAACAGCAGGATCTCGATCAGATAGGGCACGCGGCAGGATCACCTCTGGCGCGCCGGACGCAAGGCATCTCGCGCCGTGGGGCTGCGTGGACGGTCCGCGGGGGGGCGTGCTGCCCGGGCGGGGATCGGCCACGCGACGCCGCGCCCGGGTTCAGGCGGGCTGCGCCCGTCAACAGGCGCGGGGCCACTCGCCATGCGGCCCGCGCTGGTGGTCACGCCCCCGCCCTGCTCCGCACCTCGGCGGCACTGACGCCGGCCTCCCGCAGCTCCCGGATGGTCGCCGCCCGGTCCCGCTTGGCGAGCCGCCGGCCGGCGGAATCGGTCAGCAGCCGGTGATGCGCGTAGTCCGGTTCCGGCCAGCCCATCAGCTGCTGCAGCAGCCGGTGCAGGTCGGTGGCGGGCAGCAGGTCCTCGCCGCGCGTCACCAGCGTCACGCCCTGCAGCGCGTCGTCATGCGTGACGCACAGGTGGTAGGAGGCCGGGATGTCCTTGCGTGCCAGCACAGCGTCGCCGAAGCGCGCGGGGTCGCAGCAGCGGCGCTCGCCGTGCTCGCGGAAGCTGAGCGGCGCGGGCAACGTGGCCAGCGCCGCCGCCATGTCGAGGCGCAGCGCATGGGGTTCCCCGGCGGCGATGCGCGCCGCGCGCTGCTCGGGCGGCAGCCGTCGGCAGGTGCCGGGGTAGAGCGGCCCGTCCGGCCCATGCGGCGCGGCGGCGCTGGCGGCGATCTCGCGCGCGATGTCGCCGCGCGTGCAGAAGCAGGGATAGAGCAGGCCCCGCGCGGCCAGGCCGTCGAGTGCCACGCGGTAGTCGGCCAGGTGCTGCGACTGCACCCGCACCGGCCCGTCCCAGTCGAGGCCGAGCCAGGCGAGGTCCTCCAGGATCGCCACGGTGTACGCCGGGCGGCAGCGCGTGGGGTCGATATCCTCGATGCGCAGCAGGAAGCGGCCGCCTGCCTCGCGCGCCGCCTGCCAGGCGGCCAGCGCTGCATGCGCGTGGCCCAGGTGCAGCAGCCCAGTCGGGCTCGGTGCGAAGCGGGTGACGATGGCGGTTGCGCCCATGGCTGGCAGCGGGTAGCGGGCAGCCGCATCTGGTCGCAAGGGGGAGCCGCGTGGTGGAACTGGACGGGCCGCGCTTCGGCCCCGCCTCGGGCGGGCGCGCGGATGCGCTGGTGGTGCTGGTGCATGGGCTGGGCGCCGATGGGCACGACCTGATCGACCTGGCGCAGATCTGGGCGCCGGCGGTGCCCGGCGCGGTGTTCGTCGCGCCGCACGCGCCCGAGCGGATCGCGGGCCTGCCCCATGGCCGGCAATGGTTCGCGCTGTGGGATCGTTCGGAGGAACAGCTGCGCGCCGGGGTGCGCGCCGCCGCCGCCGCGCTCGGCGCCTTCGTGGCGGGTGAGGCGGAGCGGCTCTCCGTCCCGCCCGACCGGGTCGCGCTGATGGGCTTCAGCCAGGGGGCGATGACGGTGCTGGAGGCCGGGCTGCGCGGCGCTGTGCCGGATGCCGCCTGCGTGCTGGCCTATTCCGGCGGGATGATCGGCGGCGATGCGCTTGCGGAGGAGATCGTCGCCCGCCCGGCCGTGCTGCTGGTGCATGGCGAGGATGACGAGGTGGTGCCCGCCGCCGCGTCGCGCGCCGCGGAGGCGGCCATGGCCGCGGCGGGCGTGCCGGTGCGCGCACTGTATCGCCCGGGGCTGCGGCATGGGCTGGATGATGTCGGCCTGGCGGCGGGGGCGCAGGTGCTGCGCGGGCTGCTTCATCCCGGTTGAGCGCCGGCGCGACGCCGCGTGACAGGCTGTTGAAACCCGGCGGAGGCCGGCGCCGCAAGGGTTGCGGCCAGGCCCCCCGCATGCCAATGATGCGATGCAATCGCGGCGGCGCCACTGTATCTGGGGCCTTACCGCCGGGTCAGGCCCCAAGGTCTAGTTGGCGCGTCGCTGGAAGGAGCGGCGCTTGCCAGACGGCGGACACTTCACCGGCGGCCAGTCCTATCCTGCGCTCGTGCTGAACGCGGATTTCCGCCCGCTGTCGTATTTTCCGCTCTCGGTCTGGTCCTGGCAGGACGCGATCAAGGCCGTGTTCCTGGACCGCGTCTCGGTGCTGTCCGAGTACGAGGTGGAGGTGCACTCGCCCTCCCTCGCGCTGCGCCTGCCCTCGGTCATCGCGCTGAAGGAGTACATCCCCGCGGCGCGACGCCCGGCCTTCACGCGCTTCAACGTGTTCCTGCGCGACCGCTTCGAATGCCAGTATTGCGGCGAGGGGCGGCCGACCCACGAGCTCACCTTCGACCACGTGATCCCGCGCTCGCGCGGGGGGCGGACGTCCTGGGACAACGTCGTGACCGCCTGCGGGCCGTGCAACCTGCGCAAGGGCAACCACCTGCCGCGCGAATGCCGGATGATCCCGCGCCAGGAGCCGCGGCAGCCGACCTCGTGGGAATTGCAGGACAATGGGCGGGGGTTTCCGCCGAACTACCTGCACCAGTCGTGGCGGGACTACCTGTACTGGGACAGCGAGCTGGAGAACTGACCGGCGGTCCTGCCGGACAGCGCCTCGAACCAGTTGAATGCGGGCAGTGCCTCGGGGTCGAGCAGGCTTTCCTCGAACACGCGGCGGCAATGCGCGCGGAACCCGCCGTAGCCCTCGTTGCGCCAGCGCGCGCCGAGGGCCGCGAGCGGGGCATCGCCCAGGCGGCCAAGCGCATGTGCGCGCGGGAAGCCGTATTGGAGCGGCACCACCAGCCCGTCCGTTTCCACCACGAGCGTGTCCACCAGGGCGGCGAGCGGCAGGTCGCCCGGGACGGGCTCCGCATCGGCGTAGACGCGCCACGGCTCGGCGCGGATCAGGTCGCGGTGGGCCAGGTCGAGTTGCAGGGCGATTCGCTCTCCGACACGGTCCTGAAGCCGCATGAAGGCCAGGTAGGCGGCGTTGGCGACGAGTTCGTCCGGCTGCTGCCCGCGCGTTTCCACCGCGGCGCGGCCGGTCTCCTCCAGCGGATGCACCTGCAGCAGGGCCGCGCCGGACTCGATCGCGAAGGTCGCAACCCAGGCGAGGTCGTCCATGCTGTCGCGCGTGAGGGTGAAGATGAAGCCAAAGGGGATGCCGCTCGCGCGCAGCAGCGGCAGGCGCACCTGCATGCCGTCGAAGGCATGCGGGCCGCGCAGCGCATCATGTGTCTCCGGCCGCCCGTCGAGGCTGATGGCAATGAGGTCCACGAGCCCGGCCAGGCTGGCGACGCGCCGCTCGGTGAGCGGGATGCCGTTGGTGGTGAGCGTCGCGAGCATGCCGAGCGCGCGTGCCTGCCGCAGGACCTCCTGCAGGCCGCGATAGAGCATGGGCTCGCCGCCGGAGAAGCTGACGCGCCCATAGCCCTGCGCGCGTGCATCGGCGAGCGCGTCGATCAGTAGGCGCGCGGGCAGGGCGTCGCGTTCCTCGGGGCCCGAGAGTGAATAGCAGTGTCGGCACCGCAGGTTGCAGTGCCGGGTCGGATGGAGCTGCACGGTGCCGGTGCAGACGCGCTCGCACCCGCCCATGGCGCGGGCCGCCTCAGCCGAAGCCGGGGCCGACCTCGACCTCGATGCGCAGGATGTCGGGGCGCGGGATGCCCTTCGGGAAGATGTCGCGGATGCGCGCGCGCAGGCCGGCGGTGGCATAGATGCCGTCCACCACCTGGCCGGCCATCTTCACCGGGCCTTCGAGGGTGGCGACCACGCGGTCGATGATCGGGGGCTGGCCGAAGCGTTCCCAGTTCACCAGCCGCATCTCGCCGTGCTCGGCGATGGCGATGAGCTTGCGGAGACTTTCCTTGGAGATTTCGCGGGCCTTCAGCAGATCGTCCGGCTTGATGGCGGGATCGACCTGAGCTTCGTGAGCCTTGGACATCGCTTTCCACCTCCTGGTTTGGCGCACCTGTCTCGGCGCGTTGAGCGAAGGGTGGCGCGATCGACCTAGGGTATTCCATAAGTAAAATATCATATATTTCCGCGTGTATTCGCCTGCCAGCAACAACCCGAAGCCCCGGGCTGATCGTCGCTGCGTGACGCAAGGCCGTCCGCCGGCGGCACGCCGGGGATGCGCCGCCACGGAGCGCGATGAGCGCGCCGCGTGCTGGGCACGCAAAGCGGCGGGACGTGCAAGGTTTGCGCGCCCCTGGCGGCCCTGCCGGGGCAGTCACGGCTGCACCCGGTCCGCGACTGCCTCAGGCCGGGGCCCGGGACGCCGCCTTTGCCGGCCCGGCACGATAGTTCCCGAGCCCCTCGCCGAGCTTGTCGTTGTTCGTCTCGCGCAGCTTCGCCGCCGCCTCGTCGTACAGGAAGGGCAGGAAGGCGTAGCGCACCCCCGCCGTCACCGGCAGCGCCTGGTGCAGCAGGGAGCATGAGAACACCACCGCGCCCCCGGTCGGCGCGCGCCAGGACCGCTTGCCGTATTCGGGGAAGCGCAACTCGCCGCCCGCGAATTCCTCGGCGTTCAGGTTGATGGTGACCGCGAAGCGGCGATGCGCGGTGCCCGCCGTGGTGTTGTCGCGATGCGCGGCGAAGTGCCCGCGCTCGGCGGAATCGTAGCAGGCGACGATGTAGCGCTCCATCCGCGTGGCGTTGAAGTGGTGCACGCGCTTCAGCTCGGGCACGACGCGGCGCAGGATGCGTGCGCGGGCGGCGGCGCGCAGGCCCTCATCCTCGATGTTGCAGTCGCTGCGCCGCTTCATCGTGGGGTCGAAGATGCCGACGGTCTTGCCGTCCACCTCCTGCATGAAGCCCGAGGGGCTGCCGCCCTGCGCCTGGTAGTGGCCGATCAGCGCGCGGCAGAGCTCGGGCTCGAAGATGCGCGGCAGCACCAGCACCGGGGCCGGGATCTCGGTGCCGCCATGCGCCTCGGGCGGCGGCAGGGCGGCGAGGCTCGCCATGATCGCCTCGGCTTCGGCCAGTGGCCGCGCATCGATCACGCGCAGCATGGGGTCGAGCAGCACCCATGCCGGCGTGTAGATGGCCGGGCCCTGCGGCGCCGCCGGGTCGGGGCGCACCACGCCGACGTCACGCGCCACCGCGCCATCCAGGTCGAACAGGAAGCGGATGCCGGGCAGGTCCTGCACCAGGCGGTGCCCGGCGCGGTCGGCGGGGTCGGCGCTGATGCCGAAGAAACATGCGGTGTCGTCGTCGAAGCGCGCGCGGTTCGCTGCCACCGCGGCCAGCGCCGCCTGCGCGGCCGGCTGAGCCGAGGACCCCAGGAAGGCCATCAGGACGTATCGGCCCGCTACCGAGTGGAACGCGTAGCGCGGGTTGTCCGTGGAGGGCAGGGTGAACCAAGGAAAGGGATCGCCGGCAAGGAGCCTCATGGCGGCTTCGATACCATGGCCGCGCGCGGCCGTTCCAGGCGCCTGCGCCCCGTCCGGGCGCCGCGACGTCGCGCCATGCGCCCGCCGGCGACTTGATGCCCGCGGGTCAGCGCGCGCCGCGGCAGGGCAGCCTTGCGGGCGCGTTGCTCCGGCCCGGCCATGGCCTGGTGCCGTTGCCGTTCGCATTCGCTCACGACAACGCCTCCAGGGTCTTGTTGGTTCGGGCATCTTCATCGGATCGGGCGATGCCACCCGATCGGGATCGGTTCTAGGCGACGGTGACCCGTGCCTCCGCCCGCGCCGTCCGCCCGGCCTCGTCGGTCCAGGTGAAGTCGAAGGTGCTGGTGCGGTCCATGCGCACGAAGAACACGTGGTAGGGGTTGGCGGAGGTGCCGTTGCGGAACTCCGCCGCCAGCACCGTCTCCCCGTTCATGCGCACCAGCAGGCGTGTGAGCATGTCGCGGCGCGGGCCGTCGTGGCGCAGGCCGGTCTCCATCGGGTGCTCGATCAGGCTGCGGATCTCGATCACCTCGCCGGCGCGGGCGCTGCGCGGGATGCGGATGCGCGGTGCGCTGAGCGTGCTCATGTCAGGCAGCCGCCGGTGGTGACGCGGATCTCGGCGGTGGCGCGGCGCACGCGGCCGTCGTTCATCTGCGCGAGCACGATGATGCGCTGCGCCTCGGCCAGGCGGATGCGGGTCTGGACCTCGGCGCGCGCGAGCAGCGGCGTGAGGCGGAAGCTGGCCACGCCCGGCGTCGGGTTGGCGGTGGCAAAGACGTGGATGGCGGTGACGTGGTCTGCCGCCGTCATCGGGCTTTCGGCCAGGATGGTGACGGGCACCTGGCCGCCGTTCTCGGCCGTTGTCGGCGCGCGCAGGGTGATGCCGCCATCGGTTATCGCGGCATCGCCGACCGCCTCGCGCATGGCGGCGGCCAGCGCGTCGTCGGCGGTTGTGGCGGCGGCGGCCGCGGGCAGCAGCGCCAGCGCCAGCAGGGATCGTCGTCGCGTCATCATCAGCCGAACATGGATCGCGTGATGCTGTCGTACCAGGCATCGGCATACAGCGCCTCGAGCCGGCGCTGTTCCGGCAGGTCCCCGCGCGGGGAGACGCCGCCGGAATTGGGGACTTCCGTGATGGCGGTGCCGTCGGCGTTCGGGCGGAAGATGCCCACGACCGAGATGCCGTAGTTCTCGCCGACATGGCTGTAGCAGGTGTTGAAGTAGACCGCCTCGGGCGCCGGCTGGCCGCGGTGCAGCGCCACTGCGCTCGCCACCGCCTGCTTGGCCGTGGTGTTCGCCACATAGCCCGACTTCGGCATGGGGCCGGGGATGTTGGCGTCGCCGATCACATGGATGCCGGCCGCCGCGCGGGCCTCGAAGCTGCGGGTGTTCACCGGCACCCAGCCGGTGTCGTTCACGAGGCCCGCCTCGATCGCCAGCGCCGCGGCGGATTGTGGCGGGATCACATTCGCCACGTCCACCTTGTGGCGCGTGCCGAACTCGGTCTCGAGCACGCGCTCGCCGACATCGACCTTCACCACCTTGCCGTCGCGGTTGCCCGGCACCCATTCGATCATGTCGCCATACAGGGCGCGCCAGCCGTCCTGGAACAGGCCCTGCTTGCTGAAGCCCTCCTTGGCATCGAGCGCCAGGATCTTGGAACGCGGCTTATGGCGCTTCAGGTAGTGCGCGATCATGCTGATCCGCTCATAGGGCCCCGGCGGGCACCGGAAGGGGTTGGGCGGGATGGCGAGGCCGACGACGCCGCCATCGGGCATGGCCTCGAGCTGGCGGCGCAGCAGCAGGGTCTGCGCGCCATCGGCGGGAATCCAGGCGTGGGGCATGGTCTCGGCCGCGGCCTGGTCGTAGCCCTCGATCGCGCCCCAGCGCAGCGCGATGCCGGGCGACAGGATCAGCCGGTCATAGGCCAGCGCCTGGCCACCGGCGAGGCGCACCGACTTCGCCGTGGCGTCGATCGCGGCGGCACGGTCGTGGATCACGTCGACGCCGCGCGCGCGGAGCCCGTCATAGGAATGGGTGATCTGGCCGATCTGCCGTTCCCCGCCCAGCAGCAGGTTGCCATAGGGGCAGGTGACGAAGCGCGTCTGCGGTTCGACCAGCGTGACCTGCACGTCGGGGTAGGTGCGGCGCGCGAAATTCGCGGCCGAGGCGCCGCCGAAGCCGCCACCGATCACGAGTAGGCGCATCGCGCCCTGGGCGTGCAGCGGCGCGGGGGCGGCCAGCGCGGCGCCGCCGGCCAGCAGCGCGCGGCGGGAAAGGTTCGTCGTCATGGCGCGGCCTTCAGCGGATGCGGGAGAAATGCTCGGCCACGGCGGCGATCTCCGCCTCCGTATAGCCGCGGGCGACGCGCCCCATGATGGTGCCGGGGCGTTCATCAGCGCGGAAGGCGAGCATGATGGCGACCAGCTCGGCCCGGTCCCGCCCGGCGATCGCCGCGGCGCCCGGCACGCCGCGGCCCTCCGGCCCGTGGCAGCCGAGGCAGCCTTCGGCGGCGAGCGGCGCCTGCGCGGCAGCGGGCAGCGCC